>NZ_JBVHQD010000017.1:0-209366 GCF_055567595.1 Streptomyces sp. NPDC026515
ACCTGGCACATCGCCCCGACCGGTGCATGACCGCAGGGGGTATCCGGCCTGACGGCCGGACAACCCCTCACCAAGATCTTCATCGACCTTCTAGGGCGTGTTGCGAAAGTCCCGTCTGCCGTGCGACGCCGTGCACGCACGCTCGCCGCACCGGGCGAAAGCCCGAGTACATCCCGTACGAGGACTTCCGCCCGGCACGCCGGGAGCACGCACCTGACGCCGCACGGCCCGCCCTCCGGGCGAACGACGGGACTTTCGCAGCACGCCCTAGGGCCGGGCGATGCGGTGGAGCACGTTCGGGCGCAGTGGCCCTTCGGGTGCGGTGGGGTCGTCGAAGTCGCCGGCCGGGTCGCGGGTCATGCCGATCCGGCGCATCACCGCCTGCGAACGGAGGTTGGCGGTGGTGGTGACGGCGAGGATCTCGCCGAGCCCGAGCGTGTCGAAGCCGTGGGCCAGGACGGCCAGCGCGGCCTCGGTGGCATAGCCCTGCCCCCAGGCCGCGCGGGCGAGCCGCCAGCCGATCTCCACTCCCGTGAACGGCACGTCCTCGTCCACCTCGTCCAGGCCCGCGAAGCCGATGAACTCGCCCGTGGCCCGCACCTCGACCGCCCACCACCCGTAGCCCCGCCGGTCGAACTCGGCCTGGAACCTCGCCACGGAGGCGTCGCTCTGTTCACGGGTGAGCGGATCGCCCAGGTGCTCCCGCACCTCGGGATCGGCGTTCAGCGCCGCCCACGGTGCGAGGTCGGAGTCGCGCCAGGGGCGCAGGAGGAGGCGATCGGTGCGCAGTTCGGCCATGCCGCCCAGCCAAGAGGGCTTCCGCTCCCGGGGCAATCCCTTTTCTCCCGGTTCACCGGGCTGAACCGGGACGCACATGCCACTACGGCCTGGTCACCCCGATAGTCGCCTGCCTGATGGCGTTTCTCGGTTCCGTGCCGGCCCTGTGCCGCACCACCCGCTCGGCGGGCCGCCGCCGCGGTGAGAAGAGGCTGGGCCGGCTCGCCCTCGGGGCGGTCTCCCTCGGCTGCGGCATCTGGACCACGCACTTCATCGCGATGATCGGATTCAGCGTCGACGGCACGGGGGTGAGTTACGACGCGGCCCGCACGCTGCTGAGCCTCGTCGTCGCCATCGCGGTGGTGGCCTGCGGCGTCTTCCTGGTCGGCTACCGGGGTTCGGGCCCCGTCACCCTGGGCGCGGCCGGCGTCGCCACCGGTCTCGGGGTGGCGGCGAGGCACTACCTCGGCATGAGCGCGATGCACACCGGCGGGACCGTGCACTACGACGCCACGGCCGTCGCGCTGTCCGTGCTGTCCGTGGCGATCGCCGTGATCGCCGCCACCGCGGCGCCCTGGGCGGCGGTGGCGATCAGCGCGGTCCGGGCGACCGTCGGAGCCGGCCTCGTGACGGGTGCGGCCGTGTCGGCCATGCACTGCACCGGCATGGCGGCGGTGAGCGTCCACGTCCGGCAGATGCAGGCGGGCGGCCAGTCCTCGACGAGCCTGCTGTCCTTCCTCCTGGTCATGCCGGCCGGCCCGGTCATGGCCCTGGTCCTGGCCGCAGCGATCGTCATGTCCGACCCGGAGGCCGTGGGCGGCCGGCGCGACCGGAACCCGGCCGAACACCCGCAGCCCGCGGCGACCGGACCCTTCACCTCCTGACGCCAACCTGGCGGTGGTGGACCCCGCCCGACCCGTCATCCCTGAGACACCCCTGGTCAGGAGGGGGACCGGCGGTCTAACGTCCGTCCATGGCAGCCTTCGACCCCTGGGACCCGGACTTCCTCGCCGACCCGTACCCCGCCTACGCCGAGCTCCGTTCCCGGGGCCGGGTGCTGTACTACGAGCCCACCGACCAGTGGCTGGTCCCGCACCACGCCGACGTCTCGGCGCTGCTGCGGGACCGGCGGCTGGGGCGGACCTACCAGCACCGCTTCACCCACGAGGACTTCGGGCGGACCGCACCGCCGCCCGAGCACGAGCCGTTCCACACGCTCAACGACCACGGCATGCTCGACCTCGAACCCCCGGACCACACCCGCATCCGCCGCCTGGTGTCGAAGGCGTTCACCCCGCGCACGGTCGAGCGGCTCAAGCCGTACGTGGCGAAACTCGCCGGAGAGCTGGTCGACGGTCTGGTCCACGAAGGCGGCGGCGACCTGCTCGCCGACGTCGCCGAACCGCTGCCCGTCGCCGTCATCGCCGAGATGCTGGGCATCCCGGAGGCGGACCGGGCCCCGCTGCGGCCCTGGTCGGCGGACATCTGCGGAATGTACGAGCTGAACCCCTCCGAGGACACGGCCGCGAGGGCGGTCCGGGCCTCGGTGGAGTTCTCCGACTACCTGCGCGGGCTGATCGCCGAACGGCGCTCGGAGCCGGGCGAGGACCTGATCTCCGGACTGATCGCCGCACACGACGAGGGCGACCGGCTCACCGAGCAGGAGATGATCTCCACGGCCGTCCTGCTGCTGAACGCCGGCCACGAGGCGACCGTCAACGCCACGGTCAACGGCTGGTACGCCCTCTTCCGCAACCCCGCCCAGCTCGCCGCCCTGCGCGCCGACCACTCCCTGGTCCCCACCGCCGTCGAGGAGTTGATGCGCTACGACACCCCGCTCCAGCTCTTCGAACGCTGGGTGCTGGACGAGATCGAGGTCGACGGCACGACGATCCCGAAGGGCGCGGAGATCGCGATGCTCTTCGGCTCCGCCAACCACGACCCCGAGGTGTTCGGCCGTCCCGGGGAACTCGACCTCACCCGCCGCGACAACCCGCACATCTCCTTCAGCGCCGGCATCCACTACTGCATCGGCGCCCCCCTCGCCCGCATCGAGCTGGCGGCCTCCATGACGGCCCTGCTGGAGAAGGCCCCGACGCTGAGCCTGGCCGCGGAGCCGCGGCGGAAGCCGAACTTCGTGATCCGGGGCCTGGAAGGCCTGGGTGTCCGCGTCGAGTGATCAACCGTTCGGCTGATCACCGACCGATTCCGACGGCCGATCGCGACTGACGGGTCAAGCTGGTGCGTGCCTGCGCAGGGAGGCACCGTGACGGTTATGGCAGAGCGCACCCCGTCCCAGATGTCGGTCGACGTGTTCGATCGGATCGCTGAATTCGCCGAGCGCGTGGACGACACCGTCAGGCTCTACCCGTGGGGCACTTCGCGGGGCAGGGGGACTGGGCCGGTACCCCTGGGGTGCTGAAGGTCGTGGAGATCACCTCGTACGACTCGGACACCCACAACCGGGACCGGGTCGGGAAACCCCGCGCCTCGCCGAGGCGGGTATCCCGGTCTGCTTGCTCATCGACCGGGACAACCTCCCGGTCCTCGTGCACAGCGACCCGGACCCGGAGGACGGATACCGGGACATGCACGTGGTGAAGCTCGGGGGCAAGGTCACTCTCCCCGACCCCGTCGGTATCGCCCTCGACACCGAGGAAATCAAGCAGTACGTCACTTGAGAGCCTGCCGTCAGGCGGTCATGTCCCGGCGTCCCAGTCCCGCGAGGCCGCCGCCCGCCAGCAGCACGGCCAGCCCCAGCAGGATCAGCACCGGCCCCCACGCCATCTGCTCGCCCGGCAGCTTCGGCAGGTGGCCGAAGGGGGAGAGGTCCAGGACGAGGCGGGGAGCGTTCAGGGCCGGGCCCACCCAGCCGATCAGCAGGACCGCCACCGCCGCTCCCCAGGCCGCGGGCGCCAGCCGGGGCGTGACTCCGTACAGCAGCAGCGCCAGGCCGCCGATCACCCAGACCGCCGGGAGCTGGACCAGGCAGGCGCCCAGCACCGGGCCCACCTCCTTGCCGAAGCCGGCCGCGAGGCCCACTCCGGCCAGCAGCATGATCAGAGCCGAGCCGCCGAAGGCGATCACGAGGTGCCCGGCCGCCCAGCGCAGCCGTCCCACCGCGCAGGCCAGCAGGGGTTCGGCGCGGCCCGCGGTCTCCTCGCCGTGCAGCCGGAGCACGGACGACACCACGTACAGGGCCGCGACCAGGCCCAGCATGCCGGCCATCGAGGCGAGGAACGCGTCCGTGAGCGCCCCGTGCCCGCCCATCCGCTCGAAGATCTCGCGGGCGTTCTCGTTGTCCCCGACCAGGTCGGCCGCGCCCTCCGCCAGCCCGCCGAAGACCACGCCCGACAGGAAGAAGCCGAGCGACCAGCCGAGCACCGCGCCCCGCTGGAGCCGCCAGGCGAGCGCGGCCGCCGAGCCGAGGGCCCCGGTGGCCCGGCCCGGACGGGCCGGGAAGAAGCTCATCCCCAGGTCACGGCGGCCGGCCAGGACGTAGGCCACCCCGGCCTGCACCAGCACCGCGGCCGTGAACAGCGCCAGTACCCACCAGCGTTCGGCGGCGAAGGAGCGGAGATTCTCCAGCCAGCCCAGCGGCGACAGCCAGGTCAGCGGCGACGATCCGTCGGCACGGGCCGAGTCGCCCGCCGCGCGCAGCACGAAGGCAGCGCCGAGCACCGCCGCCGTGAGGCCCCGGGCCAGGCGTGCGCTCTCGGTGAGCTGGACGGCGACCGCCGCCGTCGTCGCGAAGACCATGCCGGTTCCGGCCAGGCCCAGCCCGAAGGAGAGGGCCCCGGCGATCCCCTGTCCGGCCAGGCCCGCCGTGATCAGCAGGGCCAGTACGCCGTTGGCGACGGCCGCCGCCAGCAGGGCCGCGGTCAGCGCCGCCCGGCGGCCCACCGCGCCGGACGCCAGCAGCTCGGCCCGGCCGGACTCCTCCTCCTCGCGGGTGTGGCGTACGACGACGAGCAGGCCGGTGACGGCTGCGAGGAGACCGGCGTACACACCCACCCGCCAGGCGGTCAGACCGCCGAGCGAGGTGTCGTGGAGCGGGCCGATCAGCGCCCGGAAGGAGGCGTTGGTCTGCAACTGACGGACGAGATCGGTGCGTTCGGACTCCGTGCCGTACAGGGTCTTCAGCGTGTTCGGCATGGAGAGGACCATCAGCGCGTTCACCGCGATCCAGACCGGTGTCGTCACGCGGTCGCGGCGCAGCGCGAAGCGCAGGAGCGTGCCGGTGCCGCTGAGGGTGGTCATCGGGTGACCGCCTCGTCCGCGTAGTGGCGGAGGAAGAGCTCCTCCAGGGTCGGCGGCGTGGAGGTCAGGGAACGCACGCCGGTCCGGCTCAACGAGCTGAGTACGGCTGTGAGTTGCCCGGCGTCGACCTGGAGGCGGACCCGGTGGCCCTGGACGTCGAGGCCGTGGACGCCGGGGAGGTGGGCCAGCCCGTTCGGCGGTCCGGCGAGTTCGGCGGTCACGCTGGTGCGGGTGAGGTGACGCAGGTCTGCGAGTGAACCGGACTCGACCGTACGGCCGTTGCGGATGATGCTGACGCGGTCGCAGAGTTCCTCGACCTCGCTCAGGATGTGGGAGGACAGCAGGACGGTCCGGCCGCGGTCGCGCTCCTCCGCCACGCAGCGCTGGAAGACCTCCTCCATCAGGGGGTCGAGGCCGGAGGTCGGCTCGTCCAGGATCAGCAGGTCCACGTCCGAGGCGAACGCGGCGACCAGGGCGACCTTCTGGCGGTTGCCCTTGGAGTAGGTGCGGCCCTTCTTGGTGGGGTCCAGTTCGAAGCGGTCGAGCAGATCGGCCCGGCGGCGGGCGTCGACGCCACCGCGCAGCCTGCCGTACAGGTCGATGACCTCGCCGCCCGAGAGGTTGCGCCAGAGGGCGACGTCCCCGGGGACGTAGGCGATCCTGCGGTGCACCTCCACGGCGTCCTTCCAGGGGTCGCGGCCGAGGATCTGCGTGGCGCCGGAGTCGGGGCGCAGCAGGCCGAGCAGGACCCGGATGGCGGTGGACTTCCCGGCGCCGTTCGGGCCGAGGAAGCCGTGCACCTCGCCGGCCTCGACGTCCAGGTCGAGGCCGTCCAGGGCGTGGGTGCGGCCGAAGGACTTGTGCAGCCCGGCGACCGTGATTGCCTTCGTCATGGTTCCGAACGTACGCTGACTTCAGAAATTTGTGAAGTTAAGGAAGTGCAGAAACCGCGGCTAGGGTGGTGACCATGACTAGGGATGCGACGGGACGCGACGAGGAGGCCGTCTCGAAGTTCGTCGAGAGCTTCGCGGCGCAGCTCGTCGAGGCCGGGATGCAGCGCATGCCGGCCCGGATCTTCGCGGCCCTGCTGTCGTCCGACCCGGGCACCCTGACCTCGGCGGAACTGGGGGAGCAGTTGCAGGTCAGCCCGGCGGCGGTGTCCGGCGGGGTGCGCTACCTGGCCCAGCAGCACATGGTCGCGCGCGAGCGGGAACCGGGCTCCCGGCGGGAGCGGTACCGGGTGCACAGCGACCAGTGGTACGAGGCCCTCACCAACCGGGAGACCGTGCTCAAGCGCTGGGAGGGGGCGCTGCGGGAGGGCGTGAGCAGCCTCGGCGCCGACACCCCGGCGGGGCGGCGGATGGCCGAGACACTCGCGTTCTTCGAGTTCGTGGACGGGGAGATCGCCCAGATGATGGAGCGCTGGCGGGCCCACCGGGCAGAACGGTTCGGCACCGAGCCCGTCTAGGGGCCCCGCGCGCCGGGAACTGTGCGACCGGCCTCCCGCCGGGCCGCGGGTGCACGCGCACCCGCGGGGGCGTCGCGACCGAGCCGCGGAACCGGCGCTACGAAACCCCCGGCACCGTGAGCCCCCAGGCCCCCTCGACCACCCGCCAGGTCCGCCGCCGTACCGGACCGGTCACCCCCACGTCGGCCCGGTACCGGAAGTCCGCGCCCGTCACCGTCACCGTCCGCCCGGCGGCCCGTACCGGCGTCGCCTCCGCGCCCACCGACAGCGGCCGTACCTCCACCTCGGCCAGCCCGTCGCGGCCGCCCGGGATCACCGAGATCCCCTCCACCGGCTGGTCTAGGTCCACCACCGTCAGCCCGTCGACCTCGACCCGCAGCCGCGCGGGTCCGGGACGGGTCTCGGCCGGGGCCGGGCGGGCGGACAGAGACCGTACGAGGGTCTGGTACGGACGCAGCCACCCCCGGGCCGGGACCGGCTCCGCCGCCGCTGCCGCCGTCGCCGGCGGCGGGATCCGCAGCGCGCCCAGCACCACCCCGTCGCTGTCGTCGACCAGGAGATCCAGGCGGCGCTCCACGCCGTCCAGGACGGCCCGCGCCGCCGCCACCGCACCGGTGGGCACCCCCAGCGCGTGCGCGACGCCCAGCGCACCCCCCACCGGGACCACGGACAGCACACATCCGGCCAGCTCCCGCTGCCGGTGCAGAAAGGTCACCGCACGGATCAGCGCACCGTCGTCGCCCACCACCACCGGCCGCCGGGACCCCCTCCGGGCCAGCACCCGGGCAAATTCCTCGGGACTGTCCGGCAGACACACCTTCGTGGTCGCACCCGCGCTGAGCACGTCTTTCGCGATCCGGACGGACTCACCGTCCGTCTGCCGTGCCGCCGGATCGATGATCACCAGCAGCTGATCGGACCGCGCGAATGTCGCCACCTCGGTCGTGCCTCGCTTCCTCGGGTAGCATCACTGTGCAAGAGCCCCTTGCGCTGTTGCGCCAGGGGCTTCGTCTATTCCGGGGCATCCGGTCCGACGGTTGTGCGGCCAACGACGGTCGCGGTGGTACGCGGCGACGAACCTTACGCGTACGCCCCTGACCTTGGACATGCCCCGCCCGGAAGGGGTGTACGCGCGTGCCCGCACTTGTGCTGCTCGGTGCTCAGTGGGGTGACGAAGGCAAGGGAAAGGCGACGGATCTGCTAGGCGGCTCCGTCGACTACGTGGTGCGATACCAGGGTGGCAACAACGCCGGCCACACGGTCGTCGTCGGCGACCAGAAGTATGCGCTCCACCTCCTCCCTTCCGGAATCCTCTCGCCTACGTGTGTTCCGGTCATCGGCAACGGCGTCGTCGTCGACCCCTCGGTCCTGCTCTCCGAGCTGAGCGGTCTGAACGAGCGCGGCGTCGACACGTCCAAGCTCATGATCAGCGGTAACGCGCACATCATCACGCCGTACAACGTGACCGTCGACAAGGTGACGGAACGCTTCCTCGGCAAGCGGAAGATCGGTACGACGGGGCGCGGCATCGGCCCGACCTACGCGGACAAGATCAACCGCGTCGGCATCCGGGTCCAGGACCTCTACGACGAGTCGATCCTGACCCAGAAGGTCGAGGCGGCCCTCGACGTCAAGAACCAGGTCCTCACCAAGCTCTACAACCGGCGCGCGATCGCCGTCGACCAGGTCGTCGAGGAACTGCTGACCTACGCGGACAAGCTCGCCCCGTACGTCGCCGACACGGTCCTGGTCCTCAACCAGGCCCTGGAGGAGGACAAGGTCGTCCTGTTCGAGGGCGGCCAGGGCACGCTGCTGGACATCGACCACGGCACGTACCCCTTCGTCACCTCGTCCAACCCGACGGCCGGCGGCGCCTGCACCGGCTCCGGCGTGGGCCCGACGAAGATCAGCCGGGTCATCGGCATCCTCAAGGCCTACACGACCCGCGTCGGCGCCGGCCCGTTCCCGACCGAGCTGTTCGACGAGGACGGCGAGGCGCTGCGCCGGATCGGCGGCGAGCGCGGTGTCACCACCGGCCGGGATCGCCGCTGCGGCTGGTTCGACGCGGTGATCGCCCGCTACGCGACCCGCGTGAACGGCCTGACCGACTTCTTCCTCACCAAGCTGGACGTCCTCACCGGCTGGGAGCAGATCCCGGTCTGTGTCGCGTACGAGATCGACGGCAAGCGCGTCGAGGAACTGCCCTACTCGCAGACCGACTTCCACCACGCGAAGCCGGTCTACGAGACCCTGCCCGGCTGGTCCGAGGACATCACCAAGGCCAAGACCTTCGCGGACCTGCCGAAGAACGCGCAGGCGTACGTGAAGGCCCTGGAGGAGATGTCCGGCGCCCCGATCTCCGCGATCGGCGTGGGCCCGGGCCGCAACGAGACGATCGAGATCAATTCATTCCTGTAGGCCGCCGGTTCACAGCGCCTCTTGGGCCGGTCTTGGGAATCCTTGACCGGCCCTTGGGTCATCCGTGGTTACGCCGGTAACGGTCGGAGGTCAGCATCTACGCGGGTAGCCCGCCGCCTCCCGCACGCAACTTCCGTCCGTATCGCCCTTCCAGGAGCCCTGAATGCCCGTCAATCCCATGAACCGCCGCGAGTTCGTGCAGAAGTCGGCCGTCACCGGAGCGGCCGTGGCCGTCGCGGGAACCGTCGGAACCGGCACCGCCGAGGCCGCCGAGCGCGGCCACGCCAAGCCCCCGAAGGCGCCGAAGACCTGGAGCTTCTCCATCCTGGGCACCACCGACCTGCACAGCCACGTCTTCAACTGGGACTACTACACCAACGCGGCGCCGGTGGACGCCAAGGGCAACACGTACGGCATCGCGCGCATAGCCACCCTGGTGAAGAACCTCCGCAAGGAGAAGGGCGAGGGCCGGGTCCTCCTCGTCGACGCCGGCGACATCATCCAGGGCACCTCCCTCGCCTCGTACTACGCGAGCGTCGACCCGATCACCGGCAAGAACGGCAAGCGCGGCCCCAAGCACCCCATGGCGGTCGCCATGAACGAGATGCGCTACGACGCGGCCGCCCTCGGCAACCACGAGTTCAACTACGGCATCGAGACCGTCCGCACCTTCGAGAAGCAGTGCGACTTCCCGCTGCTCGGCGCCAACGCCCTGGACGCCAGGACGCTCAGGCCCGCCTTCCGGCCCTACACCGTCAAGCACATCAAGGTCCCGCACGGCCCGGACATCAAGGTCGGCATCCTCGGCCTCACCAACCCGGGCATCGCCCTGTGGGACAAGGACAACGTCTCCGGGAAGATGGCCTTCACGGGCCTGGTCGAGCAGGCGAAGAAGTACGTGCCGCGGCTGCGCGCCCTCGGCTGTGACGTCGTCTTCCTCACCGACCACTCGGGCCTGGACGGCTCGACCTCGTGGGGCGACGAACTCCCCTACGTGGAGAACGCGTCGAACCTGGTCGCCGAGCAGGTGCCCGGCATCGACGCGATCCTCGTCGGCCACACCCACGTCGACGTCCCGACGTACACGGTGAAGAACGCGGAGACGGGCGAGGACGTGCTGCTCTCCGAGCCGTACTGCTACGGCTACCGCCTCTCCGTCTTCGACTTCGAGCTGGAGCACGTGCGCGGCTCCTGGAAGATCACCAAGAAGACCGCCACCACCCTGAACAGCAACACGGTCGCCGAGGACCCGCGGATCACCGAACTCCTCACCGCCGACCACGAGCTGGTGGTCAAGTACGTCAACACCGCGATCGGCACCAGCACCGTGGCGATGTCGACGGCGGAGGCCTGCTGGAAGGACGTCCCCGCCATCGACTTCATCCAGCAGGTCCAGATGGACGCGGTGAAGGCGGGCCTGTCGGCGGCGGACGCCGCGCTCCCGCTGATCTCGGTGGCCGCCTGCTTCAGCCGGACGGCCACCATCCCGGCCGGCGACGTGACGATCCGCGACGTGGCGGGCCTGTACGTCTACGAGAACACCCTGTACGGCAAGAAGCTCACCGGCGCCCAGGTCAAGGACTACCTGGAGTACGCGGCGAAGTACTACCACCAGGTGCCGGCGGGCACGGCGGTGGACACCGCCACCCTCACCAACGCCAACAGCTTCTGGGACTACATGTACGACATGGCGACGGGCGTCGACTACGAGATCGACATCGCGGCCGCCGAGGGCTCGCGCATCAAGAACCTGACCTACAACGGCACCGCGGTCGCCGACGACCAGGTCTTCGTCGTCGCCGTCAACAACTACCGCGCCAACGGCGGCTCCGGCTACCCGCACATCGCCGCCGCCGAGATCGCCTACAGCTCCACCAACCAGGTCCGCGACCTGATGGTCGCCTACGCCACGGCGAAGGGCACCATCGACCCGTCGACGTTCGCGGCGACCAACTGGAAGCTGACGCAGGGCGGGACGCCCGTCTTCGCGTAGCCCGGTGCGGGGGGCGAGTTCACCGGGTCCGGCGAACTCGCCCCCGCGCGTCAGCCCGGTCGCCTCACCGTGCCGTTCCGGCCGGTTCGCAGAGCCGGGTCGCGACCTGGACGAGACCGGCGACCGCTCGGGAGCGGCTGTGGGGTGGCCAGGCGATCACGGTCGTGACCGGCGGCGCGTCCGGCACCGGTACGGCGGCCAGGTCCTCGCGCAGTTGGGACCGGACCGACTCCGGCACGACACAGCAGGCGCGGCCCAGCGCGACCAGCTGGTACAGCTGGGCCTGGTCCCGGACCTCCGGACCGGGCCCCTCCGGGTACCTGCCGTCGCGGCCCCGCCATCGCGCCAGGGGCAGGTCGGCCAGTTCGGTGACATCGGTCATCCGCACCTGGTCGCCGGCGGTGAGCGCGTGCCCGGCCGGCACCACCACGACCTGACTCTCCGTCTGCAGTTCCTCGGTGTCGAACCCCGCCGTGCTGTCGAACGGCAGGTGCAGCAGGGCCACGTCGGCCCTGCCGTCGCGCAGCATGCGTTCCTGCTCGCCGACCCCGCACAGCAGCAGGTCGACGGTGACCGCACCGGGTTCGGCGGCGTAGGCGTCGAGCAGCTTCGCCAGCAGGTCGCCGGACGCGCCCGCCTTCGTGGCGAGGACCACACCGGCCTGGCCGTGCGCCGCGAGGGCCGCACGCCGGGTGCGCTGCTCGGCGGCCTCGACGGCGTCCAGCGCCGCCCGTGCCTCCCGCAGCAGCACCGAACCGGCCTCGGTCAGGGCGACCGCACGGCTGGTGCGCTCCAGCAGGGCCGCCCCCAGCCGTCGTTCCAGCTGACGGATGGCCCGCGACAACGGTGGCTGCGCGATGCCGAGCCGCCGCGCCGCCTTCCCGAAGTGCAGTTCCTCGGCGACGGCCACGAAGTACCGCAATTCGCGTGTCTCCACGCCCTCCATGCTACCGATCCGACCGGGATCGATACCTGTGCGGTATCGCCGCGCACCCGATCGGTGTTGGCCCGGCCTGCCCGGTCCGCGCCAGGATCGACGACATGACCGAAGACATGACCGAAGACCTGACCGAGCAGAAGACCGCGCTGGTGACCGGCGCGAACAAGGGCATCGGATACGAGATCGCGGCCGGCCTGGGCGCCCTCGGCTGGAGCGTCGGCGTCGGGGCCCGGGACGCGGAGCGCCGGGAGGCCGCCGTCGCGAAGCTGCGCGCGGCGGGGGTCGACGCGTTCGGCGTGCCGCTCGACGTGACCGACGACGCGAGCGTGACCGCCGCGGCCGGGCTGGTGGAGGACCGCGCGGGACGCCTCGACGCACTCGTCAACAACGCCGGCATCACCGGCAGCGCGCCGCAGGCGCCCACGACCGTCGACGTCGCGACGGTACGGGCCGTCGTGGAGACCAACGTCATCGGCGTCATCCGCGTCACCAACGCGATGCTCCCGCTGCTGCGCCGCTCGCCGTCCCCGCGGATCGTCAACGTCTCCAGCAGCGTCGGCTCCCTCACCCGGCAGTCCGCGCCCGGCGCCGACATGGGACCGATCGCCGTCGCCTACTCGCCGTCCAAGACGTTCCTCAACGGCGTCACCGTCCAGTACGCCAGGGAACTGCAGGACACGAACATCCTGATCAACGCCGCGTGCCCCGGCTACTGCGCGACCGACCTCAACGGCTTCCGGGGCGTCCGCACACCGCAGCAGGGCGCGGCCACCGCGATCCGCCTCGCGACCCTGCCGGACGGCGGCCCCACCGGCGGCTTCTTCGAGGACGACGGGGTGGTTCCCTGGTGACCCGCTCGGTGGCACGGGCTCAGCGCTGTTGAGCAGCCGTACTCAGGCGGGGGCGTGCGGGCGGGAGTGAGATGGAAGACATGAGCTTTCCGCCGCCGCCCTGTCCGCCGCCGTACCCGCCGTCGTACGGCCCCGCGGTCCCGCCGGGGCGGACCCGGCCGGGCGGGACCCTCGGAGCGGTCTTCGCCGTGGTGGCCGGGCTGCTGCTCGCGGTCGCCGTGACCGTGAACGGGCTGTTGTTCTTCGGTATGGCCTTCGCCGGTGACAGCTGCGGCACCTCGGCCGGGACCCAGCGGTTCTGCGACGACTCCGGTGTGTGGATGCTCGTCGCGATGTTCGGACCGTCGGTCGCGCTGGCCGCCGCGGCGGTCACGGTCGTCCTCGGGGCGGTGTGGGTCCGGCGGCCGTGGACCGCTCTGGTACTGGGCGTGCCGATCTACGCGGCCGGGCCCGCGCTCGCCCTGTTCAGCGTGTTCGGCTAGACGGCACCGGGGTCACGCGCCGACGGCGCGGCTGTTGCGTGCCGTGCTTCAGTCCACGGAGTGAAATGTGTGAACTAGAGCCCAGGAAAAGGGCGTTCCGGCTTGCGCGTGCCACTCTGCGTGGCCCTGAAGTCACGATCAACAGATCGCCCCCGCGGTGCGCCGACACCCGGGGGCTCGACACCGGGAGCCACCACTGCGATGCGCGTTCATCGTACGGCGCCCGTGCGCGCCTTCGCAGCCTTCGCCAACTCCCGTTTCGGGGACGGTCGTCTGTCCTGGGCGGCCGCGGGCGTGCTGGCGTACCTCCTGAGTCTTCCGAGCGGCCCGTGGATCACGGAGCGCATCCTCGCGGCGCGGCGCCGGGAAGGGTGCATGACGGTCGTCGCCTCCCTGCGCGAGCTGGAGGAACGGGGTTATCTGCGGCGGGTGGTGCGACGGGACCCGGTGACACGGCAGTACTCGACGACCTGCGAGGTGTTCGATAGGCCGTGCGAACTCGGGCCACCAATGGGTGAACTGCGGAAAGTTCACCCGGCGGCTGCGTCCAGAACCGGAGAGGGAACGTCGATGACTGTCCTGCTCGACCGGCCCGAGACGGTATACCGGAGGTATACGTGCATCATGGCTGACACCACCGTCAAGGTCGCCCCCGCTGTTCGCGACCGCCTCACGGTGCTCGCCCGAGAGCGTGGGATGACCACTGCCTGGCCGCCGCCGACGCCATGCGCAAGAGCGTCGCGGAGCACATCAACGCCCTTCCCGCCGTCGAGACCGAGGAGTTGGACTTCGCCGGCGCCTGCACGGTCGGCGCACTGTTGCGTGACGGCGTGCAATGGCGGCTCGGGCACGCGGTCCATCTGCCCCGGCCGACGGTCGACTGGCCCGACGGGCGTCACGCGGTGACCGTCGAGCCCGACCTCTACGCCGACGTGCCCCTCGTCCGCACGATCAGGCTGCCGCACCAGCGGTGACCGCACACCGGGCGGGGCGTCTGTGCGCCGGGCGCCCCCGCCCGTCAGCTGAACACGATCATCGAACCCTGGGCCAGGCTGCGCGTCGCGGCGGCGTGCAGGCCCAGCCAGACGTGCCGTTCCCGGGCGAACGGGCTCGGGTCGTAGGGCGCCGGGACGGCCGGCTCCTCCAGGTCGGTCGGTGCGGACGGAGCCTGCGGGGCGGCCGGCGGGTTCGCCGGGTCGATGCCGATCGACGGGGCCACGTACTCCAGCTCGCGCAGCAGGCTCTGCGAGGAGCCCAGCGGGCCGCCGCTCGCGAGGAGCTCGTCGCTGGAGAGCGGGTTCGGGAAGTCGAGCGGGACGTACGCGCCCGCGTGGTCGTAGTGCCAGACGAGGTGCGACTGCTGGGCCGTCGACTCGAACATCTCCAGGAGCTGCTCGTAGTCGCCGCCCAGGTCGTCCACCGGGGCGACGGGCAGGCCGCAGACCTGGAGGAGATAGGCGCGGCGCAGGAAGTGGAGCGCGTCGTAGTCGAAGCCGGCCACGGGCGCGACCTCGCCGGACAGTCCCGGCATGTACTGGTACACCGGCACCGGGGGCAGCCCGGCCTCGGCGAGCACCTTGTTGTATTGCGCGAGTTCCTCGGCGAACGGGTTGTCGGGCGTGTGGCACAACACGTCGACGAGCGGTACCAGCCAGAGGTCACAGGCCAAAGAGGGCTCCTCGTATCGGCGCGATATCTGCGCGTTCACGGCAAGTGTTCAGCTAGGTGGTCAGGGAAGAGTAATCGGTGCGGCGCCGGTCAGCGCCCCTCGTGCAGGTCCCATACCCAGACCCCACCGGTCCACCTGGCGGGTTTTCCGGTCAGAGCCTGCACCGCCTGGCGCAGCTTGTCGTCGTTGGGCTGCGGCGCGACCACCAGAACGCCCGCCTTCCAGTACGCGAAGTCCTTCGCCGCCTGCGCCCGCCAGTTCTTGCCGATCACCGGCACCTTGCCGCTGTACCGGACGTCACGCAGCAGGGTGGAGGTGTAGCGGGGGACGGCACCGTAGATGCCGATGCGGTCCTCGCCGTAGGGGCCGTTGAAGTATCCGCCGGGGAGCTTGAAGCCGAGGTCCGCCGACGTCTGCCAGTGCAGCGCCTCCGCGGACCCGGGATCGGGGAGCGGGAGCGGGACGAGGGACTCGCCCTTGCCGACGTACGACTTCCACATCCCGCTCGTGACGAACTCCGGGACCGGCGTCCGCGGCACGGACTTGAGGGGGGCGGGGACGATCGGGAGCAGCGCGAGCGCGATGGCGAGCAGGCCGAAGTACTGGGTGCCGACCCGGCGGGCGCCCAGCACCCTTTCGAGGGCGAGCGCGAGCAGCACGCCCAGCGCCGGGGCGCAGATCATCGCCACCCGGCCCTCGATCACCGACTCGAAGAGCGGCAGCTTCCGCACCAGCGCCCAGGGGCCCGGATACACCGTGTCCGTCAGCGGGATCCGGATCTTCGGGCCCAAGGACAGGACCGCCGCGGCCAGGGACGTGAACGCCAGCGCCCTGACCAGGGGCCGCGACCACAGCCGTACCACGACCGCGAAGGCGAGCAGGACCAGCGGCCAGCCGTAGAAGGCGTTCTGCTCGGTGGGGTTGAGGGACAGCTCGTTGGCGCGGCCCGCGTCCCCGAAGAGCATCGAGCGTTCGGAGAAGGCGAGGAGCGAGAGCGGGCTGTTTCCCGCGTTGTCGCCGTGCAGGACGCTGTGGTAGCTCTGCGCGCCGCTGAACTGCCAGTACAGGGGGTAGGCCACGAGCGGGAGGCAGACCGCGCCCGCGATCAGCAGGCCCTTGCCCAGGGGACGCCAGGACTCCTTCGCCACCTGCGGTCGTACGGCCGCGTAGGCGGCGGCGAACAGGACCATGCCCAGCGCCGCGAGCAGGAACGGCTCCTCGCCCAGGAAGACCTGGTAGGCCGCCATCAGGCCGAGCACGACCCCGTCCCGCCGGACGCGGGTGCCCGCGGCCAGGCGCAGGGCGCGGTCGATGATCAGCGGGATCATGAACAGGATCACGAAGTTGGGGTGCGCGTTGGCGTGGCTGACCATCGGCGGCGCGAAGGCCGCGAGGGCCGCGCCGAGGAAGGCGGCACCCCGGTGCCGTACCACCCGCTTCACGATCAGCCAGTACCAGGCGACGGCGGTCGCGGCCAGGCCCACCGCCATGCAGACGGAGAGCGAGACGGCCGGTCCGGCGAGCAGCGTGAGCGGGGCGAACGGGACGGAGACGCCCAGCATGACCGTGTTGGCCATCAGGTTGACGCCGTCGGGGAAGTTCTGGAGGTCGGAGAAGAACGGGTTGCGCAGGTGCGCCAGGTTGTCCGCGGTCACCGCGAAGAACCACTCCCACTGGTTCTGGTCCTGGAGGGAGTCGACGAGATAGCGGTGGCCCGGGTCGAAGAAGCGGCCCGAGTAGAGCGCGACCGACAGGGCCAGGAAGAGCACCGGGACCAGCAGGTCGACCGGGCGCAGCCGGCGCAGCCGGAGCCGGGCCAGGTCGGCGAGGACCTTCGGGTAGGCCAGCGGGCCGACCTTGGAGCCCGGCTGGTGGCTCCAGCGGACCGGCACCTCGGCGATGGAGCCGCCCTCGCGGTGCAGGTGCTGCAGGACCTCGACGTCGATGCCCCAGCCGTCCAGACGGGAGTCGGCGAAGGCCTCCCGGGCCCGGTCGCCGTCGAACAGCTTGAAACCGCACTGGGTGTCCTTGATGCCGGGCACCGCGGTGGCCCGTATCAGCAGGTTCCCGGCACGGCCGAGCAGCTCGCGCAGCCGGTGCTGGTGGTCGGATATCTCCGCGCCCGGTACCGCGCGCGAGCCGATCGCGGCCGCGTTTCCCTCGCTGAGCGCCTTGTCGAGCCGCTCCAGCTCCTCGATCGGGGCCGCGAGGTCGGCGTCGGTGACCAGCACCCGGCGGCCGGTGCTGGCGGCGACCCCGAGGCGCAGGGCGTTGCCCTTGCCACGGTTGCGGTCGCCGGTGACCAGGCGGACGCACGGATGCCCTAAGGCGGCGACCTCGCGCGTGCCGTCGGTGGAACCGTCGTCGGAGACGATCACTTCCCAGGTGCCGAAACGGGACTCGTTGTCGGCGAGGTACCGGGTGACGGCGTCGAGCGTCGGGCCGAGCCGTGCCTCCTCGTTGTACGCGGGAACGACCACGGACAGGTCGACGGTCTCCGAGGGCGCGGTCATCCGTTCTCCGACAGACGCTCGATGAGGGCGAGGGAGTGTGCGTTGTACGCGGTGACGATCCCCCGGGCGGCCTCGGTGTCCCGCCGGGACAGCGCGTCGACCAACTCGGTGTGCCGGGACCACAGGTACCCGCGCAGATCGGGCAGCCGGCGCAGGTGCCGCACCGCGCACACCCAGGACTGCACGCGCAGCCGGTGCAGGAAGTCGCCGAGGTAGGGGTTGCCGAACAGGGTGGACAGCTCGCGCCAGAAGCGCAGGTCGTAGCCGATCAGCACGGAGAGGTCGCCGGCGGTCGCGGCCCGCTGGGCCTCCTCGCCGCGCCGGCGGACCGCCGCCAGGGCGGCCGCGACCCGCGGCTCGCCGGGGTCCCTGAAGGCGGGGTGACGGCCTTCGTCGAGGGCGTGGAACATACCGTCGACGACCAGGCTGCGGGCCTCGATCATGTTTTGGTAGTCGGTGAGGGTGTACTCCGGGACCCGGAAACCGCGGTGCTGGTCGGCTTCGAGGATGCCCTGCGCGGACAGGTCGACCAGGGCCTCGCGGACCGGCGTGGCGGAGACCCCGTACTGGTCGGCGATCTCCTTGACCGTGAACTCCCGGCCCGGCTGGAGGCGCCCGGCGAGCACCTCGTCACGGAGCGCGTCCGCGATCTGCTGGCGCAGGGTACTGCGGGTCACAGCGCCGTTGCCCGGCATGGTCGGGTGCCTCTCCTCACGCGTTCGGGTGACGTGCTCGCTTACGTGTACATCTACGAGCACGCCACCTTACGCGTTCCCCCGGGGGCGCGGGGATCGCGACCGGCCCCCGCCGGACCCGCGTCCCGCCCCGCCCGCGGCGCCCCTACACCGTGTACTCGTCGGCCACGCTCAAGGCGGAGTCCAGGGCGGCGAAGCCCTCCTTCAGCTCGGCCTCGGTGACGTTGCACGGCGGCACGACATGCGTCCGGTTCATGTTCACGAACGGCCACAGACCCTGCTGCTTGGCGGCGGCGGTGAACGCGGCCATCGGCGCGTTGGCCTCCCCGGCCGCGTTGTACGGCACCAGCGGCTCCCGGGTCGCCCTGTCCTTCACGAGGTCCAGCGCCCAGAACATGCCGGTGCCGCGCACCTCGCCCACGCTCGGGTGCCGCTCGGCCAGCGCGGCCAGGGCGGGCCCGACGACGTCCGCGCCGAGCCGCTTCGCGTTCTCGACGACACCCTCGTCCGCCATCACGTCGATGGTGGCGACGGCGGCGGCACAGGCCAGCGGATGCCCGGAGTACGTCAGCCCGCCCGGGTAGGGCCGCCGGGCGAAGGTCGCGGCGATCCGTTCGCTGATGGCGACACCGCCGAGCGGCACGTACCCGCTGTTCACGCCCTTGGCGAAGGTCATCAGGTCGGGTACGACCCCGAACAGGTCGGCGGCGAACCACTCACCCGTGCGTCCGAACCCGGCCATGACCTCGTCCAGGACGAAGACGATCCCGTGCCGGTCGCAGATCTCGCGGACGCCCGCCAGGTATCCGGCCGGCGGGACCATGATCCCGGCGGTTCCCGGCACCGTCTCCAGAACGATCGCCGCGACCGTGCCCGGTCCCTCGAACGCGATCGTGGTCTCCAGGTGCTCCAGCGCCCGCGTGCTCTCCTGCTCCTCGGTCTCCGCGTAGAAACGCGAGCGGTACAGGAAGGGCGCCCAGAAGTGCACGACCCCGGCGGCGGCTCCGTCGGAGGGCCAGCGGCGCGGGTCGCCGGTGATGTTGACCGCCTGCTGGGTGCCGCCGTGGTACGAGCGGTAGGCGGACAGCACCTTCGGGCGGCCGGTGTGCAGCCGGGCCATGCGCACGGCGTGCTCGATCGCGTCCGCACCCCCGTTGGTGAAGAAGATCTTGTCCAGGTCGCCGGGGGTCCGCTCGGCGATCAGCCGGGCCGCCTCCGACCGGGCCGCCACCGCGAAGGCGGGCGCGAAGGTGGTCATCTGCGCGGCCTGCTCCTGGATCGCGGCGACGACCTTCGGATGCTGGTAGCCGATGTTGGTGAAGACGAGCCCGCTGGTGAAGTCCAGGTATCGCCTGCCGTCGTAGTCCCAGAAGTACGACCCTTCGGCACCGGCCACGGCCGGCGGGTCGATGAGGTCCTGCGCGGACCAGGAGTGGAAGACATGCGCACGGTCGGCTGCCTTGACGGCGGCTCCGGCCTGGGGATTGGGCTGAGGGGTCATGGCGCCGAGCCTAGGAGCGCCCGGTGCCGACGCGATATCGGCGACATGTTCCATGGGCAGGGGGATTCCGCGACAGTTTGTCCACAGCCGGTGGATATAACGGAGCGACCGGTACCTGTTACGGAACCGTAGACAAGGCGGGTCCCGGCCACCGGAGCGGCCGGAATATTCTCGGCTGGATCACAAGTGTGGAGAAGGGGCGGATCTGCCATGGAGAAGCTGGGGCCCGGGGATCCGCAGCACATCGGGAGGTACCGGCTGCTGGCACGGC
Organism: Streptomyces sp. NPDC026515; assembly: GCF_055567595.1. Lineage (NCBI taxonomy): Bacteria > Bacillati > Actinomycetota > Actinomycetes > Kitasatosporales > Streptomycetaceae > Streptomyces > Streptomyces sp. NPDC026515. The sequence continues at coordinate 19,839 of NZ_JBVHQD010000017.1, forward strand.
TGGGCGCGGGCGGCATGGGGCAGGTGTTTCTCGCCCGGTCCGAGCGCGGCCGTACCGTCGCCGTGAAGCTGGTGCGGGCGGAACTCGCCGCGCAGGAGGACTTCCGGGCCCGCTTCCGGCAGGAGGTGCGCAACGCCCAGCGGGTCGGCGGGTTCTGGACCGCGCCCGTCCTCGACGCCGACACCGAGGCCGCCGTGCCGTGGGTGGCCACCGGCTATGTCGCCGGGCCGAGCCTCCAGCGGGTCGTCGAGCAGGACCACGGGCCGCTGCCCGAGCGGTCGGTGTGGATCCTGGCCGCCGGGCTGGCACACGCGCTCACCAACATCCACGCGGCCGGGATCGTCCACCGTGACCTCAAGCCGTCCAATGTCATGCTCACCATAGAGGGACCCCGGGTCATCGACTTCGGGATCGCGCGGGCCCTGGAGACCCTCCCCGGCGAGGGCATCACCACGACCGGGTCGCTCGTCGGCTCGCCCGGCTTCATGGCCCCCGAGCAGGTGCGCGGCGAGCGGATCAGTCCGGCCTCCGACGTCTTCAGCCTCGGCTCGGTGCTCGCCTACGCGGCCACCGGCGTGCTTCCCTTCGGCGCGAACGAGGGCGGCGCGCACGCCCAGCTGTTCCGCATCGCCCAGGAGGAACCCGACCTGTCAGGGCTCCCCGAGGGCATCGCGGACGTGGTCCGCGACTGTCTGCGCAAGGACCCGGCGACCCGCCCGTCCCTGGACGCGATCCTGGCGAGGACCGGGGCGGTCGACACGGTCGAGGAGGGCCGCTCCAGGGACCCCTGGCTGCCCGGTTCCCTGGTCGCCCAGCTGGGCCGGCACGCGGTGGAACTGCTGGAGGTGGAGGACCCGACGGAGTACGGGACCGTGGCCCGGGCTCCCCGCGGCGGGTCGCCCGACCCGTGGGTGCGGGGGCCGGCCGGCCCGGGGTCCAGGGGCGGTGCCGAATCCGCGGCTGCCGCCGCGGGGGCGCAGCCGCAGCCGGTGCCCGACCCGCCCTCCCCCGAACACGCTCCGGCCGCGCACCCGGCCTACGGCTACCAGAACCAGCCCCACCAGCACCCGCAGCCGTACAACGCCTACAACCCGTACCACGCCCCCCACGCCACCGTCGCCGCCCCCGAGCCCGCCCCGCCGCTCTACACGCCCCCGCCGCCCCCGCCGTACGCCCCCCAAGAGGAACCGGGCCGCACCCGCCGTTCCAGCGCGCTCCTCGTCACGGTCGCGCTGGTCGTCATGCTGGCCGCCGGCGGTTCCGTGTACGCGCTCATGAACAACGGCGGTGACGACGACAAGGCGGGCGGCGCCGCGCCCCCCACCCCGTCGGCGACCGCCCGGACCTCCGCCGGGGACCCGGCGCCCACCGGGTCACCCTCCTCCTCCGCCCCCTCTGCGGGCCCCGTGCCCACCGCCTTCCTCGGCACCTGGGCCACGGCCATAGACAACTCCACCGGCCACAACACCCGCGAACTGACCATCCGCCAGGGCGCGGTGGGCGACCCGGTCCTCACCCTGGTCGCCGACGGACCCGGCTACCACTGCGAGTTCGTCGCGAAGCTCGCCGAGAAGCCCGGCACGGGAGGTCCGTTGGAGATCGGGCCTTCCACGGTCACGACGGGCAAGCCCCGTTCCTCGTGCAGCGCGGGAGAGGCCACCGAGGTGACCCTGCTGCCGGACGGCAGGCTGAAGCGGGTCCGGAAGGACGGCGAGGAGAGCCTCACGTACAGCAAGCGGTGAACGCCCGCCGCCCCGCGGTGGCGGAACGCTCGGCGGACATTCGACCGGACGTCCGAATCATCCCCTCACGCCGCACCCACGGCCACACGTGGCCTGTTGCACCCCGGTGGGGATGAAGCTCTGCCGGTGAGGCCGGTGCGGCACCCCTGAGCGGCGGGGGTTCAGCCGAGGCTCACCCAGGTGCCCTGGGCGGCCGAGCGGCTCATCGCGTCGAGGGCGGTCGCGCTGTGCACGGCGTCGGGCAGGGTCGGGCCGTACGGGGTGTCCTCGGCTATGGAGCGCAGGAAGTTGCGGGCCTCGACGACCTTGAGGTCGTCGTAGCTCATGGCGTTGGCCGCGCCGGGCTGGAAGGCGCCGTACTCGCCGTGGCCCGGGCCGACGTGGACCGTGCTGACGGGCTGGTCCTGGTAGGAGGTGCCGCGGCTGACGCCGAGTTCACCCATCCGCCGGTAGTCCCAGAAGACGGCGCCGCGGGTGCCGTGCACCTCGAAGCCGTAGTTGTTCTGCTCGCCGACCGAGACCCGGCAGGCCTCCAGCACACCCCGGGCGCCGGACGCGAAGCGCAGCAGGCAGCTGACGTAGTCCTCGTTCTCGACCGGGCCGAGGGCGCCGCCGGTGGCCAGGGTGTGGCCGGCGGTGGCGCCGGTGGGGCGGGCGCGCTCCGGGATGAAGACGGCGGTGTCGGCGGCGAGCGCCGTGATGTCACCGAGCAGGAAGCGGGCCAGGTCGACGCCGTGCGAGGCGAGGTCGCCGAGGACCCCGGTGCCGCCGCGGGCCCGCTCGTACCGCCAGGTCAGGGCCGAGTCGGGGTGGGCCGCGTAGTCGCTGAGGAGGCGGATGCGGACATGGGTGACGGTGCCCAGCTCGCCGGAGGCGACGAGGTCACGGGCGTACGCGACGGCGGGCGCGTTGCGGTAGTTGAAGCCGACCGTGCCCTGGACGCCGGCCTTGGCGACGGCGTCGGCGACCGCGCCGGCGTCCTCGGCGGTCAGACCCACCGGCTTCTCGATCCAGATGTGCTTGCCGGCCTCGGCCATGGCGACGCCGATCTCCCGGTGCAGGAAGTTCGGCGCGGTGATGCTGACGGCGTGGACCCGCGGATCGGCGGCGACCTCACGCCAGTCCCGGGTGGTGGACGCGAACCCGAACAGGCCGGCGGCCTCCTCCGCCCGGCCGGGCACCTCCTCGGCGACGGTCACCAGCTCGGGACGTACGGCCAGCTGCGGGAAGTGGTGGGGGACCCGCTGGTAGGCCTGGGTGTGCACCCGCCCCATCCAGCCGAACCCGACGACGGCGACGCCGAGCGTACGCACCATGTGGCTGCCCCTCTTCGGACCGTTGTGCAACTGTCCGCTCACGATGCGGGCCCGCTTCCACCGATGTCAAGACATTAGGGCGTCGTGACAAATCCACGCGCCGGGACGCTCGAAGTCCCGCCGGGGTCCGCGCAGACCCGCTGGGACACCCCGGGACCCGCCGGGACTCAGCGCGGCTCCGGTGGCCGTTGTCGGGGCATGTTCGGACGGGTGCCGTTCGTGCCCGGCGGCAGCGGGAAACGGCTGTTCAGATGACCCGCGTCCGTGCGCTGTCCGGCCGTCACCGTCGCCTGCATGCCGAGCGGTGCCAGGCCGGTCCGGAACTCCACCATCCAGTCCGCCGTCTCCGTGCGGACCAGCTCGGTGACGTCCTCCGAGAAGCGCCGCAGCACCGCCAGGCACCGCTCGGCCGCCTCGCTCGCCGTGCCCTCCGCCGGTCCCAGCACCTCCCGCAGGCTCTCCGACGCCCAGTCGAACTGGAGCACCTGGAGCCGCCGCTGCACGGCCTGCGCGGTCGCCATGTCCCTCATCCAGCCGGAGGTCACCCCGAAGAACCGGTCGACGCCGACGCACGCCACCGCCACCAGCAGCGCGAGATACCCCCAGGGCGCGACGCCGCCGATCACCCCGGTGAGGTCGAGGAGCGGCAGCGCGGCGCCGAGCACCGCGCCCACGACCGCCCCGCACCGCAGCGCCCGCGCGCCCCGCCGCTTCCCCACCCGGTCCGACAGGTACCACTCGGCGGTTCCCAGCGCCCCGCGCTCCACCCACCGGTACAGCTCGTCGAGCCGCTCGGCCGGTTCACCCCAGTCCCCGAGCGGGAACGGCCGCCCGGTCAGATCACCCGGCCGCAGTCCGGCCGCACCCTCGCTCCACCCGTCCTGAGGCGGTCCCTCGGGCTGCATCTCCGGCTGGCCCACCCGGCACTCCCTACTGATCACAACCGGTCACGTTCCGTGACATCGGATCGACATGGTGCACGTGACAATGGATGCTGACGACGGGCACCCTTCCTACCGCCCAATGGGTGGCGAAGGCCTTGCTTTCGTCTCTTTTCCGCTCGGAAGTGGGCCTTGATCAGGTATAGGACCCCCGGGATTCTCACTCGAAAGAGTGGCGGGGCGATGGCTGCGTCGACCACGTAGGCTCATCCACAGCAGAGCAGAACCGATCCAACACGCGGACCCAGGAGCTGATCGTGATCCCCGGTGGTGGCCAGCCCAACATGCAGCAGCTGCTCCAGCAGGCCCAGAAGATGCAGGAGGACCTGGCGCGGGCCCAGGAGGAGCTGGCGAACACGGAGGTCGACGGACAGGCGGGCGGCGGCCTGGTGACGGCCACCGTGACCGGCGCCGGCGAACTGCGCACGCTGAAGATCGACCCGAAGGCGGTGGACCCGGAGGGCGCGTCCCTCGAGGACACGGCCGAGACCCTCGCCGACCTGGTCGTCGCGGCCGTCCAGGCGGCCAACGCGAACGCCCAGGCGCTCCAGCAGCAGAAGCTCGGCCCGCTGGCACAGGGTCTGGGCGGCGGCAGCGGCATCCCCGGTCTGCCGTTCTGATCTCGCCGTTCTGATGTTCGTCGCCCACGCGACACCCGCACCGCCTTCCTAGGACAGGCGGCGGCCAACTACGGTACGTACCGGAAGACTCCAGGAAGGGCAGTCCGTTGTACGAAGGCGTGGTCCAGGACCTCATCGACGAGCTGGGGCGGCTGCCCGGCGTCGGTCCGAAGAGCGCGCAGCGGATCGCCTTCCACATCCTGCAGGCGGAGCCGACCGACGTACGGCGGCTCGCCCAGGCCCTCCTGGAGGTCAAGGCGAAGGTCCGGTTCTGCGCGACCTGCGGCAACGTGGCGCAGGAGGAGCTGTGCAACATCTGCCGCGACCCGCGCCGCGACCCGTCGGTGATCTGCGTGGTGGAGGAGCCCAAGGACGTGGTCGCCGTCGAGCGCACCCGCGAGTTCCGCGGCCGCTACCACGTGCTCGGCGGCGCGATCAGCCCGATCGAGGGCGTCGGCCCCGACGACCTGCGGATAAGGGAGCTGCTCGCCCGGCTCGCCGACGGCGCGGTCACCGAACTCATCCTGGCGACGGACCCGAACCTGGAGGGCGAGGCGACCGCCACCTACCTCGCCCGCATGATCAAACCCATGGGCCTGAAGGTCACCCGCCTGGCCAGCGGCCTCCCGGTGGGCGGCGACCTGGAATACGCGGACGAGGTCACCCTCGGCCGCGCCTTCGAGGGGAGACGACTCCTAGATGTCTGACGCCACACTGCACGCGACCGCCCCGGACCCCGACGACTTCGCGGTCCAGATCGCCGACCAGGTCGAGAGTTTTCTGGTGGCCGTCACGGAGGTGGCCAAGGGCGACGAGCCGGACTCGGCGGTCCCCTTCCTCCTCCTGGAGGTCTCCCAGCTGCTGCTGGCCGGCGGCCGCCTCGGCGCGCACGAGGACATCGTCCCCGACGAGCGCTACGAGCCGGACCTGGGCCCCGAGCCGGACGTCGACGAGCTGCGCGAGAACTTCGCCCGGATGCTGGAGCCCATCGACGTCTACTCCGAGGTCTTCGACCCGTACGAGCCCCGAAGGGCGCCCGTACCGGCCCGTATCTCCGACGACCTGGCCGATGTCATCACCGACCTGAGGCACGGCATGGCCCACTACCGGGCCGGCCGCACCACGGAGGCGCTGTGGTGGTGGCAGTTCTCCTACTTCTCCAACTGGGGCCCGACCGCGTCCGCCACCCTGCGCGCCCTCCAGTCCATCCTCATCCACGTGCGTCTCAACCAGCCCCTGGCGGAGCTGGACGGTCTGGACACCGACCACGCGACCTTGGGCGACGAGACCCTGGAGTTCGAGGCGGGCCAGGTCATGCAGGAGGAGATCGGCGGACAGCTGGGCCTCAAGGCCAAGTGAGCCGGGGCTCCGGCCCATCACGACGCCCGGCCGGCCACCGCGGCCACAGCCCCTTCGTCATGGCCGTCACCCCGCCCGCCACCATCGAGCCGACCACCGCCGCCCACTGCGGGGAGACCGGCGGTCCGCCCACGCCCGCCGCCGACCGCACCGGCCGCGCAGTTGGCCAGGGCGACCCCCTGGACGGGACCGAGCAGCGGCACCGGGGCCGGTACGGCGACCAGCGCGAAGCCCATGCCGGTCAGCCACTGTGCACACTCGCGCCCAGCGGCACGATCCCGGAGAGAAGCGGGAGAAGGATCGACGTCGGCATGGCGGACCTCCTGCCTACCCCGTCGCCGTCACTGTGAGCCACCGCACTTTCTGCGTGGTGTGCCGTGGGCTGGGCATGTTCCGTCCCGGAAGCGAGCGGCGGAACACCCCGCCAGGACGTCTCACCATGCGGGAGCAGGCCGGTGGAGTTCGGCCGCTCGTTAAACTGAGCCGACATAGACAAACCGAGCGAGGAGCGCACGTGGGCCTTGTCGTGCAGAAGTACGGAGGTTCCTCCGTTGCCGATGCCGAGGGCATCAAGCGCGTCGCCAAGCGGATCGTGGAAGCGAAGAAGAACGGCAACCAGGTGGTTGTCGTCGTTTCCGCGATGGGCGACACGACGGACGAGCTGATCGATCTGGCCGAGCAGGTGTCCCCGATGCCTGCCGGGCGTGAGTTCGACATGCTGCTGACCGCCGGAGAGCGGATCTCCATGGCGCTGCTGGCCATGGCGATCAAAAACCTGGGGCACGAGGCCCAGTCGTTCACCGGCAGCCAGGCAGGCGTCATCACCGACTCGGTGCACAACAAAGCCCGGATCATCGACGTCACGCCGGGCCGGATCAGGACGGCGCTGGACGAGGGCAACATCGCCATCGTGGCCGGGTTCCAGGGCGTCAGCGCGGACAAGAAGGACATCACCACGCTGGGGCGCGGCGGGTCCGACACCACGGCCGTGGCGCTGGCCGCCGCGCTCGACGCCGAGGTCTGCGAGATCTACACCGACGTCGACGGTGTGTTCACCGCCGACCCGCGCGTGGTGACGAAGGCGCGGAAGATCGACTGGATCTCCTTCGAGGACATGCTGGAGCTCGCCGCCTCCGGTTCCAAGGTGCTGCTCCACCGCTGTGTGGAGTACGCACGCCGTTACAACATCCCGATCCACGTCCGGTCCAGCTTCAGCGGACTTCAGGGCACGTGGGTCAGCAGCCAGCCGATTGGGGACAAGAAGGTGGAGCAGGCCATCATCTCCGGTGTCGCGCACGACACCTCCGAGGCCAAGATCACGGTCGTCGGTGTGCCGGACAAGCCGGGTGAGGCCGCCGCCATCTTCCGGACCATCGCCGACGCCCAGGTCAACATCGACATGGTCGTGCAGAACGTGTCCGCCGCCGCCACCGGCCTGACGGACATCTCCTTCACGCTGCCGAAGACCGAGGGCCGCAAGGCCATCGACGCCCTGGAGCGCAACCGGCCGGGCATCGGCTTCGACTCGCTGCGCTACGACGACCAGATCGGCAAGATCTCGCTGGTCGGCGCGGGTATGAAGACCAACCCCGGGGTCACGGCCTCCTTCTTCGAGGCGCTGTCCGACGCGGGCGTGAACATCGAGCTGATCTCCACCTCCGAGATCCGTATCTCGGTCGTCACTCGCGCCGACGACGTGCCGGAGGCCGTGCGCGCCGTGCACACCGCCTTCGGGCTCGACTCCGACAGCGACGAGGCCGTGGTCTACGGAGGCACCGGCCGATGACTGCCAAGCCGACGCTCGCGGTCGTGGGGGCGACCGGGGCCGTCGGCACGGTCATGCTCCAGATCCTGTCCCAGCGGGCGGACGTCTGGGGCGAGATCCGCCTGATCGCCTCCCCGCGCTCGGCCGGCCGCAAGCTGACCGTGCGCGGGGCGGAGGTCGAGGTCGTCGCCCTGTCGGAGGAGGCCTTCGACGGGATCGACGTCGCGATGTTCGACGTGCCCGACGAGATCTCCGCGCGCTGGGCGCCGGTGGCCGCCGCCCGGGGCGTGGTCGTCGTGGACAACTCCGGGGCCTTCCGGATGGACCCCGAGGTGCCCCTGGTGGTGCCCGAGGTCAATGCGCACTGCGCCCGCAGCAGGCCGCGCGGGATCGTCGCCAACCCCAACTGCACCACCCTGTCGATGATCGTCGCCCTCGGCGCGCTGCACGCCGAGTTCGGGCTGCGCGAGCTGGTGGTGTCGTCGTACCAGGCGGTCAGCGGGGCCGGGCGGGCCGGCGTGGAGACGCTGCGCGCCCAGCTGTCGATGGTCGCCGGCACCGAGCTGGGCACCAAGCCCGGTGACGTGCGGCGGGCCGTCGGGGACAGCACCGGGCCCTTTCCCGAGCCGGTCGCGCTGAACGTCGTTCCGTGGGCCGGGTCGCTGCGTGAGGACGGCTGGTCGTCGGAGGAGATGAAGGTGCGGGACGAGTCCCGCAAGATCCTCGGGCTGCCCAGGCTGCCGGTCGCGGTGACCTGCGTCCGGGTCCCGGTCGTCACCACGCACTCCCTGACCGTGCACGCCCGCTTCCAGGGAGAGGTCACCGTCGAGGGCGCCCGGGAGATCCTGGACACCGCCCCGGGCGTCGTCCTCTTCGACAATCCGGCCGCCGGGGAGTTCCCGACCCCCGCCGACGTGGTGGGCACCGATCCGACCTGGGTCGGGCGGGTGCGGCGGGCGCTCGACGACCCGACCGCGCTGGAACTCTTCGTCTGCGGGGACAACCTTCGCAAAGGCGCCGCTTTGAACACCGCGCAGATCGCCGAGCTGGTGGAGGCGGAACTGACCGGCCGTTCAGGCGCGGCGGAATTTGCGTGAACAGCCGGTGACCACGGTAAACGTCTTGTGTGGGAGCGAGCCCACACATGAGGTTCGAGTGAGAAATGTGGCCATGAGCATGGTCCAAACCACTTGAACCGCGACCCCTTGGCGTTCGAAGATTTCCCTCCCCGTCCTCCGCAACCACGCGGGCGGCGGGGAGCGTCTTTGCCGTCGCTCCCTTATGGAGCGCTTACGCGGTCGGCCCTCGGGCCGGGGGCGCACGATCCTGGCGTGGGGACGCCGTGATCTGGGTGTGGGGACGCCCGTTCAAATGGGACACAAGGGAAGAGCGGGACGCATGACGGCATGTGAGGCACCGTCGGGTGTAGTGCCGGACGCGCGGAGAACGGCCTCGACCGCGCGGGCCGGCCGATCTGGCATGCCCGGCGCGACCCCGCCCGGCGCGCCCGGCGCAAAAGTGATGCCCGGCACGTACAACCCCGACGGGGTCAGGCGTGTCCAACTGACGTGGCAGAGGTACTCGAACTCAGTGCGCCCCTCGGCGCGACGGCCCTGCGGCCGCCCCGCGCGGGTCTGCGCCCCCGCGTGCCCGGCGGCATGCCGGTGATCGCGCCCATGCCCGCAGCGCGGCCCACCCGCATACCCAGCCAGCGCGACGGAGCCGAGGAGACGGCGGCGGCCGGCACCACTGTCGACCACCTCACCGAGACCTACCGGGCGCACTACCGTTCGCTGCTCGGCCTTGCCGCACTCCTCCTCGACGACACCGCCTCCTGCGAGGACGTCGTCCAGGAGGCGTTCATCCGTGTCCACTCGGCCCGCAAACGCGTCCGTGACCCGGAGAAGACCCTGGCCTACCTGCGCCAGACGGTCGTCAACCTCTCCCGCTCCGCGCTGCGCCGCCGCATCCTCGGCCTCAAGCTCCTCTCCAAGCCGATGCCCGACATGGCGAGCGCCGAGGAGGGCGCCTACGACCAGCTGGAGCGGCGCGACCTGATCAAGGCGATGAAGGGCCTGCAGCGCCGCCAGCGCGAGGTCCTCGTGCTGCGCTACTTCGCCGACATGACCGAGGCCCAGGTCGCCGAGACGCTCGGCATCTCGCTGGGCTCCGTGAAGGCCTACGGATCGCGCGGCATCGCGGCGCTACGGGTGGCGATGGAGTCGGCCGCATGACCGACAGCCCCGAGGGAGGCGACTCACATGATCGCCACGAGCCCTACGCCTGGCACGAGCCGACACGGCACGGTGCGCCACCTCCCGGTCCGGCGGCGCACGGTTCTCACGGTCCGGGGGAGCGGACCACGGGCCACGGGTCTGCCGGCCGGAGAGATTCGGCGCGGGACCACGAGCAAGAGCACACGCAATCGCACGCTGGGAACGGAACTGTGAACCACGGCCCCGACGACAAGGGCTCCACGGAGCTCGGACAGGGCTTCGACGGGCTCGGCCCCGACCACGACGGGCTCGGCCCGGACGAACTGGCCCTGCGACGGATGCTGCACTCCGCGGTCGACGACCTCTCACCGCGTGACGGCGTCCTCGACCACCTGCACCGCGCGGTCCCGGCCCGCCGGGCCCGCAAGCGCCAGGCCGCCGTCGGCATGGCGGCCGCGGCCCTGTTCATCGGCACCGCGATCCCCGCCCTCGTGCACGTCTCCCACTCCGGCGGCACCGACCCCAACACCTCCATGGCCGCCCAGGCCTCCCAGGCCCAGGGTGGTTCGGCCGGCGGCAAGAACCCGGACGGCGGCTCCGGCACCGCGGGCGGCAGCGGCGGCCAGAGCACCGACCAGCACCCCGGCGGCACCAAGGACGGCGGAAAGGACCAGAGCGCCGGCACCGTCGGGGGCACCAAGGTCGTCCCCTCGACCAGCGCCGACACCACGGCCCCGGTCTGCACCTCGGACCAGCTCGGCACCCCGACCGCCACCGTCGACGCCCCCGACTCGACCGGCGTCGTCTACGGCACCTTCCGGATCGTGAACGTCTCGAAGACCAGCTGTACCGTCGGCGGCCCCGGCAGCGTGGGCCTGCTCGCGCAGGGCGCGGCCGACGCCACCAAGCTCAGCGCCGTCCGGCACACCTCGGGCGACGCGGCGGCCGCGCTGCCCGACCCGTCCACCGAGCTCACCGGCCTGGTCCTGGCACCCGGCGCGGCCTACGACGAGAAGTTCGGCTTCGTCCCCCTGACGACCTGCCCGACCAGCGGCTCCAGCACCGGGGGCTCCGGCGACACCGGCACCCCCACGACCTCCCCGAGTCCCTCCACGGACCCCGGCAGCACCACCGGTACGACCACCTCCGGGTCGGAGGGCGTCACCACCCAGATGCTCACCGAGGACGGTACGGCCGACGGCGGGGTCGCGGTCTCGTACACCCCTGAGGCCGGGTCCCCGACCGGCTCCGCCACGGTGACGAACGCGTGCGCCGGGACGGTCTACTGGACCGGGGTCCTGCCGGCGGTGTGACCGGCGGCAGGCGCGGTGCGGGGTGCGGGTCCGGCCGGATCCGAACGCATCCCGTCCGGCCGTCCGGTCACGCTGTTAGCGTGCCGGGATGGACGATCTGGGATCTGTCGCATGGCCGCCCGAACCGATCAGGACCGAGCGTCTCGTGCTCCGTGAGCCCGGGAGCCGGGACCGCGCGGCCTTCGTCGAGCTGCTCGCCTCGCCGCAGGTGCACACCTACCTCGGCGGCCCCCGCCCGCGCGCCGACCTCGAACGGGAGCTGCCCGAGACGCCCGAACGGTGGCCGGGGAGCTTCGTCGTCGATCTCGACGGGGCGATGATCGGCCACATCCTGCTCAGGAGGGCCACGGGTCACCGTCGTCCGGCCGCCGCGGGAAAGGCCGATCTCGGCTACCTGTTCTCGCCGCGGGCGTGGGGATTCGGGTACGCCGCGGAGGCGTGCGAGGCGGCACTGGGCTGGCTCGCCGGCGTGCTTCCCGGCGAGCCGGTGGTGCTCACCACCCAGAGTGCCAACGTGAGTTCGATGCGTCTCGCGGCGAGGCTGGGGTTCACCGAGGTGGAGCGGTTCGAGGCCTGGGGCTGTGAACAGTGGCTCGGCATGCGGTCCCCGGTCTCCCCGGGCGGCTGAGTCCCGCGAGGGCCGGCGGGCGCTGCCGGTGTCCGGGTCAGGCGGCGGTCGGCTGCCGGTCCGGGCTCTCCTCGTCCGGTACCAGGCCGAGCGCCGCGTCCCTGGCGAACTCCGCCTCGCGGCGCAGCAGCCGGAACCACATGAACACCGTGAAGCCCGCGAACACGAACCACTCGCCGGTGTAGCCGAGGTTCTGGAACGCCTTCAGGTCGAGCCCCGAGTTGTCCGGCGCGGTCGCCGGTACGGGCGTCATCCCCGAGTCGGCCTTGTCCAGCGTGATCCACGCGTCGTACACCCGGTACGGCACCAGGTTCACCAGCGAGGCAGCGCTGATCGCCGCCGTCTGCCCGGACGGCAGCCCGCCCTGGTTGCTGACGCCGTTGTCCCCCGGCGTCTCGGAGGCCTGCAACGCGCCGGTGACGGTGACCTCGCCGGCCGGCGGAGCGGGCACCTCGGCCGCGTCGGCCCTGCCGGGCAGCCAGCCGCGGACGACGGGCAGGGCCTGCCCGGAGCCGGTGCGCAGCAGGGTCAGGACGTAGAAGCCGTCCTTGCCGTCGAGCTGCCGGTCGGGTACCAGCAGCTGCTTGGCGTACCGGCCGCTGACGGTGGCCCGCTTGCCGGAGGTCGACTGGTCGACGGGGAGCAGGGCGGCCAGTGGCCGGGCCGGTTCCGTCCGGGCGTCCTCGACCTGCTTGTCGGCGCTGCGGTGCGCCTCGACCCGTGACTCGAAGCGGCTCAGCTGCCAGGACCCCATGAAGATGCAGAACGGGATGGCGAGCAGCACGAAGACGTTGATGCCCCACCAGCGGGGTGTCAGCAGGAAGCGGTACACGCCGTCCACGGTACGGGGCGCTTTGCCTCGGTTGGGAACGGGGTCGGCCCGACGCGGGCGGCCGGTCGCAAAGTTGTCCACAGGCTGGGGCCGCCCGCCAGCGCGTTGTGGGCGGGTGCGGGCACTATGGGGCCATGACTGCGGCCATGAGTGAGAGCGACATGCCGGACTGGGAGAAGCGCTTCCGCGCCCCTCGGGTCTCCCTGCCGGACTGGGCGGAGGACGCCCCCGACCGTTCCCTGTTCGTGTCGAACGCGACGGGGACGTATGAGCTGTACGCCTGGGACCGCGCGAGCGGAGAGCAGCGCCAGGCGACGAACCGGCCGAACGGCACGACGGACGGGCTGCTCTCCCCGGACGGCGCGTGGATCTGGTGGTTCGACGACAAGGACGGCGACGAGTTCGGCGTCTGGCGGCGCCAGCCCTTCGGCGGCGGCGCCGACGAGGAGGCGACCCCGGGCCTGGAGCCGTCGTACCCCTCGGGCCTGGCGCTGGGCAGGGACGGCAGTACGGCGGTCGTGGGCCGCTCCACCGACGACGAGGGTACGACGATCTACCTGGTCAAAGTGGGGGAGGAGCCGAGGGAGATCTACCGCCACCCCGAGTCGGCGGGTGTCGGCGACCTCTCCCACGACGGCTCGCTGATCGCCATCGAGCACACCGAGCACGGCGACGCGATGCACTCGGCGCTGCGCGTGATCCGCCCGGACGCCACCCCGGTCGCCGAACTGGACGACACCCGGGGCGGCGCGGAGGAACTCGGCCTGGAGGTGCTCGGCTTCGCCCCCGTCGAAGGCGATCCGCGGCTGCTCATCGGCCATCAGCGGCGCGGCCGTTGGGAGCCGCTGGTCTGGGACGTCGTCACCGGCGAGCAGACCGACCTGACCCTGGACCTGCCGGGCGACGTGAGCGCGGAGTGGTTCCCGGACGGCAGCGCGCTGCTGATCGCCCACAGCCACGAGGCCCGCAGCGAACTGTTCCGCTACGACCTGGCGACGCACGCGCTGACCGGGATCCCGACCCCGGCCGGTTCGGTCTCCGGGGCGACGGCCCGACCCGACGGAAGCGTCGAGTACCTCTGGTCCTCCGCCGCCGAGCCGCCGGTGGTCCGTTCGACGACGGGTGAGGTGGTCCTGGACCCGCCGGGCATGAGGTGCCCCCCGTCCGTCCCGGTCTCGGACGCGTGGGTGGAGGGCCCCGGCGGCCGTATCCACGCGCTGATCCAGAAGCCGGCGGGAGCGAAGGGGCCGCTGCCGACCGTCTTCGACCTGCACGGCGGTCCGACCTGGCACGACAGCGACAGCTTCGCGGCGGGCCCGGCGGCCTGGGTGGATCACGGCTACGCGGTGGTCCGCATCAACTACCGGGGCTCCACGGGCTACGGCCGGGCCTGGACGGACGCGCTGAAGCACCGGGTGGGCCTGATCGAGCTGGAGGACGTCGCGGCGGTCCGGCAGTGGGCGGTGGAGTCCGGCCTGGCCGACCCCGACCGCCTGATCCTGACCGGCGGCTCCTGGGGCGGCTACCTGACCCTGCTCGGCCTGGGCACCCAGCCGGAGTCCTGGGCGGTGGGCATCGCGGTCGTCCCGGTCGCGGACTACGTCACGGCGTACCACGACGAGATGGAGTCACTGAAGGCGATGGACCGCACGCTGCTGGGCGGCACGCCGGAGGAGGTCCCGGACCGCTTCGCCGCGAGTTCGCCGCTGACCTACGTCGACGACGTGAAGGCCCCGGTCTACATCTCGGCCGGTGTCAACGACCCCCGCTGCCCCATCCGCCAGATCGACAACTACGTCGCCCGGCTGGCGGCGCGCTCGGCCCCCCACGAGGTCTACCGCTACGACGCGGGCCACGGCTCCCTGGTGGTCGACGAACGGATCAAGCAGCTGAGACTGGAGATGGAGTTCGCGGAAAGCCACCTCACGCCCGCGGCAGCCACACCGACGGACTGAACCGGCCCCGATCCTCACCCGGCGCCCGTTAAGGGGCGCGGGGAACCGTGCGGCGACGACGCACGCGCACGGAACGAGATCACCGTGACCCGCCCACCCACCCGCCCACCCGGCCGGCTCTCAGCCGAGCGAGCCGGCCGGGTGGGCGGGCGGCACCCGCCCGGACAACTCCGCCAGCCCCCGCCGAGTGACCGCGACCACCACCCGGTCGCCGCTCTCCAGCACATGGTCCTGGGCCACCACCCCCGGCCGCCCCTCCAGCGCCAGCACCCGCCAGGCCCCCGCCCGGAACGCGCCCTCGACGGTCCGCCCCTCCAGCTGCGGATGCCCGCCCACGTCCACCGCCGCCACCAGCAGCACCTTCCGCTCCACCGGGATCGCCCCGAGGATCTGCCGGCCCAGCATCGCCCCCGCGAAGGACGGCGCGGCCAGATAGGACACACTGCGGCTCCGGGTGACCGCACGCGGATGCGCGGCCCGCAGGGTCCGGTACACGGCCGTCGCGAAGTCGTCGTCGTACAGCCGCAGCACGGCCTTCAGGTCCGGCCGTACCGCCCGCGCGTACAGGACGGCCTCCAGGTTCGTCGTGTCCGCACTGGTCACCGCGAGCAGCGCCTGCGCACGATGGATCTTGGCGGCCTCCAGGACGCCCTCCTGGGTGACGTCCCCCAGCACCACCGGCACCCGCAGCCGCCGTGCCACCGCCAGCCCGCGGGCCTCGGGATCGGACTCGACGCACACCACGGGCACGTGCAGCTCACGCAGCCGCGTCAGCACCCGCGTCCCGATCTTGCCCAGCCCGAGCAGCACCACGTGCCCGCTCAGCCCCCGCGGCGGCTTGCGCAGCGTGGATGCCGTCCGGAAGGTGCCGAGCGCCTCCAGGACCGCGGCCAGCAGGACCGGCAGGAGCAGCAACCCCATCAGACCGG
The DNA here is from genome assembly GCF_055567595.1 of Streptomyces sp. NPDC026515. NCBI lineage: Bacteria > Bacillati > Actinomycetota > Actinomycetes > Kitasatosporales > Streptomycetaceae > Streptomyces > Streptomyces sp. NPDC026515. The sequence goes on from NZ_JBVHQD010000017.1 coordinate 35,455, forward strand.
AGAGCAGTTGAAGGATCTGCCGCCCGAGCGACTGCCCGATCGCGGGATCGTCGATGGCGAACAGATCGAGGAGCGTGTAGTAGAAGGCCCGTACCGGATCGATACCCGTCACCACCGACAGCGCGACCGCGAGCGCCACCACACACCCGACCACCCCGGCCAGCGACCACCGCAGACGCCGCGAGAACAGCGAGGCGAGCAGCGGCAGGAACCCGATCCGGCGCCGGTCCTGCGCCGCCGCGGCGGACGCGGACGAGGACACCTGCTCCAGCACCATCACGCCACGCTCGCCCGCGGCCCGTACCTCCGCGTCGTCGGGCAGCAGCCGCGGCCCCTGCTCCCCGGCGCTCTCGCCCGGTTCGGGACCGTTGTTGTTCGCCGAGAACAGCGCGAGCGTGCACAGTCCCCGGTCGGCGTCCGGCCCGGCGAGGGCCCCCGGCGGCAGGTCCACCGCCCGCAGCACCAGCCCGTCGGTCTGGACGACCTTGCCGGTACCGGCGAGCGCGGTGGCGGCCAGCGCGGGTGCGGCGGTGTCGGCGTCGGAGAGCACGGTCGTGGACGTGTCGCCCGCACCGCCGTTTGTGTCACCGACCGCCAGCACGGCCGCCTGGTCCAGGAGTTCCTCGATGTGCTGGCCCAACCGCCGGTTGTACAGCCGCAGCACCAGCCGCAGCCGGGGGTTCAGCCGTCGGGCGGTGAGGGCGGCCCGGATGTTGGTCTCGTCGTCGTCGTACACCAGCGCGAGCGCGGCGGCCCGCTCCACGCCCGCCTCGGCGAGCACGGCCTCGGTCGCCTCGACGGCCTCCAGCACCCGCTCCCCGCGCGGGCCTTCACCGGCGGTCTGCCCGGTACCGCCGCCCGCGCCGCCGCCGTTCCCGTTGGCCCGTCCGACGGCGGCGCTGACCACCCGGTCCAGGAGCGCGGCCGAGGCGGCCCGGGCCCGTCCGACCACCGGGGGCCTGGCGATCCGCACGTTCGGCGGTACGACGAGGACGACCTGCTCGCCGTACACCACGCGCAACTCGGCCGCCAGCCGGTGCGCGAGCCCGTCGTCGCCGCAGACCACCATGTGAGCCGGGGCGCCACCACCCTGATACGGAACGCTCGCCACAAGGGAAAAGACTGCCTCAACGGGACGCATGGTTCCAGCAACGAAGTGAACAGCCGCCCCTGACCGCCCGTAGGGAAGGGGAGGGAGCACAATCCCGGATCTGACCGAAGTGCCGGAGGTATCCGACCCGTGGCCATCACCGAGAAAGCCGCCCCGCCCGGCGGCGCGCCCGAGGACGGGGCCCCGGGCGCCGACGGCACCCGCACCCCGTCCGGCCAGGAAGGCTGGCATCTCAGCTCCCCCCTGGCCCTGACCCTGCTGCTGCTCCTGGTCGTGGTGTTCCAGGGCCCGGTGCGCGGCGCGCTGTCGACGCCGGTGATGCAGAGCTGGATGACGGTGTTCGTGGCGGTGGTGGTCCAGGCGCTCCCCTTCCTCGTCCTCGGTGTGCTGCTCTCGGCGGCGATCGCGGTCTTCGTGCCCCCGTCCTTCTTCGCCCGCGCCCTGCCCGGCCGTCCCGCTCTGGCCGTGCCGGTCGCGGGGCTGGCCGGCGCGGTTCTGCCGGGCTGTGAGTGTGCGTCCGTGCCGGTGGCCGGTGCCCTGGTCCGCCGGGGCGTCACCCCGGCCGCGGCCATCGCCTTCCTGCTCTCCGCCCCCGCGATCAACCCGATCGTGCTGACGGCGACGGCGGTGGCGTTCCCGCGCGACCCCGAGATGGTGCTGGCGCGGTTCGCCGGCAGCCTGCTGGTGGCGTGCGGGATGGGCTGGCTGTGGCAGCGCCTGGGCCGTACCGACTGGCTGCGCCTGCCGGCCCACGCCCACCACGAGGGCGAGACCAGGGCGGAGGCGTTCTGGGACTCGGTCCGCCACGACACCGTGCACGCGGGCGGCTTCCTGGTCCTCGGCGCGATGGCCGCGGCGACGCTGAAGGCGGTGGCCCCTGCGGAGTGGCTGCGCACGGCCGCCGCCAACCCGGTGATCGCCGTCCTCGCCCTGTCGGTCCTGGCCGTGCTCCTGTCCATCTGCTCGGAGGCGGACGCGTTCGTGGCCGCGTCCCTCACCCAGTTCTCGCTCACCGCGAAGCTGGCGTTCCTGATCGTCGGCCCGATGATCGACCTCAAGCTCTTCGCGATGCAGGCGGGCACCTTCGGCCGTGGCTTCGCCCTGCGCTTCGCCCCGGCCACCTTCGCCGCCGCGATCGCGGGCGCGGTCCTGACCGGGGCGGTGCTGCTGTGAACCGGCAGGCCCAGGCGGCGATGATGTTCCTGGTCGGGGCGGCCCTGCTGCACGCGGGCGCCACCGACCTGTATCTGCGCTACGTGAAGGCGGGCCTGCGCCCGCTGCTGCTGGCGGCGGGCGCCGTCCTGATCGTCTCGGCCCTGGCGACGGCCTGGTACGAGTGGCGCCGCAGCCGCCGGCGTACCGCCTCCGCCTCCGCCGCCACCGGCCACAGCCACCCCGAACCCCGGATCTCCTGGCTGCTGGTCCTCCCCCTGCTGGCCCTGATCCTCATCGCCCCGCCCGCGCTCGGCTCCTACAGCGCGCTGCGCGCGGGCACGGCCCTGCAACAGCCGTACGGCTACGACACGTTGCCCGCCGGGGACCCGATCCCGCTCAACCTGGTCGACTACGCGGGCCGGGCGGTGTACGACCACGGACGTTCGCTCCACGGCCACCGTGTCCGTATCTCCGGCTTCGTGGCCGTGGACGGCGCCGGCACCCCCTACCTGGTGCGCATGGCCCTCAACTGCTGCGCGGCGGACGCCCAGCCGGTGAAGGTGGCGCTGACCGGCAGGATCCCCCCGGTCCTGCAGCCGGACGCCTGGCTCCAGGTGACGGGCACCTACACCGCCCGGCGGACCCGCGACCCGGTGAACGGCGGCCCGGTCCCGTTCCTCACGGTCTCCGAGGCCAAGCCCGTCCCGACACCGGCCGACCCGTACGACGAGACCTGGAACAAGTGACCTGTCCCGTGACGGGGCCCTGCTGCCGGCGGCCGCGCTGACGGCCACGCTCGCGGCGACGGTGGCAGCCGCCGACGGTACTCCCGTCGACCCGGCGCTGCCCTCTACCGCGTCTGCCACCACACGGCCGAGGCCAAGCCGACCGTCACGGTCGCCCCGGCCGAACCGGCCCAGTGCCTCCGCTTCCAGACCCGGCGTCACCGGGCCGGTGCTCGGCACACCGAGAGCACCTCGGCGGGGACACCGTCGAGGCGGCGTACCGTCACGCCCGGCGGACCGGGTCCGGTTCCTCCGCGGTGGCCTGGACGGGGATCGTGCCCTCGGCCGGAAGGGGCTCCGTCGTCCCGGATGCTCGGGTGAGGCGGCGGGCCAGGGGTTCGGTCCAGCGGGCGGTGAGCGGGCCGAGGATGACGAGGATCAGGACGTAGGCCGTGGCCAGCGGGCCGAGCGAGGGTTCGATGCCGGCGGTGACGGCGAGACCCGCGATGACGATGGAGAACTCGCCGCGGGCGACCAGCGTGCCGCCGGCCCGCCAGCGGCCCCTGGCGGAGATTCCGGCGCGCTTCGCGGCCCAGTAGCCGGTGGCGATCTTCGTCAGCGCGGTGACCACCGCCAGGGCGAGGGCGGGCAGCAGCACCGGCGGAATGCTCGCCGGGTCGGTGTGCAGGCCGAAGAAGACGAAGAAGACGGCGGCGAACAGGTCCCGCAGGGGTGCGAGCAGATGATGCGCGCCCTCCGCCACCTCGCCGGAGAGCGCGATGCCGACGAGGAACGCGCCGACCGCGGCGGACACCTGGAGCTGCTGCGCCACTCCGGCGACCAGCAGCGTCAGGCCCAGCACCACGAGGAGCAGCTTCTCCGAGTCGTCGCTGGAGACGAACCGGGAGATGTGCCTGCCGTAGCGCACCGCCACCACCAGCACCACTCCCGCCACCCCGAGGGCGATCGCCAGCGTGAGGCTGCCCGCGGCCAGGCCGGCCCCGGCGAGCAGCGCGGTCACGATCGGCAGGTAGACCGCCATGGACAGGTCCTCGAGGACCAGGATGCTCAGGATCACCGGGGTCTCCCGGTTGCCGAGCCGCCCCAGGTCGCCGAGGACCTTGGCGATGACCCCGGACGAGGAGATCCAGGTGACACCGGCCAGCACCACGGCCGCCACCGGGCCCCAGCCCAGCAGCAGGGCCATGGCGGCGCCCGGCAGCGCGTTGAGCGCGGCGTCGACCAGGCCCGCCGGGTACTGGGTCTTGAGGTTGGAGACGAGATCGCTGGCCGTGTACTCCAGGCCGAGCATGAGCAGCAGCAGGACGACACCGATCTCGGCGCCGATCGCGACGAACTCCTCGCTGGTGCCCAGCGGGTAGATCCCGCCGTTGCCGAAGGCGAGCCCGGCCAGCAGGTAGAGGGGGATGGGCGAGAACTGGAAGCGTCCGGCGAGGCGGCCGAGCAGCCCCAGGCCGAGGATGATCGCCCCGAACTCGATCAGGAAGACGGCGGAGTCGTGCACGGCGGCCTCACTCCCGTCCGAGTATGGAGGCGGCCGCTTCGACGCCCTCGTGGGTGCCGATCACGATGAGCGTGTCCCCGCCGGCGAGCCGGAAGTCGGGCGCGGGGGAGGGGACCGCCTCGGCGCGGCGCAGCACGGCCACGATGGACACCCCCGTCTCCGTGCGCATCCGGGTCTCGCCGAGGAGCCTGCCGTTCCAGTACGACGTCGCGCCCAGCTCGATCCGCTCGGCCACCAGGCCCAGATCGGTGGTGGAGAGCAGATTCGGGCTGTGGTGCGTCGGCATCAGCGCGTCGATGAGCGCGTCCGCCTCGCCCGAGGACAAACGCACCGACAGGGCGCAGGCGTCGGGATCGTCCTGGTGGTAGGCGCTCACGATCCGCGAACCGTCCCGGTGCGCGACCACGGAGAGCCTGCGCTGCTCCCGTGTGGTGAGGTCGTAACGCACGCCGATTCCCGGCAACGGCGTCCTGCTCAGGCGTGGAGCCCCCAAGGCTGTCTCCCCTGTCTCGTCTGTCTCGTCCCGCGATCCCTTTGCGATTTCTTTAACGACACCCTAACGGCCGAACCGGATGACACCGGCCGTCGGTTCGGGCGGGAAGGCCGGGGCGACCGGCGATTCGGGGGACAGGGGCAGGGGCAGGGGCAGGGCAGCGGACAGGTGCCGTCAGCTCGGGTACGGCACGTGACAGTCCAGCAGCGGGTGGTACAGGACCTGCCAGGTGCGGCCCTCGATCACACCGCTCTCCGGGAGGCCGTGGCAGACCTGGATCCACTCGATCTTCTTCAGCATGCGGTCGCCGTAGAGCCCGTCGGAGGCGAGCTGGGGAGGTTCGCCGCCCCAGGCGTTGCTGAGGCACTGTGCCTGCCGGACCGCGGCCCCGGTGTCGCCGTAGGTGAGCATGGGCCGGTAATCCGACGACACGTAGGAACAGCCGTGCCCGGTGGCGGCCGCGGCGGTGTGCGGCACCGCCAGGCCCAGTGCGGCGGCCGCGCTCAGTGCCGCGGCCGAGGTGAGCAGTCGGTTCCGTCGCATGCGCGCTCCTTCAAGGCCGACTCATGCCATGGTCGCGCGCGGGCGGCGACCTCCGCGACTCGGACACGGAGGCGCGGGAGGCGGGGTGGCCTCCGGCGGAACGATCTGGCCGGTGCGGCCGTGATCGGCGGTCATGGCGATCTCCGCCGAGCAGGGCCGTCCCCAGGCAGATGAGCACGACGACGGTGGACGACGCCTTCAGCATCGACAGCCCCGCCCCGGTCAGCAGGACCACCGGCGCCCAGCGCGCCGCGCCGCCAGCGGCCCGGCTGGAGACGACGGACCCGAGATCGGGCCGGTGGAATCCATGCGGCGGACCTTGGACACCATTCCTATGGGAAAGGTATGGGACCACGCGGTCCGCCTCCCTCGGACGGTCCGCCGGAACCTCCCGCACCGCGCTGAAACCGCCCGCCCAGCGCTGAAACCCGGCTGAAGCCGCGCTGAACCGCCGCGGCCGCAAGCTCTGCGGCATGACGACGAAAGACGACGAACTCGCCATCGCGGCGACCGGGTTGCGCAAGGCCTACGGGGACAGGACCGTCCTCGACGGCATCGACCTCCGGGTACCGGCCGGCACGATCTTCTCCCTCCTCGGGCCGAACGGCGCCGGCAAGACCACGGTGGTCAACATCCTGTCCACCCTGATCTCCGCCGACGGCGGCCAGGCCCGGATCGGCGGCCACGACATCGGCGCGCAGGCCCAGTCGGTACGGGCCGCCATCGGGGTCACCGGACAGTTCTCCGCCGTGGACGGCCTGATCACCGGTGAGGAGAACATGCTCCTCATGGCCGACCTGCACCATCTCTCCCGGAGCGAGGGGCGCCGGGTCACCGCCGAACTGCTGGCGCGCTTCGACCTCACCGAGGCCGCGCGGAAGCCCGCGTCCGCCTACTCCGGAGGCATGAAGCGCCGCCTCGACATCGCCATGACCCTGGTCGGCAGCCCGCGGATCATCTTCCTCGACGAGCCGACCACCGGCCTGGACCCGCGTTCCCGCCACACCATGTGGCAGATCATCCGCGAGCTGGTCTCCGGCGGCACCACCGTCTTCCTCACCACCCAGTACCTGGAGGAGGCCGACCAACTCGCCGACCGCATCGCGGTGCTCAACGGCGGCAGGCTCGTCGCCGAGGGCAGCGCGGAGGAACTCAAGCGGCTCGTCCCCGGCGGTCACGTGCGCCTGCGGTTCTCCGACCCGGGGGCCTACGAGCAGGCGGCCACCGCACTGCGCGAGACCACCCGCGACGACGAGGCGCTCGCCCTGCAGGTCCCCAGCGGGGGCACCCAGCGCGAACTGCGCGCCATCCTCGACTGGCTCGACGCGGCGGACATCGAGGCCGACGAACTCTCCGTGCACACGCCCGACCTGGACGACGTGTTCTTCGCCCTGACGGGCAACCCCGTGGCCGTCACCGGCCAGGAGACCGCCACCACCGACAAGGAGACCGTCCGATGAGCACCGCACCCCAGCCCCTGCGGGCCAACCCGTTCCGCGACAACCTCACCATGCTGCGGCGCAACCTCCTGCACGCCCGCCGCTACCCCTCCCTCACCCTGAACCTCCTGCTCACCCCGGTCATCCTGCTGCTCCTCTTCGTCTACGTCTTCGGCAACGTGATGAGCGCCGGCATCACCGGCGGCCACGCCGACCGGTCCGACTACGTCGCCTACCTCGTCCCCGGCATCCTCTTCCTGACCGTGGCGATGACCTCCCTGGGCACCGCGGTGTCCGTGTGCACCGACATGACCGAGGGCATCATGGCCCGGTTCCGCACCATGGCGATCTCCCGCGCCTCCGTACTCGTCGGCCATGTGATCGGCAGCGTGATCCAGACGATGGCGGCGCTGGTGGTGGTCCTGGGCATCGGACTGGCCATCGGCTTCCGGCCCGACGCGACGCCGGTCGAGTGGATCGCGGCGGTCGGGCTGATGGCCCTGGTCAGTCTCGCGCTGACCTGGCTCGCGGTCGGCATCGGCCTGATCAGCCCCAACCCCGAGGGGGCCAGCAACATCGGGACGCCGCTGGTCATGCTGCCGTTCCTGTCCAGCGCGTTCGTGCCGGTGGACGCCATGCCGGGCTGGTTCCGCTGGTTCGCCGAGTACCAGCCCTTCTCGCCCTTCATCGAGACCCTGCGCGGTCTGCTGCTGGGCAGCGAGATCGGCACGAAGAACGCCGTGCTGGCCGTGGCCTGGGGCCTGGGGCTGGTGGTGCTGGGCTACCTGTGGTCCAGGGCGCGGTTCACCCGCGAGCCCCGGCAGTGAGCTCGTGCAGCGCCGCGACCCGCAGCTGATCCCGCCCCAGGGCCGCGTACTCCGACCTCGCGCCGGCGTACGCGGCCCGGTCCGCGTGCTCGGCCGCCGCCCGGGAGCGGGCCGTGGACAGCGCGGGGAACTCCCTCACCACCGGCATCCGTTCGGACAGCGCCAGCAGTCGTACGGCCGCCGGATCGCCCAGGGCCAGCCGGGCGTGCCCCAGCGCCAGCACCAGCGTGCCGTGCACCGGCAGTTCCACCGGGGACCCGTCGGCCGGGCCGCCGGCCAGCAGCCGCAGCAGGTACCCCTCCAACTCCGCCGTGAGCGCGGCGACCGGATCCGGCCGGCCGTGCTGCGCGTGCGCGGCCACCGCCGCCGACTGCAACTGCAGGACCCACGAGTCCACGAAGGGATCGTCGGCGAACAGGGCGCCCGCCTCCCGTACCCGCTCCGCGGCCCGGCGCCACAGCCCGAGCCCGACCTCGGTCAGCCCCCGGGCCAGCGCGATCTCCGCCCTGGCCGGCAGCTCGGGGCTGAATATCTGGTCCGACTCCAGCGGCTGGTCCGCGACGGCGAGGCCCAGCCAGTACTCGGCCTCGTCGATCTCGCCCCTGTGCAGACAGGCCAGCACCAGCCCCCAGCGGACGCCGAGGGTGTCCGCCCCGTCGCCGAACGCGTCGAGCGCGGTCAGCGCGGCACACAGATGGTCGTACGCCTCCGCGCCCCGTTCGGACTGCAGGCACAGCTCGCTGACCCGGCCGTGGCTGAGCAGGTGCATGGCCGGGTTGTTCAGCGGGGCGAGCGCGTCGAGCATCCGGCGGGCGCTCTCCAGGGCCCGCTCCGTGTCGTGCCCGGCCGCCCAGACGTAACTGGCGACGGCCGAGGCGATGCCCGCCAGCATCGGCTCGTCGGCCTCGCACAACTCGTTCAGCCGCGCGAACTGCGGCGGCCTCATCTCCGGTACGGCGCACAGGACGACTGCCAGGGCCCGCAGCACGGTGTCCGGCCGGGCGGGCGGCAGCCGTCGCAGGGTCACCAACTGGCGTACGGCGCGGGGACCGTGGCCCATGAAGAGGCTCGCCGCGCACACCGCCGCCGCGCTGCGGGCCGGTTCCACGTCCGCGGGGTCCTCGGGCCGGAAGCGGGAGAGGGGGCCCGCGGTGTCGGTGGCCAGCGAGGCCAGCCGGCCGTAGTGGGAACCGGTGGACCACAGGGAGGACAGGACGGCGGTGACGGCCGCGGTGGTGGGTCCGTCGGCGCGGGCCAGCGCGTGCCGCAGGGCCAGGAGGAGGTTGTCCTGCTCGGTGCGGATACGGCTCCAGGCGGCCCCCGGCCGGTGGCTGAACAGCAGGTCGTGGTGGGCCCGCCCGAAGTCCCGGGCCCAGAGCAGGAACCGGCCGGCCACCGCCTCCTCCTCGCCGGCCTCGGCACGCCGGACGGCACCGAACTCCCGGAGCGTCTCCAGCATGTGGAACCGCACCCCCGAAGGGCTGTCGCCCACCTTGAGCAGGGACTGACCGGCGAGTTGCTCCAGCAGGGCCAGCACGTCCCCGCCTTCCCCGAGCAGGTACCCGGCCGCCTCCTCGGTGAAGCCGCCGGGGAACACCGACAGGGCGCGCAGCGCGGCCCGGCCGTCGGGCTCCAGGAGGTTCCAGCTCCACTCGACCACGGCGTGCAGCGTGCGATGGCGCTCGGGCGCATCGCGGGCACCGCCGCGCAGCAGCGTGAAACGGTCCTGCAGGCGGCGCGCGATGTCGGCCACGGACAGCACCCGCACCCGTGCCGCGGCCAGCTCCACGGCCAGCGGCAGTCCGTCCAGGTGCAGGCAGATCTCGGCGACCCGGTCGGCGGGCAGTTCCACACCCGGCCGGGCGGCGCGCGCCCGCTGCCCGAAGAGCTCGGCCGACGTCGTCGGCGAGAGCTCCGGCAGGGCGTACACGGACTCCGAGGTCAGCCCCAGCGGAGCCCGGCTGGTGACCAGCACCCGCAACTCCCTGGAGCGCGAGACCAGCGCCTGGACGAGACCGGCGGCACCGGCGATCACCTGCTCGCAGTTGTCCAGCACCAGCAGCGCGGGTCCGCTGCCCAGCGCGGCCACGATGCCGCTGACCGCGTCCGCGCCGCCGAACCGGCCGCCCTCCCCGGCGCCGACGGCCGAGGCCACCTCGTCGGCCACGTCGTCGTCGGCGAGGACACCGGCGAGGGTGACGAAGTACACCACGGGCTGCCCGGCCGCACGGCTCACCGCGTGGGAGAGCCGGGTCTTGCCGAGACCGCCGGGACCGACGACGCTGACCACCCGGGACGTCCGCAGCAGCCCGCCCACGGCGGTGACGTCCGCGTCCCGCCCCAGCAGGGGATTCGGTTCGTGCGGCACCCCGTGCCGGACCCTCGGCACGTCCGCCCGCACCAGCTCCTGGTACACGGACCCGAGCCCGGGCCCCGGATCGGTCCCCAGCTCGTCCCGCAGCCCGCGGCGGTAGGCGTCGTACCGGGTCAGCGCCGCGGCCCGCCCGGCCGTCTCGGCCTCGCACCGCAGCAGCTCCGCCAGCACCTGCTCGTCCCGCGGCAGCTCCCGGGCCAGCGCGGTGAGCGGCGCCACGGCCTCGGCGCGCCGCCCCAGCCGGGCCAGCGCGAGCGCCCGGCCCCGGACCAGCGCGCGATACGCCCCGACCCGCCCGGCGCGCAGCGCCACCAGCGGATCGTGCAGGTCCTCACCCGCACCGGCGCCCACGCTCCCGTCCCAGAGCGCCAGCCCGGCCTCGGCCTGCGCCAGGGCGCCTTCGTGGTCCCCGGCCCGGGCGCGCTCGGCACTCGCGGCCTCGCACACCAGCAGCGCGGAACTGTCGACCTGCGTCTCGTCCAGCGCCAGCCGGTATCCCGTCGGTGTGCTCACGACCAGTTCGCCGCCCAGCTGCGACCTGAGCCGCGACACCAGGATCTGCACGGCCTTGCCGGGCCGCTCCGGCAGCTCCTCCGTCCACAGCCCCTCCACCAGCCGGCCGGTGCTGCACCCCCCGCGCAGATCCGTCGCGAGCAGGGCCAGCAGCCCGCGCAGCCGGGGTGCGGTGATCTCCCGTCCGCGGCAGGAGACACGGGGCAGCAGGATCAGCTCGGTGGTCACCCGTGCAGAGTAGCCACCCCCCGGCACCGCCGTACGGAGACGACGGAGTGGTCCGGGCCGCCCGGACGCGACCGCCGGTCGACGCGCCGGTACGACGGTCAGCCCGGCGGCGCCGAGGGCGTCGAGCAGCGAGCCGCCCCGGGCCGCGGCACCCGCGCGGCGCTCAGAGCCCGGTCGGGCGAAAACCCCTACGAGAGACCGGAGTCGCGCGGCGCAACCCGCCGCGGCCATGGCCGTGCCGACGACCCGCATCAGCCGACTGGGCCCTCAGAAATCCTGCCAGGCACACCGGATGACATCCCCGGAGCGCGCCTCGGGCGATCGGGTTTTCCGATAGTGCGCTCCACTTGTCCCGAAGGGCGGAAATGAAGGGTTTCCGCAGGATTGCCGTTGCGGTCGCGTTCATGAGCGGTGCCGGCCTCGTGGGTGTCGGCGGCGCCGGCGCGCAGACCGTGACAAGCGCACCGCGGACGCCGGGCTGGACCCCCCCGGCCGGGAGTTCCGCGTGATCACCCGGCGCAGGTCGCGCCGCCCTTGCCGCGGACGGCCGGACGACGTCCAGGGCGTGTTGCGAAAGTCCCGTCTGCGGTGCGACGCCGTGCACGCATTCTCGCCGCACCGGTCGAAAGCCCGAGTACATCCCGTACGAGGACTTCCGCCCGGCACGACGGGAGCACGCACCTGACGCCGCACGGCCCGCCCTCCGGGCGAACGAGGGGACTTTCGCAACACGCCCTAGCTAGGACTTGCTGAACCAGGAGCCGATCGGGGTCCACTGGAAGGCGTCCCGCCAGGCGGTCTCGCCCGCCGCCCAGGCCGCCAGGGCCGCGATGACCTTGTCCGCGGAGACGGTCCGTGTCCGATAGTGCTCGGCGGGACTGCGATCACGGTGTTCGAGCTGGTAGGTGCCGTCAGGGCGGAGCCACACCTGGGCGTAGCAGTGCGCCTCCGTGGCGCACCGGAGCACGAGGTGACCGTCCCGGGGGAGATTCAGCACCGCCGCCTCCAGCCGGGCGCCGCGCGGGCAGCCGTGCTCGGGGCGGTGGCCCGGGTGGGCAGCTGGGTCCACGGCTGCGGGATCGTCCCGGGCGGGCTCGGCCGGCGGCAGTCCGCAGGCGTCGACCAGTTCCATGAAGAGGTCTTCCACGAGCGGGTCCGCCCTCTTGGTCAGGACGGCACGAAGCGCTTCACGATCCGCGGTGAACCCGGCCTCGGCCGCCCAGTCCGCTATCCGCTCCACCGTCCCGGGCACCTCCGCGAGCATCCGGCGGACCCTCCTGTCGCCGTCGGTCTCCCCCGGAGGCGCCTCGTCCTGCGAAGACGGCGGCACCGACACCTCGTACTCCGCGGCCGTCACCGGATCGAGGAAGGCCGACCAGGCCGGCCCCGGACGGAGTGAGACCGCGGACGTAGCAGACATCGCTGTCGACGACGCTTGCGATCATGACGGGTGAGCCGGTTGCCGTGACCAGGCGGTACAGCCACCGGTCGTCGTCGTTCTCCGGAAGCCAGTCGTCGGCCTGCAGCGTCTGCCAGCCCCCGAGGCGTGACCGGCACGGGTGGAACCGATCGGCATGCTCATCGGCACACCACCCCGGGTCGTCGAACACCGGCAGCTCCGCCAACGAAGAACCGCTCCGCGCCAGCACGAAATCGCCCGAGTAGCCCATGCTTCCCCCTTGGAGACTGCCGCGATGCTAGCGATCGGGAAGTCAACCGGCCCGGCGGCCCCCGTGGTTCGGTCGGGGCCGAGTGGCGGTGACTGGTGGGAAGCTCACGTCCGCCGGGTCCGAAGCCTGTACGGATTCTCCAAGTACCTTTTGGCGCACCCATGTTGGAATTTCTCCATGGCCACTCCCGCTGACGGAACCACCCACCTGAGTCCGGACGAGCCCGAGCGCCGCCTGCGTGCCGAGATCGAGCGGCTGAGAGACGAGGCGACGCACCAGAGGACGCTCGCCCACCGCCGCGCGGAGTTCTGGACCAAGATGGACATCGCCCTCGGTTTCCCCGCGGCCCTGCTCGCCGGCACGGCCGGCACGGCGGGACTGGCCTCGCCGGACGCGCGGGTTCCCGCCGCCATCGCCGCTCTGGCCTCCGCCGGGTTCGCGGCGGGCGCGGGCTTCATGCGCAGCGACACCCGGCGCCGCGCCAACAAGCGCGCCCGGCACGCCTGGGCCTCCGTCGAGGGCAGGGCCACGGTGGCACTGGCGCGGGAGCAGCTGACCCCCGAGATCCTCGGCACCCTGCTGGAGTGCCGCCAGACCGCACTGGCCGCCTACGACGGCGAGGAGCCCCGGCCGGGAGCACCGTGATCCGCAGCCCTTCGGACCGACGCCTCCGGTATCGACAATTGTGAGCTGAACCGGGATGTGAAGGGGCCGTCAAGACTTCCGGGATCATGCACTGTGCGGCCGTTAACGCGGTGTCACCCTTGCCCGTGCGGCACACGAAGCGTGGCCGTCGGGGGATCTGCAGAGGCGGCGAGTGCAGTGGGGGACTTCCTGGGGGCGGTCACGGCGTTTCCGACCGTGGTCTTCACCTTCGCGCTCGTCGTGGTGGCGGTCTACTGGCTGCTGGTGCTCCTGGGGGGCGCCCACTTCCACGGGGCGCGCGGAGGACACCGCGGCCACGGGCACGGCCACGGCCACGGCGGGGGACGCCACGGCCACGGGGGACTGCAGAAGGTGCTGGGCCTGGGCGGGGTGCCGATCACCGTGGCGGTGTCGCTGGTGGTCGCCTTCGCCTGGTTCAGCGCGCTCAGCGGCCGGGTCGTACTCGGCAGCGGACACGGGGGAGTCCTGCTGCCGGCCGCCCTGGCCGGCGGCTGGGCGGGAGCGAGGGTGCTGGCCTGGCCGCTGCGGCGGCTGATGCCCGCCCCCGCCCCTCCGCCGTCGCGCCGCGACTTCGTCGGCCTCGGTTGCGTGATCCGCACCGGCCGGGTCGGCCCCGACTTCGGACAGGCCGAGGTCCGTGCGGCCGACGGCTCCTGCGCCGTCGTACAGGTCCGGCAGAGCCTCGACGACGCGGCCGGGCCGGGCGGCCTGCTCCGCGCCGGGGCGTCGGCACTCATCTACGACTACGACGACGCGGGCGAGTACTTCTGGGTCATGCCCGCCGTGCCGGCCACCGGCTGACGCCACCTCATCTCCGGTCGTCCGTCCGGGCGTCGCGCACGTCCGTCGTTCACTCATCCATCCGCGGCAAGGTCGTCCAAGGGAACAGCCATGTCTGTCGTCACCATCGGAATCGGCGTACTCGTCGCCGTCCTGCTGCTCATCGGTCTGGGCACCCTGCTGCTCTTCGGCCGGCTGTTCCGCAAGGTCGTCCAGGGCGAGGCGCTGATCGTCTCCCGGCCCAAGAGCGTCGACGTCACCTTCACCGGTGCCCTGGTGCTGCCGATGATGCACCGGGCGGAGGTCATGGACATCTCGGTGAAGACCATCGAGATCTCCCGCACCGGGCGGGAGGGCATGATCTGCAAGGACAACATCCGCGCCGACATCCAGATCACGTTCTTCGTCCGGGTCAACAAGACGGTGGAGGACGTCGTCAAGGTGGCCCAGGCGATCGGCACGGAGCGCGCGAGCCATCAGGAGACGCTGCAGAACCTGTTCAGCGCGAAGTTCGCCGAGGCGCTGCGGACGGTGGGCAAGCAGCTCGACTTCGCCGACCTCTACACCAAGCGCGAGGAGTTCAGGGACCGCATCGTCGCGGCCATCGGCACCGACCTGAACGGCTACCACCTCGAGGACGCCGCGATCGACCACCTCGAACAGACCCCGCTGGGCCAGCTCGACGCGTCCAACATCCTGGACGCCCAGGGCATCCGGAAGATCACCGAACTGACGGCGCTGGAGCACATCCGCACCAACGACTTCCAGCGCAACGAGGAGATGGAGATCACCCGCCAGGACGTGGACGCCCGCGAGGCCGTCCTGGAGCTGGAACGGCGGCGCGCGGAGGCGGAGATCAGGCAGCGCAAGGGGATCGAGACCCTGCGTGCCCAGGAGGAGGCGGCCACCGCGCAGGTCCAGGAGGAGGAGCGGCTCAAGGCGCACAGCGCGCTGCTGCGGACCGAGGAACTGCTCGGCGTCCAGCGGGAGAACCAGGTGCGCGAGATCGCGGTCGCCGAGAAGAACCGCGAGCGCGTTCTCGCGGTGGAGAGCGAGCGCATCGAGAAGGACCGCCTGCTGGAGGTCGTCAACCGGGAGCGGGAGGTGGAGCTCGCCAGGGCGGAGAAGGAGAAGCAGGTCGAGGTGGAGCGCCGGAGCGTGGCCGATGTGGTGCGCGAGCGCGTCGCGGTGGACCGCACGGTCGCGGAGCAGGAAGAGGAGATCAAGCGGGTCAGGGTCGTCCAGGAGGCCGAACGCACCCGGCAGACCGTGATCATCGCCGCCGAGGCGGAGGCGCAGGAGCAGCTGGTCAAGGACATCAAGGCGGCCGAGGCGGCCGAGCAGGCCGCGCACCTGCGGGCCAAGGAGCAGCTGGTGCTGGCCGAGGCAGGGCAGAAGCGCGCGGAGCTGGAGGCCGCCGCCGACGTGCGCCGGGCGGAGGGCGAACGCGCCCTGGCCGGGGCGGCCGGCCTGGCCCAGGCCGAGGTCGCGGAGCGGCAGGCCATGGCGGAGGCGGCCGGCGTGCGGGCCCGGCTGGAGGGTGAGGCCGCGGGCCTGAAGGAGAAGGCGGACGCCATCGAGAAGGTCGGGCGCGCCGAGGCCGCGGTCGCGCAGAGCAAGGCGAACGCGGAGGCGGCGGGTATCCGGGAGCGGCTCCTCGGCGAGGCCGCCGGTCTCAAGGAGAAGGCGGCGGCGATGGCCGCGCTGGACGACGTGTCCCGGGCCCACGAGGAGTTCCGGCTCCGTCTGGCCGCGGACAAGGAGGTCCGGATGGCCGCGCTGGAGGTCCAGAGCAAGGTGGCCGAGGCCCAGGCGGCGGTGCTGGCCGCCGGGCTCGAGAGCGCGGACATCGACATCGTCGGCGGCGACAGCGTCTTCCTGGAGCGGCTGGTCGGCGCGGTGTCCTTCGGCAGGGCGATCGACGGCGCGGTGCAGGGCTCCCAGACGGTGCAGGCCCTCGGGGCGGACTGGCTGAACGGCGAGAAGAGCTTCAGCGGCGACGCCACGGAGGTGCTGCGCTCGCTGGCGGCCGGGGGCCCGTGGAACCTGGCCCTGCTGATGAAGCTGCTGGGCGGCCAGACGGACACCGACACCACTCCGGCCGACCCGGTACGACTCGCCAACGGCACGGCGAAGTAACGCCCCCCGAAGGGGCGCGGGGAACTGCGCGACCAGCCAGGACGGCGCCGCAGACGACCGACGGCGCAACGCGGCACTTTCAACGCTCGGGCGAGAGGGAACGGGAAGCAGTCATGGGCGTCGAGGACGGCACCTACCAGATCCTGCGGGCGAGGCTCGCCGACCGCGCCGCGGAACTCGGCCGACGGGCCGCCGAGCTGAACGCCCGCCGGCAGGACGCCTTCGGCTCCCGCCCGCTGCAACTGGCGGGCTCGGCCCGCCCCCGCACCGCCGGCGAGGCCACCGCCCGTGGCGTGGTCGCCGTAGGGCCCGACGTCCTCCTCCTCGGGACCTCGGCGCCCGACCTCGACGCGGGGCTGCTGTCGCTGCACGCCGTGGACGGTTCGGCCCTCGGGGCCGAGAAGGTGCCCGGCCTGCTCGACGACGAACGGTTCCACCGTGACCTGGCCGAACTGCTGCGCTACTACCGCGACGCCCGCCTGACCGATCTGCGGCGTACGGCGTCGGGGCGGCTGCTCGCCGTGTTCCGCACCGGCGGCAACGAGGGCGATCTGCGGGTCCTGAGCTGGCGGTTGGGGGCGGACCGGGTCGAGTACCTGGGCAACCACGGTGAACGCGACCTGCCGCAGCCGCCCGCCTCCGAGCTGCCGTGGACGACGACCGGACGTGAGCACCACGCGGACGGAAGGATCCTGATCGAAGGCGGCGAGAGCGGCGAGAGCGCGGTCTCGGTCGCCACCACCGGCGGCAGCCTCACGGTCCGGGCGCACCCCGGCGACCGGCTGCTGTTCCGGGAAGCGGTCGACGAGCCGCTGCAGAGTCTGGCCGACGCCACGGTCTCCTACGCGGCGACCGGCCCCCTGCTGCTCCTGCGGATCCGCCCCTACAACGAACCGGCGGACCGCTACCTGGTCGTCAACACCCGTACCGGTTCGGTGCGCCGCCAGGACTCCCTCGGCCGCGGCGCCAGGCTGCTGCCCGCCGAACAGGGCCTGATCTTCCCCGGCGGCTACGAACTGGCGGACGGCAGTCACCGGGCCTTCCGCATCGACGGCGGCGCGGGCGGTGCCGCCGGTGCGGGCACGGGTACGGGCGCCGGTGCGGCGGCCGACGGGGCCGCCGCGGACGAGCTGCGCTTCGACACGGTGCTTCCCTCGCCCAACGGGGAGGACCTGCTCTACGTCCTGCGCCGGCCGGGCCGCGCCCAGGTCCTGCTGCTGCCGTGGAACACCGTCCGCCGCGAGGCCGCGAGCGCCCTGCACGGCGCCGCCTACACCCTGCTGCCGGACGGCACCCTCATCCTCCTGAAACCGGACCACGAGCCGGTGCGCACGCACGAACTCCAGCTGTGGCAGACCCCCTTCCAGTCCGCCGACCACGCCGCCGCCCAGCAGGTCGGGGACGGCCCGCTGGCACGGATCGGCAACGCCGACCTGGTCGCGGGCATCGCCGACTGCCTCGACGTGGTCCGTGGCGCGACCGCCGCCGCACAGGAGAACCGGACGGCGGCGACCCCGGAGCTGATCCTCGACTCCTGCGCCAAGGCGACGGACCGCCACTACTGGCTGGCCGACACCGGCCTGCTCGCACCCCTGGCCGAACTGCGGGACGCCGCCGCGCAACTGGCCGCCGAGCAGGCCAGGATCCGCCGGCTCGCCCAGCGCGCCGCACAGGCCCTGGACCAGGCGCACGCCGAGGCCGCCGCGCTGGTCCGCCGCTCCCACGGCGAACCGCCCACCGACGCGGACACCTGGACCGCACTCCTCGCCGAACTGCGCCGGGCCCAGGGCCGTACCCGGATCCTGCGCGACCTGCCACAGCTCGACCTGGCCGCACTGGACCGGGTCGAGGGCGAGCTGGCCGCCGAGCTCGCGGCGGCGACCGAGCGTGCCTTCGCCTTCTTCGCCGGCCCCGACGCCTTCACCGCGCCCCTCGCCGCGGCGCGGCTCGCGGCCGGACAAGCCGCCTCGATCGCCACCGCCGCCGAAGCGGCGCGGCTCGCCGACCGCCTCACCGAACAGGCGGACGCCCTGGCCACCGTCACGGACCTGGTCACCGGCGCGGCCGATGCCGACCCGAGCGCGGGAACGGCCGTACTGCTGGCCATCGGCGAGGTGCTGGCAGCGGTCAACCGCGCCCGGGCGGTGCTGACCACCCGCCGCCGCGCCCTGCTCGACGCCGAGCACCGCTCCGCGCACGCCGCGGAGTCGGCGCTCCTCGCCCAGGCGACCACCGCCGCCCTGTCCGCCGCCGACACCCCGGCCGTCTGCGACGACCAACTCGCCCGCCTGCTGCTGCGGGTGGACGCGCTGGAGGCCCGCTTCGCCGAGGCCGAGGACCTCGCCGCCGACCTGGCCCTGCGCCGGGAGGAGATCCGGCAGGCGTTCGCCGTCCGCCGCCAGACCCTGCTGGACGAGGCCGCCGCCCGCGCCGACCGGGCCGCCGCCTCCGCCCGGCGCGCCCTGCGGACGCTGAGCCGCAGACTGGCCGGGCTCGGATCCGCGGCCGACATCCACGCCGCCCAGGCCACCGACCCGATGGCGCTGCGCGTCCGCGCCGCCGCCGGGGAACTGCGCGGCCTCGACGACCGGGTACGCGCCCAGGAACTGGAGGACGGCCTGCTCGGCGCCGTCCGCACCGCGCTGCGTGAGCTGCGCGACCGGGCCGACCTGTCCGAGGACGGCGGCGCCACCGTCCGCCTGGGCCGGCACCGCTTCGCCGTCCGGCGCGAGCCGGTGGAACTCACCCTCCAGCCGGACGGCGACGGCCTGGCCTTCGTCGTCACCGGGACCGGCTACCGCCGGCCCGCGGGCGTCCCCGAGCTGCTGGCCGGCCGTGAGTTCTGGACACAGCCCCTGGTGAGCGAGTCACCGACGCTCTACCGCGCCGAGTACCTGGCCGCCGCACTGCTGTCCACGGCCACACCACCGTCCACGGCCGGCGGCACACCGGGTGAAGCGCTGCTCGACCAGGTCCGCCGCGCGGCCGAACGGGGCTACGACGAGGGGTACGAGCGCGGCGTCCACGACCACGACGCCGCCGCCGTCCTCGGCGCGCTGCTGCGGCTGCGGGCCGGTGCCGGCCTGCTGCGGCACCCCGCCGGGGTGCGCGCCACCGCCCAGCTGTTCTGGGCCCATGGCGCATCCGACGCCCAGCGGGCCGCCTGGCGGCGCCGCGCCCGGTCCCTGGCGCTGGCACGAAGCCACTTCGGAGCGGGCGCCGCGGCGACCGCCTCCCACGAGCTGGCGGCCGAACTCACCGACGCGGTGTCCGAGTTCACCGCCGCCGCCGGACTGCCGCCGGTGACACGGGCGGGCGACTACCTCCAGGAGGAACTCGCCGACCCGCACGGGGGATTCGCCACCGGCATCGCCGCACGCACCCTGCTGGACGGCTTCCGCCACACCGACGCCGCCCCCGTCCTCGCCACGGACCTGGACGCGCTCGGCACCGACCTGCTCGCACGGCACCAACTCGCCTCCGCCTGGCTCGAGTCGTACGCGGCCGTTCACGTGGCGGGCGCCGACGGCGAGGGCGTGCCGGAGGCCGTGGCGCACCTGTGCGCACCCGATCTGCCGCGTTACGAGATCACCGCCCCCGTCGGCGAGACGGTCGACGGACTCCTCGGCACCCACCCCCGCGTCCGCGACGGACGGCTGACCGTACGCATCGACGAACTCCCCTACCGGGCACGGGCGTTCCGCGAGGAGCGGGCCCCGGCCTTCCGCGCCTTCCAACGCCGGCGCGCGGACGTGCTGGCCGCCGAGCGGGCCCGGTTGCGCCTGGACGACCACCGCCCCCGCCCGCTCGCCGGCTTCGTCCGCAACCAGCTCATCGACCAGGTCTGTCTCCCCCTCGTCGGCGACAACCTCGCCAAGCAGCTCGGCACGGCCGACACCGCCGGCCCCGCCGACCGCAGCGGGCTGCTGCTGCTCCTGTCCCCGCCCGGCTACGGCAAGACCACCCTGCTGGAGTACGTCGCCGACCGCCTGGGCCTCCTCATGGTCCGCGTCGACGGCCCGGCCCTCGGTACCGGCACCACCTCACTCGATCCCGGCCACGCCCCCGACGCGGCGGCCCGCCGCGAGGTCGAGAAGATCGTGTTCGCCCTGGAAGCGGGCAGCAACGTCCTGCTCCACCTGGACGACATCCAGCACGTCTCCGCCGAACTGCTCGAGAAGTTCATCCCGCTGTGCGACGCGCAACGCCGGGTCGAGGCCGTCAGCGAGGGCGTCGCCCGCAGCTTCGACCTGCGTGGCCGCCGTTTCGCCGTCTGCCTCGCGGGAAACCCCTACACCGCGAACGGGCGGCGCTTCCGGATCCCCGACATGCTCGCCAACCGCGCCGACGTCTGGAACCTCGGCGAGGTGCTCTCCGGCCACCGCGACCTGTTCGCCCTCTCCTTCCTGGAGAACGCCCTCGCCGCCAACCCGGTGCTGGCCTTCCTCGCCGGCACCGGACCGGCCGACCTGGGCCTGCTGGTCGCCCTGGCCGACGGCGAACCGGGCGCACAGGCCGACCAGCTCTCCCACCCGGTGCCGGACCTGGACCGGGTGCTGGCCACGCTCACCCGGCTGCGCCGCGTCCAGCGGACCGTGCTGGCCGTCAACAGCGCCTACATCGCCTCCGCCGCCCAGCAGGACACCGACCGCCTCGGACCGCCGTTCCTGCTCCAGGGCTCCTACCGCACCATGGCCCAGCTCGCCGCCCGGATCGACCCCGTCCAGAGCGACAGCGAGGTGGAGGCCCTGCTCGACGACCACTACCTCGCCGAGGCGCGGACCCTCGGCAGCGCCGCCGAGGCGAACCTGCTCGCCCTCGCCCGGCTCCGCGGCCGGGCCACACCCGAACAGGAATCCCGGTGGCGTGCGTTGTGCGCCGCCTACCCGTCCGCCGACTGATCCGGCCATCCCAGCAGCCGCGCACCGAACACCGCCGTCTCCAGGGTGTAGCGCTGCAGCGCGTCATCCGGATCGAGGCCGGTGAGCCGGACGATGTGCGCGATGCGGTACGCGAGCGCGCGCACACTCAGCCCGAGCCGCCGCGCCGCCTCCGCCGCGACGTAGCGCGACTCCGCGTAGGCGGTCAGGGTCTCCAGCAGCAGCTGAGCCCCGCCACGCGCCTTGCGCAACGGACCCAGGACCCCGTGCACCAGCTCCTCCAAGGCCTCCCGGTCCCGCAACAGCACCGGCAGGACCAGCAGATCGGCCGCGTTCAGCAGCTTCCCGTCCAGCCCCAGCTGGGCCGCCTGCTCCAGTGCGTTCCGCGCCTCCTCGTAGGAGTGCACGACACCGCCGGGCCCGCTGTGCGGACGGCCCACCACGACCCGCCGCCCCTGCGTCAGCTCCGCGAACGCCCTGACCGCCGCCTCCTCACCCGGGCCGGAGGGCACGATGCACACCAGCCGTCCGTGCTTCACGGCGAGCAGGACCTCCTCCTCGCCGAAGCGGCCGAGCAACTGCCGCTCCAGCGCCCGGACCTGGGGATCCTCCAGGTCGTAACCGTCGCCCTCGGCGACCGCGACGACATGCGCACAGGCCAGGTTCAGCCCGAACCGCTCGGCATGTTCGGCGAGCCGCCCCAGATCACTACGGCTGCTCAGCAGGTCCGCGACGAACTCCCGCCGCCCGGCCTCCTCCCGGCGCAGCCGCTCCCGGTAGGCCCGGCCGTGACCCGTGGCGAGCGCGGCCACCGCGGCCCGCAGCGCCACCATCGAGGCGGCGTCCACAGGCTGCCCCTCCCACACCCTGCCGGTGGCGGCAAGCCGCTCGTCCACCAGCTCGGCAAGTCCCCGCCCCGCCTCGGCGGCCCGGTCGCCGTAGTCGCGCAGCGCCTCCAACTCCGCCCGTCGCAGCCGCCGTCCGCTCCTGGCCACGTCCTCCAGCAGCCGCGTCCACGAACCGTCCTCGGCCGCCGCGGACACCCCCGAAACAGCTCTGCCCGTACCCAACTCCCGCTTCCTCCCCCACACTGCGACAGCAACGCGCCAGCGTACGCCGCACCACGGACACACGACACCCGCGGCAGCGTCTTTCGCACGGTCGCGGTGACCCGGCGCAGCGTCCCGGGTGCGCAGGGCGGGGGAGGGGATGCGACGCTGGAGTGAGGGCCCGCGAGTGGAGGCCCGAGTGCGTCCTCGGCCCGACGGTCCGAGCGTCGCCGGGCGGCCTCACCGCGTGGATCCGGTCCGCCGCGACCAGGACCGCGCGACCAGCCCGGAAGGCGGGTGCGTCCCACGCGCACGTCGACCCGTATCGCCGGTGCCCTCACCGGCCTGACCCTCACCCTCGGCGGTGCGGTCCTCGCCGCTCCCGCGGCCCGGGCGGACATCCCCACCTGCACGCGGATGGCCGAACTGGCCGGTGCCGGCTTCCGACTCGGTCACGGCGGCCTCTGGCCGTGGTGTGGCCGGAGACCTGCGGGGTTGCGTCACCGGGCTGACCGGGGCCGGAGTGGCGGGCGGCGCCGCGACCGGTGCCTGCCGGGCGGCGGCCCACGAACCGCGTTAGAGGCGTTGGTGGCACGGCCGCATGCCGCTCGGGAGCCCTGCGCCTCGCCTCGCGTGCCTCAGGCGCAGCGCCCATGCTGGATGAGCAGGGCGCCGTCGTCGTCAGACCCGCTCCTTAGCGAAGGCCGGACGCAGGCGCCTGAGAGGAGGAGGAGGACGTCATGCGCGTACGAAGGATCCTGGGCCTCGCATTGGCCGCGGCGACCCTCGCCGGCGCGAGCGCCGTAGGCGCTGTCGGCGCCGCGTCCGCCTCGTCTCCCCACATCTCCCGGAACGACTGCACGGCCGCCGGCGGACACATCGTCTCGCGCCCCTACGCAGGCGAGGCCTGCGAGCTGCCTGACGGGACCAACCCCGCGATCACCTGACCGGTCATCACGCGGGCGGGCAACCCGGCGAGGTGGAGTGACGACACCCGGTCCACCCCCGGGTCCATGGCCCGCGACCGTTTCGAAGCCGGGCCCGCCTGGGACAGGTCATCCCACAACCTGTCCGAGCCCAAGATGATGGATCCAGAGGTGGCGTGTCCCGCACCGGCAAGGCCGCAGGGCGGCGGCTGCTGGTGCCACGGCGATCCTGAGGTTTGTGGTGGCGCTGGATCGTCTTCGGCGCCACCACAGGTCACGGGGAGGGCTGGTATCACTTTCCGGCCAGGTCTCGAAGCCTCTGAGCGCGCTGGGTTCTGTCGAATAGTCGTTCTTCTCTACGAGAGGAACCAATGGCAGTGTGTTTCGAACTGATAAGGCGCAGCACCAGGAGGGCCAGCATTCGAGTCTGCAACCGAGTAAACATCCGAGGGGGTACGCGCTTCCGCGTGGTGAGAATCTGACGCGAATTCAGGATACTTTTCTCTTTGCGGACGTCTGCGGTTTGCCGAGCGGCGGGAAGCGCGACCTCGTCCACCGCTTTCAGTCCTAGCGCGGCAATGCCGGCGGAGAGATTCGGATATTCCTTCTCCAGCCTCCTTCTCTCGACCCGGTCCCCCTCAAGGACATACTGCAGGTACGACATGGCCACCGCGTGCGTGCGGGGTGACTCTAGGGCAATCCTCACGACACGCCATGGTACACACTTCGTGGCGCCTGCCTGTGCAGTTGAAGAACCTCATTGGCTGCGCTCTCTGGTGTCGCATACCGCTGAAGATCCGGCGGCCGGCCTGTCTGAAAGCCATATGGCAGGGAGAATGAAATAGAGTGAAGTGAAAAGTCATATCAGGTTTCCGGAAAAGATTTCTGTAGGGGGATCTTTCCGTCGGTACGAGCGGCTGGTGAGCCGCTTCGGTCAGATCTCGGGGCGTGGCGCGTAGACGCCGTTCTGCAGTCTTGATCACTTCGCGGATGACGGCCATTGAGCTGCCATGGTGCCGTCAGAGGGCGGTTGGAATTCGGGCGGCGCCCGCAGAAGGGTCGACTGCAGGCATGCTCCGCCCCCTGGCGACGTTCGGTGCACCTATGTCACTCCGGTGCCGTCAGGATTTCCTCGGCGTGGAACGAAGTGGCGTTCCTTGCCATGGCTGAACAAGTGGTACGTGGCGCGTTGCCGCAACGGCCTCGACTTCCTGTGACGGGACAGCGTCACGAACGCCGTGTCCAAGATCGTGTAGATCGTGTGTGCCGACCCCGGGGCGGAAGAACCGGGGTCGGCACGAGTGTGTTATGGCAGCGGGGTCCCCGGAAGTTCAGTGAAGCCTGCGCCGCAGCTGGCCCCCAGGTTCGACGCGCTGAACGGAGTCGCGGTGATGTTGCATACAGCCTCGTAGATCGCCCCCTTGTCGGTTTCCACGTTGAGGAAGAGCTTGTTGGGGTTGGGCGCACTGCTGTCGGTGGCGGACACGGAGGCGTCGATCACGCACTTCGGGGCGTTGGCGACGGCATCGATGTTCGCCCATACCCCAGGGGTTCGGCTGTCGTTGAGGAAAGCCTTCCCCTTGCCGTCCGTCACCAGGCGGAACTCGGTGTTCGCGAAGGTTCCGAGGGCCACGATGTCGGTGTCGAAGCCACGCTCGTCCTCGCGGCAGCGTGTACCGACCGGCCCCTTCTTGAGGCCGCTCTGGTTCGCCGACTTCCCGGACGAGACTCCGGGAGTGGAGTACTTGGCTCCAGCCGCCACGTGAGTGGCGTTCTGGGCGACCGCGGGCGAGGCGAAGAGTGCCCCGGCGGCGACCACTCCGGTCACTGCGAACAGGGCTCTCGAACCGTACTTCATTCGCGTGTCTCCATTCTCTGAGGGTGTGCGACGCCGACCCGGCGGTTCGCCTGGGGGAGCTCTGCCGAGCAGAGGTTGCACACTCGGACATAGCCGATCATTACCAGTACAGTCTTGCGATAAGTCATATATCGGAATCATCACCTGTTGAGAGCACGGGGCTGCCTGGGTGGATCAAGCGAGTGCCGCAGTCGCGCCGGGTGAGGGCCATCATTCGTCCGGGCCGAGTGGGTCCGCGGTCTGATGCTGGGCGTGTTCTGGGTGGCCGACGCCCCTCGGTTCCTGGACGGGGGGTGTCCTTCCTCGGTGGCGGTGCCGCAGCGTTCGCCGCGTCCGGGTGGGCGGAGACCTTCGGTTTTGAGGATCTTCGCCTCGGCCGGCCGCCGTGACAGCAGCCGCGAAAGGGCCCCGCTCGTGATGCCGAAGGCATCGGCCGGTACGCCACGCGTGGCAGAAAAGGTGCATCTGCGGGCAGTTCGCCTATGGTGATGCCGTGCGCGGAATTCTGCTGGCCGGAGGCACCGGCTCGAGACTGTGGCCGTTGACCCGCTCGGTGTCCAAACAACTCCTGCCGGTCTTCGACAAACCGATGGTCTACTACCCGCTCTCCACACTGCTGATGGCCGGCATTCGGGAGATCCTGATCGTCACCACCCCGCAAGATCAGGATCAGTTCCGCCGGTTGCTCGGCGACGGCGGCCAGCTGGGCCTGCGGCTGGAATACGTGGCACAGGAGCGCCCGAAGGGAATCGCCCATGCCCTCGTCCTCGGGGCTGACTTCATCGGCGGCGAGCCGGTTGCGCTGATCCTGGGCGACAACATCTTCCACGGCACCGGACTGGGCACACAGCTGTCCTGCTACGGCGACCTGAAAGGCGGAAGAGTGTTCGCCTACCAGGTCGCCAACCCCTCGGCCTACGGTGTCGTGGAGTTCGACGAGGAGGGACGGGTACTGTCCCTCGAGGAGAAGCCGGCCCGGCCGAAGTCGCGGTACGCCGTGCCCGGCCTGTATTTCTACGACAGCCGAGGTGTGGAATTCGCGCACGGCCTCAGGCCCAGCGCCAGGGGCGAGTTGGAGATCACCGACCTCAACCGTGTCTATCTGGAGTCCGGGGAACTGAGCGTGACCCGGCTCGACCGGGGCACCGCCTGGCTGGACACGGGCACCTTCTCCTCCATGGTCGAGGCGTCGGAGTTCGTCCGGGTGATCGAGCAGCGCCAGGGCTTCAAGGTCGGCTGTGTCGAGGAGGCGGCCTGGCGGGCCGGACTGATCGACGACGGCCGGCTCCGGGAGCTGGCCCAGCCGCTGCTCGCGAGCGGATACGGCGATTACCTGCTCGGTCTGCTGGAGGAGTCCCGGTACCTGGTGGCACCCCCACGAGGCAGTGGGGACACCGGACCGCGCGGCGGGACAACGGTGCGCACCGTTCCAAATGCCGCGCACCGGTCCGTGAGTTCCGTGTGACGGCGTCCCTCTCCTTACCGAAGTCGCGCGGCTGATGTCCCGAAGGCGCGGATGGTGAGTGCGCTGGGAACGGCAGGACGTTGTTTCGCGTGACCGGTGGGGATCGAAGGGACCTGGGTCGACACGCCTGCGGTGTCCACCGTCTGCGGTTATCGCCGCGATATTCGCTACGCGTTGTTCCGCTGGGACGGGCCAAGGATGCGACATGCGTCGGCGGCGCCGTCCTGGAGGTCGTGGTGGACATCCGTATTGGTTTCCCCGCTCCGGGAAATAGGAGCGGTCCGGCTGGACGGCTGCACGTACCGCTACGGGTGCCTCCCGGAACGGCCGGGGCCACGTCTTCATGGCGCTGGAGGTCAGTTCCGCCGTCGCCGCTCAGGGTTTGGAAGGGTACGTGCCGCAGCGGGAGTTCGGGGTCGGTCCACTCGTCCTGTCGCCGGCAGTGCCTGGCCCGACGACACCGCGGCGTGCCGACTTCGTCCGAGGTCGGCAGGGCGTATCGCGGAAGTCCCGCGGGCAACGGGGCGCATCGAGTCGGAATTTCTGACGCCTTGAACTAATTCGACTCGTTGCGGCCACCCGGGTGATGTTGGGCTATGTCGGGGTCTCATTCCTGTTTACTTCATCGCCCGAAGTGAACAATGGCGCTGTCGATGGCCGCCGTTTGGTGAGCGCGCTCGATGCACGCGTATACGGCGTGGCCATTTCCCAAGTTTCGCGAGGAAGGTTCTCAGTGAGCCGCAGAACAATGCGAAGTTCGCGCGTGAAATCCGCAACCCTGGTTTCGGTGGGCGCGCTTGCCGTCGTGCTCAATATCGCTCCGAGCGCCGCGGCCATCACCGATGCGATCCATCGGTCCGGCACGAGCAGCAGTGCCGGGCTGCCCGGCCCGAACGGTGCCGTGAGCGCCGACCAGGGCAAGGGGCAGCTGAAGTCGGGCCAGAGCTCCCAGGATCATGACCGTGGGCCGCAAGGGCAACGTGGCGACAGAGGCCCGCAGGGCCCGCAGGGCCCACAAGGTGTCCAGGGCTCGCAGGGTGTCCAGGGCAGCACCGGGGCCACTGGTCCGCAGGGCTCGCAGGGCTTCCAGGGCAACAACGGGGCCACTGGTTCTCAGGGCTCGCAGGGTTCGCAGGGTTCGCAGGGCGACACCGGGGCTACTGGTTCTCAGGGCTCGCAGGGCTCGCAGGGCGACACCGGGGCTACTGGTTCTCAGGGCTCGCAGGGCTCTCAGGGTTCGCAGGGCTTCCAGGGCGACACCGGGGCTACTGGTTCTCAGGGTTCCCAGGGCTTCCAGGGCTTCCAGGGCAACACCGGGGACACTGGCCCTCAGGGCTCGCAGGGTGACCCGGGTGTCCAGGGTCCGCAGGGCTTCCAGGGCAACAACGGGGCCACTGGGCCTCAGGGCTCGCAGGGTGACACGGGAGCCACCGGTGCCACGGGTGCGACCGGTCCCATGGGCCCGCAGGGTGTCACGGGGTCGACCGGTCTGACCGGGGCCACCGGCCCTCAGGGCTCGCAGGGTGCCACGGGGTCGACCGGTCTGACCGGGGCCACCGGTCCTCAGGGCTCGCAGGGTGACACGGGAGCCACCGGTGCCACGGGTGCGACTGGTCCCATGGGCCCGCAGGGTGCCACGGGGTCGACCGGTCTGACCGGGGCGACTGGCCCTCAGGGCTCGCAGGGTGCCACGGGTGTCCAGGGTTCGCAGGGCTTCCAGGGCTTCCAGGGCTTCCAGGGTGCGACCGGGGACATTGGTCCTCAGGGCCCGCAGGGTGACACGGGTGTCCAGGGTTCCCAGGGCTTCCAGGGTTCGCAGGGCTTCCAGGGCTTCCAGGGCTTCCAGGGTGAGACCGGGGCCACTGGTCCTCAGGGCTCGCAGGGTGACCCGGGTGTCCAGGGTTCGCAGGGCTTCCAGGGCACCACGGGCGCCACGGGCGCCACGGGTGCGACTGGACCCACCGGCGCGCAGGGTGCCACGGGATCGACCGGCCTGACCGGCGCCACCGGCCCTCAGGGCTCGCAGGGTGCCACCGGCACCACGGGTGCCACCGGCCCCACGGGTCCGCAGGGTGGCACCGGCGCCACCGGTTCGCAGGGCGCACAGGGCACGCAAGGCTTCCAGGGAACGCAAGGCTCCCAGGGAGCGGTCAGCACCACCGTCGTGACCGGAGCCCAGGGAGCACAGTCGACCGCCACCTGCCCCATCGGCCAGTCGGCTCTCGGCGGTGGATATCAGGACGCCACGGCCACCTCCGCCGCGAGCCAGAGTGCCCCGATCGGCGGCTCCCCCGCCATTGGGTGGCAGGCCACCAGCAACGACGGCTCGACGCTCACGGCGTACGTGATCTGCAGTCCGTGACCACCGCAAGGTGAGCGGTGGTACACGCGTACCACCGCCCACCCCGGTTCGGACGAGCTTCGGTGCCCCAAGGCTTCGGCCTCGGGGCGCCGGCGCGTTCCGCCCCGTTTCCGGCGCCGCCACGCGCTCGACGCCGAGTCCTACGACACCGACCTCAGCCGGTCCGGCTTGCCAGGAACGCGCCGCACTCCGGACGGCGAGAAAGACAGACAGCCATGCGCATTCTCGTGACCGGCGGCGCCGGATTCATCGGCTCGGAGTACGTCCGCCGACGGCTGAAGTCCGAGCCGAGGACACGGATCACCGTCCTCGACAAACTCACGTACTCAGGGGTCGAGGCCAACCTGGCTCCCGTGGCGGGGCACCCGGGTTTCACGTTCGTCCAGGGCGACATCTGTGACCCGGACGCGGTCGACCAGGTGATGGCGGCCCAGGACGCGGTGGTCCATTTCGCCGCCGAGTCGCATGTGGACCGGTCCATCCACGGTGCGGGCCCGTTCGTCCGTACGAACGTGGTGGGCACTCAGGTGCTCCTGGACGCGGCCCACCGACACCGCGTCGGCCGCTTCGTCCACGTCTCCACCGACGAGGTGTACGGCTCCATCGGCGAGGGCTCCTGGCCCGAGACGTGGCCGCTCGCGCCGAACTCCCCGTACTCCGCGTCGAAGGCCGGCTCCGACATGCTGGCGCTCGCCTACCACCGGACCCACGGCCTGGACGTCGTCGTCACCCGGTGCACCAACAACTACGGGCCCTACCAGTTCCCCGAGAAGGTCATCCCGCTCTTCATCACCAACCTGCTCGACGGGAAGCAGGTCCCTCTGTACGGCGACGGCCGCAACATCCGCGACTGGCTGCACGTATCCGACCACTGCCGGGGCATCGACCTGGTCCTGCAGGGCGGCAGGGCCGGGGACGTGTATCACATCGGCGGCGGGACCGAGCTGAGCAACCACAAGCTCACCGGTCTGTTGCTGGACGCGGTCGGCGCGGGCTGGGACCGGGTCGAGCGGGTGGCCGACCGGAAGGGCCACGACCTGCGCTACTCGCTGGACGACGGCAAGATCCGCGAAGAGCTCGGGTACGAGCCGCAAGTGGACTTCGCCGCGGGCCTGGCCGCCACGGTCTCCTGGTACCGCGAAAACCGCTCCTGGTGGGCGCCGCTCAAGGAGAGCGCGGGGCTGCGGTGAGCACCGGATGGCTGGTGACCGGCGCCCGCGGACGGGCAGGACAGGCCGGCCGAACTCGCCGCCCGTCCGGACGCCGTGGTGACTGATGCGGGTCGTGCCGAGCTGAACATCACCGACCCGACCGCCGTCCGCGCGGTCGTCAGGGGCCGCCGTGTGGTCGTCAGCTGTGCCGCCTGGACGGACGTCGACGGCGCCGAGCGGTCCGGGGCGGCGGCCACGGCCGTGCACGGCACCACTGTCCGCCACCTGGCACTGGCCTGTGCGGACAGCGGTGCGCTCCTGCTGCACGTCTCCACCGACTACGTGTTCCCGGACGACAGCCGTGAGCCCTGCTCCGAGGACGCGCCGGCAGGTCCTGTCAACGCCTACGGGCGCGGCAAGCTGGCGGACGTGGTGGCCGGCCAGCACGGCCGGCCCACCTGGTCCCGCGCGCTCGCCCGGCAGCCGGCCGCGCTCGGCCGTGCGGGCGCCGGCGGGCATCCACCACGGCACGGCGGACGGCCGCACCACGTGGTACGGCCCGGCGCGGGAGACCTTCCGCCTCGCGGGCCTCGACCCGGAACGGCTCCGCCCGTCGGCTCGGAGGCGTTCCCGCGCCGGGCGGCCCGCCCGGCGTTCGGGATCTTGGGTTACGGCGACTGGGCCCGTTGCGCACTCGCCGTCCTCACGCGATGGGACGACCAGCCGGCCGCGGCCCTCGCCGAGCACCCCTTCGCCGCTCCGGCCGAAGCGGCGCGCAGTAACGGCCCACGGCCGTCGGCCTGATCGCCGAGCGACTCCCGGACGGAGAGAAAGGAAAGGTGCCCTGCGGACCTGACGGTCCGCAGGGCACCTTTTCGCGTGCACCGGCGTCAGACCAGCAGCGGTCCTCCGCACCGCTCGGCGCCGTCCTTCATCGCGATGAGGTTGGCGACGACATAGGAGATGTTGTTCCGGGAGTGCCACTCGGTGGGGAAGTAGGTGACCAGACGTGACGACTGGAACCTGGCCTCGATCTCGGGCACGAAGGCGCGGTACTGGTTGTCCGTGTAGTACCAGAACGAGTTCTCGTTGTAGTAAGCGAGGTGGGTCGGGTCCTGGTACGCGCCGCGGCCGTCGGAGCTGGGCGTCATGGTGAGGAGCATGCCGCCGGGTGCCAGCAGCCGGTACAGCTCGTTGATCAGCGGCACTTTCGCCGGCACGTGCTCGAGGAAGTCCACCGCCCGCAGCAGACCGACCGAGTTGTCGGGAAGGTCGAGCTTTCCGGGCAGGGTCGCGACGATGTCAACGCCCTCACCGGGGTACTGGTCCACGCCGAGGTAGCCGGGCGGCTTGCGGTGCGCCGCGCCGAGGTCCAGTGCGAGCAGTTCACGCCGGTGCGTCCAGGCCAGCGCGTTGGCCTCGATGTACTTGTCGTACAGGGCGACCGTCTCACGCTGGATGTGTGCGTTGATCTCCGGGTCGCGCTGGGTGTTCGCGGGGTGCATCCGCTGCAGGTACAGACAGCGGGCGATGCGGTGGAAGTCGCCGAGGTGGAACAGCCGGCACATCAGGTCCTGGTCGTCCAGCACCGTACGCGTGGCGTCGTACCCGCCGGCCTTCTCGTAGCTCTCCTTACGGAATGCCCGTACGTGGTTCGGCGCGTACCAGATGTAGGAGACGTTGTGCGGCGTCGGGTCCATGGCGAGCGACTGGAGCAGCTTGCGGCCGTCGACGCGGACATCCTCGTACTTCCAGCCGTGCGCCTCGTTGAAGCGGCTCTCGTCCCGCTTGCCGTCCTCGGTGATCTGCGCGGTGTTGCTGTACACGAGGACGGCCTCGGGATGCGCGTCGAACGCCTTGGCCAGTTCAGCAAGGCATGCCTTCGCCAGGAGGTCGTCGTGGTCGAGTTCGACGAGGATCTCACCGCGCGCCAGTTCGCAGGCCCTGCGCTTCGCCGCCCCGACGCCGCGGATGCTGTCCGCGATCTCGATCCGGACCCGTTCGTCGTGCCGTTCGGGTCGCCACCGGGCGCCGTTGTTGAGCACGACGATCCACTCCCAGTCCGCACAGGTCTGCGCCTGAAGGGACTTGAGGCACTCGTCGAGGAAGCGGGGCTGGTGGCTGGGGGTGAAGACGGAGAACCTGGGCGTCGCGGTCGATGTCATCCGTTGGTACCTGCCTGACTCGATGTCGGAGTGGGGGTTACGTCGTCCTGGAACTGTTCCGGGACCTGGGAGTACAGCGAGGGGTCGGCCGCGACGGCGCTGCGGAACTCGTCCTCGGCCTCGTCGTCGTGCTTCTTCTGCGTCAGGATCCAGCCCAGCTGGAGGTGGGCCGTGGCGGCCCGGGGACTGGCGGCGATGGCGCGCTTCAGGAGTCTGACGGCGTGGTCGGTGTCGCTCGCCTTCAGCAGGACCGCCTCGTTGTAGAGGGCCGAGGCGTACTTCGGGTCGATCTTCAGCGCCTTGTCGTAGGCGTCACGAGCCACGGCCGTCCTGCCGTCCCGTTGCGCGAGGACGCCCAGGTTGTACCAGGCCAGCTTGTTGTTGGGTTCGAGCTCCAGCACCCGCTGATAGGTTCTGGCCGCACCTTGGAGGTCCTGGTACTTCTCCTGCAGCAGGGCGGCCTGGAAAAGCGTATTGGCATCCTGAGTCCGTTTGGTCACCAAATTGGACTCGGATTCAGGTGCCGTTGCGGAGTGGGACTGAACCGCCCAGGTGATCACCCCGGCCGCAATCGCCGCCGCGCCGCCGATCCCCGCCCACAATCGCCTGCGTTTCATTTTTTCACATCTCGCATAAATAGTGAAGGATCAAGGATGTGGCTGATCCCGGGCAGGTGATCGACACCGAAAAGACCACGGCGGTGCCGACGGTGCCGGAGTCCGAACCACCGTCATTTCCGCTGACGTTACGAGTTCTTTGTGAGGGTGCGGCCGTTCGGCAGGTATTTGCGGCGTGCAGTCCACCCGAATGCAGGCATCAAAGCCCGGCGAGGCGAAGGGGATGGGTGAGGAATCGGGGCGAGCGCCGAGGGCGAGCGTCAACGCCTGTCCAGGGGTGATCAGTTGCGGCGCGCGCCATCCGTCGGCGTGATGGTGCCTTCGAGTTGCAGTAAATGCAACAATCGTCGCGCATCACGCTCACCGCTGTTTGATATCCATGTCGGCGCCGGGGGGCGCCGTGCACGCTGCGGACGAGGAGTCACGCGCCCCGTGAACCAGGCCGTCGCCAGGGAGCCCGGGACGCGGTCCTGGACGCGCACTTCAAGGAAGAGGCCGGTAGGGGGCTTTGGCCGGGCCGACGTGGGCGAGCTCTTCCGGGGGTTCCTGGGCACAGACCGCTGCCCGGTGGCGAGAGTTTCCCCGCCTCGCCGCCCGCCGCCGCGGTGGGGATTGCGCGGCGGCTCATGGATCACCCCTGGATGCTGAATCCGGTTACCACTTCATCCCGAGTTCGTCGAGGTGGGCGCGTCGCTGGGCACTCAGCCTCGTGGCGCGGCGGCGGACGTTGCTGATGAACGCGCCCGGTTTCACGGGGTCGCCCTCGACGTCCTCGATGTGCTTGCGGGGCACGGTCAGATACCCCTGGCGGGACCGAACTGCCGGGCGGCAGCGATGTTCCGCGCCCACGCGGTGCTCTGGGAGCGGCCCGCGGACCGGTTTTCCCCGGCCGCCGGCTCCACTCCAAGTGCGTTGCTCAGCAGCCATTGCTGGGCGGGGAGGAGTCTGTCCCAACCGTGCCGCTGCGCGGCTGCCCAGGCTCCCAGCTCCTCGCCCTGGACGATGACCTGGTCTGCGGGCGCCGACAGTGTCCCGCCGGCCTACACGTCGGCATGGGCGAGGCACAAAAGCAGCGTTGCCGGCCGATGTCGCAGGAGGGGCACCACCCTGGATCGATCGCGTCCAAGGCCACCAGCCGGTCCTGTGGCAGTTCCCCGGCGTAGAAGACGGTCTCACCCGCTGTGCGTCGTTCGGTGTTCTCCCGTGCCTTGCGGGCGGCGGGGCGCTGGTTCTCGACCCATGTCCCGATCGGGCAGCCCTTCCACACTGCGGAGGTCGGCGGGAGCGGCATCCAGCCGGACGCGGCCGCGTATGCGCGGGCCACGATCAGGCCCTCTTCCCACGCGGTGTCGTACACCGGCCACACCACTCCCAGCGCCCGGAGTTCGGCCACACGCTCCGGCTGCAGCGTTCCCGCGGCACAGGAGCGGCGCTGATCTGCGGCCCGTACTCCCAAGGGGGGTGCCGATCCCCTGCCAGTATGCGGGTGTGACAAAGGTGTAGGGCACCCGCAGTTCGGGGCTGCCGGTCTCGAGCCGCCACCGCGTGGCGGCTTCGATGCCGCGCCGCCGGCAGGTGCCCCCGGAGTCGATGACCGCCAACCTGACGAACTGGGCGATGACGGCCGGATCGCCTTCCTCCAGGAGCCGCAGCACTCCAGCCGCTCGCTCGCTCACCCGCGCGGAGTCCTCCTCATCCTGCCTCTGGCCGGGGGTGACTTCGGGCAACCGCGCACCGCCGTCGTCCGGTTCAACCCGCAGGCGAGCGTCGCGGACGTTGGGGTCGGCGAGGGCCTCGAGCGTGTCCGTGTCGTGGGCCCGCAGAGCTCCGAGGGCCTTTGCAAGTGTTACCGCTCCCGGTCGAGGACGTGATCGGCCACCTCGTCGACAACGGCGTCAAGCGGCCGGCGATGCCCGCCGACTGCCCGCCGTGGGACCGTGTCCACGCGTTCTTCCGCCGCCGGCGCGACCATTGGCCCGTCAAGGAGCGCCATGACCGGCCGCGCCCAGGAATCCGCGCGAGGGAGGGGCGCGACACGGAGCACACGGCCGGCGTGGTCGACTCGCGGTCCGTCAAGGCGGACGCGGCCGTCGGCTCCGACAGCCGTCGCTTCGACGGCGGAAAGCTGATCAACGGGCGCAGGCGGCACGTCGTGGTCCACCCGCCCGGTCTGCTCCTCGGGGTGACGCGCCGCCACGGACACCGGCGACCGCACTGCCACTCAGGTAGGGGAGAAGCGGACCGAGATCCGCTCCGGGATCTCCCTCAGGCCGACGACGTCCCCGAGCCGCTGCCCGGCCACGAGTCGCGGGTGCCTGGAGATCAGCGAGGCGGTGGTTCCGCCGTTCGGCTGGAGACGGACACCCGTTGGCACCCCGGGCCCGGACAGCCCGCCTGAGCTGTGCCAGCTTGTAGGTGTCCTGTCTGTTCCGGCACGGGTCACGGCATTCAGAGCCGTCCCTTTGCGCATGCGGCTCGAAGACTGGAGGCGACGGCCGATGACAGGTGGCGGACGGCCGTCGGGTCCGGCCCCGGCCGATGGGCCGCGGCGAAGGAGACCGGACGAGAGGTCGGCGCCGAAGCGGCTGAAGCGCGTACGTGTCGCCACGGTCGCAGGCGTGGCCGCGGGTCGTGCCCGGGCTCGTGCGACGGCACCGCGTGTAGGCCGGCTGCCGCCGCCTCCGGGGCCGTTCCGCCCCGGATTCCGGCGCAGCCCGATCCGCGGACCCTGGCTGACCTCGGTGTTCGGCCTGGTCCTACTGATGGGTGTTCCGGTGCTGTTCATCACCGGACTGCTCTCCTGCGCCGCCTGCAATTCCGACCTGAGCTCCCTCGACGACGAGACCCCCGACAAGGGCGTCCTGGGCTTCTGCCTCTTCGCCTCGCCCACACATCCCTACTGGCTCTACCGGCTGCTCCAGGGCGTGCACGTGACCTTGGGCGTGGTCCTCGTCCCGGTGCCGCTTGCCAAGCTGTGGTCGGTGATCCCGAAGCTGTTCGCATGGCTGCCGGCCCGCTCCGTCGCCCACGGCCTGCAGCGGCTGTGCCTGCTGATGCTGGTCGGTGGCGTCATCTTCGAGTTCGTCACCGGCATCCTCAACATCGAGCTGTACTACCTCTTCCCGGGCCCGTTCTACCGTCTGCACTTCTACGGCGCCTGGGTGTTCATCGCCGCCTTCGCCGTCCACGTGTGCCTGAGACTCGGCCGGTTGACGCGGACCCTGCGCTCGCGCAGCCTGCGGACCGAACTGCGCACCGACCTCGCCCGCACCGTGCCCGAACCGCCCGCCCCCGACGGCCTGGTGGCGGCCGCCCCCGCGCTGCCGACGATGACCCGCCGCGGCGCACGCGGCATGGTGAGTGCGGGATCACTGCTGCTCCTGGTCGCGACCGCAGGGCAGTGCATCGGCGGGCGGCTGCGCGCCGCCGTGCTGCTCGCGCCGCACACCCGCGACCCAGGCAGCGGCCCGAACGCCTTCCGGATCAACAAGGCGGCGGCGAAGGCCGGCATCACCCCCGCCCTCGCCGGACCTACCCGGCGGCTGGAGGTGCACGGACGCGGAGCGCCGCGGATCCTCACCCGCGAGCAGCTCCTGGCGATGTCCCAGCAGCCAGGCGTGAACAACACCAAGTGGGTCCATCGGCTCACCTTCAGGACGTGGCCATGACACGATTCGTCCGCTGGTACGGCTCAGGACCTCTGCACCCGCTCGTCCTGCTCGCCTCGCTCGCCCTGACCGGCTACGCCATGGTGCGGTTGTTCGCCGTCCAGCCCTGGGCGGTGGCGATCTGGTTCGTCGGCGCGGCCGTCCTCCACGACCGCATCCCGCTGCCCCTGTACTCGCTGGCCGACCTGTCGGCCCTCTCCGTACTGCGGCACCGAGCCGACGCCGCCGACAGACCGGTGGTGCGGTGGATCGACCACCTGCGGGTTCCCGCGTTCCTGTCCGGTCCGCTCCTGGTCTGGTTCCCGCTCCTCCTCCGTCTGGCGGCGCCCCACCCCGGTGGAACCGGTCTGTCCGACGGCGTCTCCCCCGCCCGGCGGCCGGCGATCACCGGCGTGCTCTTCGCGGCCTCCGCGGTCGCCCTGGCCGTCCGACTGCGCCGTACGCACCGGCCTGGCGACGACGAGGGCCACCTCCCGGCCGGACACGGAACAGTCGCGTGACAACGGACGAGGAGGAGCTGTACGACGCCGAGGAGGACCCCTACGCCCTCGCCCTGCGGCCCGGCCGGGAACCGGTCTACCTGCGGCTGGACGACGGGCGCCGCATCCGGGTACCGGTCCACCGCTGGCACGAACAGCCCACGGGGGCCGACAGGACCGTGCTGGAACGCTGCGCGGGCCCGGTTCTCGACATCGGCTGCGGGCCGGGCCGCATGTGCAGAGCGCTCCTGCGCCAGGGAGTCTTCGCCCTCGGTGTCGACATCACACCTCGTGCGGTCGCCCTGACCACCGCCCTGGGCGGCCTGGCACTGCACCGGTCGGTCTTCGAGCGGCTGCCGGCCGAGAGAAGCTGGCGGACGGTGCTGCTCATCGACGGCAACATCGGCATCGGAGGCGACCCACGTGGCCTGCTGCGTCGCTGCGGCGACCTGATCGTCCCCACCGGGTGCCTCGTCGTCGAGGTCGACCCCCATGACGTGGAGGAGCAGTGCACCGCCCGGTTCGAGAACGTGCACGGCCAGGGCGGTCCAACTTTTCCCTGGGCGCGGCTCGGACGACCGGCGCTCCAAAGGATCACCGCCGACGTCGCCCTCACCGTCACGGACCAGTGGACGAGCGGACACCGCTGCTTTGCCGCCCTCTCACCCACCAGGGACCATCCTGCGGCCACTCTGACGTGGCCCCCCGGTGGCGCGGGACAGCAGGACGGCGGTCGTCCGACGTCATGTCACGGGTGAGCCATGTCCAACCCCTTCACACCGCTCCTCGAGAAGGGCGTCAAGGAAGCATCAAGTCGCTGGTCACAGGCCATACTTCACGGGTGGGGGCCGACTGGGTTCCCAGTGGTCCGGTGCGGGAGGCGACATCCGGTGAGCAGCGTCGGCGGGGGACTCGGCAAGGTCGAGGTGCGGTTGAAATGGGACCCGAGTCCCTTCGGGGAACCGCCCCGGCATCTCGACATCGTCGCCGCGACCTATTCCGCAGACGATTCCCACGGGCGGCCGGAGTACATCGTCCACTACGACAGCCGGTCACCCGACGGCACCATCAACATGACCCGGCACAGTCAGACCGGCCAGGGCTTCGGCTACGTCGAGGTGATGGTGCTGGAGTTCGACCGCCTCGCGGCCGCCTACGGACGGGTCGTGGTGGGGGTGGTCATCCACCAGGACGGCGGACGCCGGACCTTCGCCGACATCCACAACGCCGGGGTGCTGGTCGTCCAGCACTACACCGAACTGCTGGCGGACGACTTCACGCAGGTCGCCGACTCCACCGCCACCACCGTGGCCGAGTTCGTCCGAGACGGCTCCGGCGTGTGGGAGATGCACGCGATGGTCCGGGGATCCGACAGCGACCCGGTGCCCTTCACCCTGGAGATGGGCAGCGTGCCCCGGCCTCGCAGCGGCCACACCCCGGAGGACCGCCCGGCCGGAGGGCGTCCGGTCTGACCGCGCCGATCAGGTTCCGCCGGCCGGCTGGGTTGCCAGTACGCGGGCGATACCCAGCTGATCCAGGATCGACCGGGCGGGTTCGTCCGCGTTCGTGACGAGCAACCGGGTGCCGCTGGCGCGAGCGGCACGCAACGCCTGATCGACCGCAGCACCGCCGTCATGGACGCGCAGGGGGTGCGAGTCGACGTCGTCCGGGCGGTGGACCACGACATCGCCACCGGGGTCTGGCCCGACATGAGGGAACACGGCTGGGAGAGGGACGCCTGGCCGGACCTGTACCGGCAGGTCCTGGCGGCCGACATCCTCGTGCTCGCCGGCCCGATCTGGCTGGGCGACAACAGCTCCGTGATGAAGCGGGTGATCGAACGCCTCTACGCCTGCTCCAGCCTGCTCAACGACGCCGGCCGGTACGCCTATTACGGCAGGGCCGGCGGCTGCCTGATCACCGGCAACGAGGACGGCGTCAAGCACTGCGCCATGAACGTCCTCCACAGCCTGCAACACCTGGGGTACACCATCCCTCCCCAGGCGGACGCCGGATGGATCGGCGGGGCCGGCCCCGGACCGGGCGCCCCGGACAACGACTTCACCTGCTCCACCTGACCCGGGCACTGAAGGACCTCGGCGGGCCCACGGCAACCAACGCACCGCCTGGACGCCGGCCGTCACCGCGACCACGAGAATCCCGAACACCGGTAGACAGAATGCTCACTGGCGGATCGTCACGGTGTTCTGGTCGATGTCGGACACGCGGACGGTTGCCTTCATGGCCCGGCGACCGGAAGGTCGAGGTTGCCGCTGCCCCCAGTAGCCGCGTTCGTCGACGAGGCCCGCGTCCAGCGGGCCGATCGCTCGGTCGGTGTCCTGAAGGTCAGGCGGAGTTGGGGATGGTGGCGGATGAGGGCATCAGCGATCGTCCGGCGGACGTGTGGGAGCCCTTGCTCGCCGTGGCTGACGCTGCGGGCGGCACATGAGCGGAACGGGCTCGCACCGCGTGCACACAGCTGGTCGACGCCGCGAAGAGCAGCGACGAGGGCAGCATCGGTACCAGCCTGCTCACGGACCTGCGTGACTACGCGTTCAACGACAGCCTCGAAGAGCCGCCGTGGGCGGACATGAGCGGCAAGCCGCTCGATGCCCGCGGGCTGCCGAGGATGCTGCGGAGTACATGACCGCGGACATCCCCCGATCACGGCCCGCAACATCAAGGCAGGCGGAAACGTCATGAAGGGCTACTACGCGACAGATCTTCACGACACGTGGCAGCGCTACTGCCCGCCCCCCGCCGGAACCGGGAGCGGATCGGCACTCCGCATCCGCTGCCGTGACGCCCTATCCGCCACCTGGCCCGCGCCCTGACGGCCGAGGTCGGTAGCGGCCTACGGGGTCGGCATCCCGAAGAGCACGACAGCAGCGAAGATCCCCACTGGAACGGCGAGAGCCAGCACGAATCCAGCAAGGCATCCCCACGTGGTCAGTCTGACGCTGGTTCTCTCGTAGTCATCGCTCTTCGGCACGCCCCCATCTAACCGGCACATGCATCAGACCGCTGCCGCTACCCCTCTCCGCTACCTCGATCATGCCCCTGACAAGGTAGTCGGCGGAGGTAGTGGACCTGACAGGAACGGGGCCACCGCCCCCGGAACCCCGCGCATGACCACCGCTGCCGCACCTGCCGGACAACTCCTCCACCAGGAAGAGGCCGGACGCTCGATTGTTTGGCCCCCTGGGTACGACAAGGGCCAGGTAGTAAATTTACTACCTGGCCTCTGACCAGCGTCGGGGTGGCGGGATTTGAACCCACGACCTCTTCGTCCCGAAGCAACTTGGGTGGGGACGCTGCCGTGGGCCGGTGTGGCTATCACCTGCACTGACGGTTCGCAGACATCCGGGCTTGTTCGCCGCTGCTCGCATGCGTTGTCACGCAGTTAGACACTCACCCAGGCTGCCTACGCTGAGGTCAGACGCTGTTTGAGGCACCTTGACCGACTGGGCAAATAGATTCGTCGTGAAAGCCTGGTCCGGGCATGATTACCACCGTGCGTGAGGACTGGGACCATCGCAGGCACGGGCGGTACAGACTGACGGAGACGGAGCGCGGCGACGTCTGGGGCGTG
Source organism: Streptomyces sp. NPDC026515 (assembly GCF_055567595.1). Classification (NCBI taxonomy): domain Bacteria; kingdom Bacillati; phylum Actinomycetota; class Actinomycetes; order Kitasatosporales; family Streptomycetaceae; genus Streptomyces; species Streptomyces sp. NPDC026515. Next base: position 75,855 of record NZ_JBVHQD010000017.1, read on the forward strand.
TGCGCCGCAGTAGACGGACTCTTTGGGGAGCCCCGGCGCGGGACGTATGAACTGTTCGGCTGGGTGCCGGAAGGTGCCCAGGTCGGGGGCTGGGTCGGCAGCCGGGTGTGGATGGTGCCGGACGACGATGCACTTGATCCCTGGCTGCTGGAGGACGCGAAGACCCCAGGACAGCTCTCGGGGACCGGCAGTCTCGTGCTCACTGGCCTGGACGACTACGAAGGTCCGCCTGAGGGACACCTGGGTCGTGTCCGACTGCACGACGGGCATCGGTGGCTGGGCTCCTGTCGGGAATTCACCCGCGTTCTGCCGGCCGAGCAAGCCGCGCCCCTGCTCGTCCTGCGGGGACTTGCCCAGGGTGATCGGCTACGAGCCGCATTGATGAAGGGCACCCGGCGGGCGATGGACCTGGAGGAGGCCGCCCTGGAGATACAGGACGCCCAGGGCGAGACGCTCACCGATCGGCTGCTGTGGACCCAAGTCCGCTCTTGGCGCCCATCCTCCTACGGGACAGATCTGATCGACCTGGAGCTTGACGGGCAGTTCTTCACCCCCGTTCCCGAATTCGCCCGGCCCATCTGGGAGCGGTGGCTCGTCGGGCCGCCGGACACCCTGGGTGCCTGGGCGGGCCTCGACACCCGGCGCCGCGGGGCCTGGCTCGATCTCGTCCGTGAGCGGGCATGCCGACGCTCTCACCGCGACCGGCCGGCTGGTCATGCCTACGAACTCGACGGCCGACACATCGCCGACGAACCGGGCCTCTATCTGGCGCTTGGGGAGGCGGTGAACGGGCCGGGTGGCTACTTCGGCGGCTGTCTGGCCGCCCTCGACGACTGCCTGCGCGGCACCTTCGGTTACACCGCCCCCGCAACCCTGCTCTGGTGGAACGCAGGGACCGCACGCACGTACCTGTCCCGGACCCTGACCCCGGACGGTCAGTCCTACGACCTATTCGCCGAGGTCCTCAACGTCCTAGCCGAGGGCGGCATGCACGTCACCCTGGCGTGATCCCCGTCTGAGCATCTACCCAGTCCTGATGGCGTCCCCGGCAGGATTCGAAGTGCGACGCCCGCTTTAGGAGCGAGGTTGGGGGACTCTGGGCCTGACCTGGGAATCCCTGCCTTGGGCGGCGTAGGGCCGTGCGCGCCTTGGGGAACCTTGATTGCCCGTGAGTCCCCGCCCGTTCTGGCACGGAAGTGGCACGCCCTGTGGCCTCCTCGATGCGAACTATGGGCACGATGGCCGCTGAGCTTTGCCGGGGGTGCGAGGGTTGCTGTACGGCGCCTGCGCTCGGGATGGCTCGTCCTGCCGAATAGGCTGCGCTTGTGTGGAGAGAAGCCGCTACCGGGGCTCTGCGGCGTGACATTTCGACCGCCTGTGGACAGGACCGCTCTCGCTGCGGCGGAGCAGCGGCTCGGCCGAGGCTTGCCGGCCCAGTTGACAGCTCTGCTACTGGAGACCGACGGGGTAGTCGGCGCCTACGCGAAGGACGTCGTCTGGTCTCTGGATCGGATCGTGGAACAGAACCTGCTGTTCTGGGCTCCTGATACGTTCCCGGGACTGTACATGCCCTTTGATCCGCTGCTGTTCTTCGGCCGCAACGGTGGTGGCGACCAGTTCGCCTTCGTGCTGACACCCGAGCGTCCGGACATCTTCGTCTGGTGGCTGATCTGCTGTTTCGGCTGTCGGGGTGGCGGGATTTGAACCCACGACCTCTTCGTCCCGAATGAGGCTCGCTCAAGATGCACACCGGGTAGTTTGGTGTTTTGCCTGGTCAGGGTGTTGGAGAGAAACGGTTTCGGGTGGTGTAGAAGGGGCTCGGGGAGCGGGTCGGCTCCCAGATGGCTCCCAGACGCCGGCACGGAGGCGTCGATGTCCCTACGCCCGGCGTGACAGGTCGTCCACCAAGAGGTCGAGGGTCGCCTCCTCATGGAGCGCGACGCCGAGGGCGGTCATGGCAGGGGCGAGATCCGGGTCCCAGTCCGCGCTGACCGGATGGCCGTCGAGCGCCAACTGAGGGATGCCCTCAGCCTGGCTGCGAGCGGCCAGGTGCTCGTAGTCCGCGGTGCCCATGCGCCACGGCCGGGCTTCGTAGCGGCGGGTGACCCGGTTGGCCAGAGCGATCCCCGGCCAGTCGAAGTCGCCGTGGTACGCGAAGTGGCAGCCTGTGGCGGCGAGGGCGTCGAGAAGCGTGAAGACCACGGTGGCGGCGCTGCCGGAAGTGCACACGAGGGGCTGGACGCAGGCCGCGTCCGCCGCAGCTTCCACCACGCGCGGATTCTCACAGATGTGGATGAGCGTTGCGGCGGGGAGTTGCAGCCGAAGATCATGCAGGTCGCGTGGGGTGACGTGAACTTCGGCGTGATGGTCAGCCCGCTCCCGCAGAGCACGCTCCCGCCAGCCCTCGCCGTCGGGCCGCAGCCCGTAGGTGAGCACCGTGCTGGAGACCTCGTCCGGCGTGACGGACACCAGCCGCCACAGTGCGCGTCGACCGGCCGCGTCGTCGGGGAACTCGGTGCCATGGGCGAGGGCGACACCGCGTTGAACGAGGCGTGCGAGCCAAGTGCCGTCGTCCAGGCCGTGCGCGGAGCCGGTCGTCATGGCAGCGAGTTCTCCTCGGCCACGTGTGCCGTTGCGTTCGGGTCCTTCGGGTCCGAGGAGAGCGGTGAGGACCTGGACCGCCTGCTGGAGTGTCCATACCGCAGCTTCGGGCGTCACTCCTCTCGGAACACCGGCACGGCGCAGCAGGTCGTACCACTGCCGCGGCCATTCCTGGCCGGCGAGCGGGGAGGCGTCCAGTGACGAAGCAAGGGACGACCACACCTGTTCCCGCCGTGCGGCCACGTCCGCGCGGGCGGCACGGCGGTCGGTGAGTGGCGGGCCGAGTTCCTCCAGGGTCTGTCTTAGGCCGAGTCCGGCGGCCGAAGCACGTAGCCGTGCGTCGAGCACGTCGAGCCGTACGGTCACGGCGGCACCTGTGAGGGGTTTGCCCAGCAGGAGAGAAAGGTCGTTGCGTTCCTGCGCGTTCATCGCGGTCAGCCGGAGCGAACCCGTGGCCTGTACGCCGTTGCTCTCCAGGCGTTTACGTGCCCCCTGCCAAAGGCGGGTGAGCCCAGGTCCCGTCAGCCAGTCGCGCGTCGCGGCGGGCAGCCCGCTCATACGGACACCAGACGCCGGTGCCGACCGTTCCAGGTGTAGTGCAGTGTGGCCACCCCGCGCGCATGGGGATCACGGAGGCACTCGTAGATGTGCAGGGACGGAACCTCGGGCCAGTTGCCCATGAGCCGCTCGCTGGTGAGGACGAAGTCGAGATCGAGGTCGACGAGGATACGGCCCAGCCGGCCGTGGGTGGGTTCGTCGACCTTGGCGAAGGCGTCGTCCAGGAGAATCAGGCGTGGCGCGTGCGGTGCCGACTCGGCGAGGCTGGTGAAGTGGGCGGCTGCCGCTGCGAAGAGCACGAGGTAGGAGAGGACTCGTTGTTCACCCTGGCTGAGACCGGTCCGCCCGGTGAGCTTCCTACGGCGGCCCGGGGCCGCGTCCTCGACCACGAAGGTGTGGAAGCGGAACCAGTCGCGGTAGTCCAGCGCGGTCCGCAGATGGGCGGCGTAACCCGCTGAGGGGTCGGCGCGGCGGGCGTCCTCGATCCGGCGTTGCAGCACCTCGCGCAGCTGCTCCGTCTCGTCGCGAGTCCTGAGGCTCGACGGACTGCGCAGCAGCTCGACGGCCGCACGCACATCCGCGTCCACGTCCTCGTCCAGCTTCCACAGCAGCTCGACACCGAGACCATGGGATGTGCGTACGGTCTTCAGGGTGTCGTTGAGAGCCGCGACCAGGTTCGCCGCGGTGATGACCTGTGCCGAGAGGTGGTCGCCGAGCTCACCGGTCAGGAACCGCTGGAAGACCTCACGTTCGCGCTCGGTGAGCCGCCCCCGGGCCTCCGCGGCCTGAACCGCGATCCGCTCGCCCACGGATGCGACGTCATGAGACCCGTGGTCGTCGACCAAGCGGCACACCTTGATTCCGTCGCGCTCCTCCAGCTGCGCGTCGAATCCGCCAGCCAGTTGGTCGCGCAGATCGGTGTGGCGGTTGAGCAGGGTGCTGTCCGACACCTCGCCCTTCGGGCGGCCGAGGGCCTGTTCCACGGCGTCGGCGAGGGCCCGAAGCGCTCGCAGACGGCTGCGCACGTCCGTGCCGGGATCGTCCGACATGTACTCGGGCAGCGAGGACCGGTCAAGGCCGGCACCGAGCACCACCTCCGGTCGGCCGAGAGCCCCGCGCAGAGCGCTGCCGGTGTCGATGACTGCCGTCTCCTGGTCCGCCAGGGTCCCGCGCAGGCGTTTCTCGTCCTCTTCCGCGCGCACGCGCAGGTCGTGGAAATCGTCGCGAGCTCGTTGTGCCGCGGGGAGCGCTTGGACGGCGTGCGTGATGCGCTGCTTGGCGTCCTGCTCGCGGGAGAGGATCTCCTCCTCGGACGACCCGATGGCCTCCTCGCGGGTACGTAGGTCCTGCTCAGCGGTGCGCAGTCCAGCGAGGTGGAGCCGGTAGCTCTCGTCTGCGGCCAGGCGATCCTCTCGGGCGCGTCCGTACCGGTCGGCATCGGCGTGGTTCGCGCCGAGCCGCTCCCCCGTGCCGCCGACGGCCCTGCGCAGATGCCCGACACCGCTGAGCAGGCCGGCCAGTGCGGTGCGCACACGGTCCAGGGCGGCGGGGTCGCCGGGCAGGTCGTGGGCGGTGGCGGTGGCCTCTGCCTCGGTCCGCGCCGATACCGCGAGAGCGCGTGCCTCCTCGGCCAGCCCCGCCGCCCGGGTCGCCTTGGCGGTCAGGTCGCGCAGCGTCCGCTCGGCTGATTCGGTCCTGCTCCAGGCGTCCGCGAGACTCCGCGCCCTGGGGAAGTCCCGTTCCGCGAGCGTGAGAGCTCGACGCATGGCATCGGCTACGGCGAGCTCTTCGCGGACATCGGCCAGCCGCTGTTCCGTATGCGCGATCCGCTCCTCCAACTCGGCGAGAATGCGTCGCCGAGTCTCGGCGCGTACGGCGGCCCCCACGTACTCGGTGTCGCGCTTGTCATGACGACCGCTGAGTACGCCCAGACGCCAACTGCCGTCGTAGAAGACCGCGTTGTGCGCGGAGGTCTCCTGTGCCGATGTGAGTGCGATGGTGGCCAGGAGACCCCCCACCTGCTCGGAGGTGACGCCGCAACCCGGTTCAGGGGCTGGGCGCAGGGCCGAGGCGAGAGTCGGCCCGTCGGACAGCGTGGGACCCGGCTGGAGAAGGGTGTCCCGCGTGCGCGGATCGAGAAGGACGCCGTCCGCACTCACCCACGCGTCCAGGATTCCACTCGCCTCCAGCGCCCCTTCCAGACCGGCTCGGTCGGCCGGAGCCAGGTCTTCCACGAAGCCCACGAGCCGATAGAAAGGGGCTCCACTGCCCGGCGTCCTCGCGGCGGCGCGATGGTGCGGGGCCGGCGGCTCGGGGTCGGTACGTTGCTCCCAGTCCCGCTTCTGCTCCGCCAGGTGGTCGAGTTCCTCGCCGAGCCGGTTGACGCCGAGTGCCAGGGCGTCCCGGCGTCCGGTGAGCTCCTCGCCGTACGGCTCCAACGCGGCCTGAGCGATCTGCCGCGCCTGGCTGTCGATGTCGGGCGGCAGCGTGCGGTCTGCGAAGGGCGCGTCGGTAGAGGTCTCGTGGCCGACGGTGGCGTGAACGGCGTTCAGCGACGGGCAGTCGGGACCCAGCGCATTCCGCGTGTGCGCCGCCCATTCGGCGACTTGGCGGGCGTAGGCGCCGCTCTCCTCGGCGACCTTCTGACGGCTGCCGTCGAGATGGCCGGCTGCCTCTTCCGCCTCGCCCTCCAGCCGTTCGCGCTCGGCATCGGCCTGAGTCGCCGCGGCCCGGGCCTCGTCCGCCCGTGCGATGAGGCGGGTCACCTCCTGAACCATCCGGGCCCGGTTTCTCACGACCGACTCGGCGTCCTCCAGCTGGTTCTGCCAGGACCGCAGCCCTTCCTGCGCCGTGACGGTGTCCACACGGGCCACCGATCGGTGCCGTACGGTACGCATCTCCCCGGCCGGAGTCGTCAGTTCGGTCTCGGCGGCCTGGGCCAGAACCGTGCGCGGCAGGGCTACCGCCTCGCCGAGATGGCCGGTGGGAAGCCCCGCCTTCTCCGCCTGCGTCAGCAGCTCCCGGTGTTCGGTTCCCAGCTCGGCCAGCCGACTTCCGAGGTGTTCGACACCTTCGGCCAGCCGCTCCGCCGAGCCCTCCTCCGCGTCGTGTGCGTTCCGCAGGGTGGTGAACGCGGCCGCGGCGGCGGTGTGCAGCGCCTCCACCGTGCCGCGGCGTTCTGACAGTTCGCGCAGACTGCGGTAGGCGTGACTGGCGTGCAGGGCGGCCAGGTCGGTCCGGGCGGCCTGCTCCTCCTCACGCAGGGTCTTCAGCCGGCCCTCCGACTCCTCCTCCTGCGTCCTCAGGTCGCTCGTCCGCTGTGCGGTGTCTCCGGCTGCCCGGCGCCGCTGTGCGAGGACGCCCAGCTCGTGGCTCACTCTCTGGGCGGAGGTGCGCAGGACCCCGGCCAGGTAGCTGCGGTAACTGGTGAGGAACGTGCGCAAGGCCGCGTCGGTGCGTTCCAGGCGGCCGAGTTCGTCCCGTACGGCGTCAAGGTCATGGAGGTTGCGCGCCACCTTCTCGACGACGTCCTCGTCGAGCCCCGGCAGGGTCTCGCTCAGCAGGGAGACCAGGCCCCCGTGTTCGATCCGGTCGCCGACCGTCGGGCGCCGCAGCCGGTGGAGGAGCTGGGTGAGGTTGCGATAGCGCGTCGCGTCGGTGATGCCGAACAGTTCCCGGGCCACACGCGCACGGTGCTGGACCGCACGGTCGGTCGTGTTGTCGGAGCCGACGATCTCCTTGAGTCGGTCGACCGGCAGCGGCTTACCGGCCTCGACCAGATGCAGGTCCTCACCGATCCGCAGCGGGGTGACGAAGAACGTCGGCAGCGCCTTCTGTGTCGACTTCGAGGCGCGGATGGCGGCACCGAGCGTCAGGTGGCGCTGACCGCCGTCGTCGGCCATGCCCCGGAACTCCACCCACAGGTAGCCGAGACGGTTGGTCTGCTCGAACCCGTCCAGCATCAGCCAGGCGAGCGTGGTGCGGCCGGTGCCGGTCGCGTCCAGTGCCCGGGAGTCGCCGTCCAGAAGATACGGGAGCAGCATCTCCAGGGCCTTGGACTTGCCCGCGCCGTTCTTGCCGCGCAGCAGCAGCCGTCCGTCGCCGAAGGAGAAGTCCTGCTCGTCGTACTGCCAGACGTTCTGGATGCCCGCCCGGTGCAGCCGAAAGCGCGCGCTGGTGGATGTCGCGGGGCCGGAACGCGGCACCGGAACGAGGCCACGCGCGTCGGTGGTCATAGCGGCAACTCCTCTTGAACGTCCGTGCCTTTGCCGGCTGCGGTGGCCGGGCGCACCGTGACGTGGGTGGCGTAGCGGGCCGCTGCGGCCAGCAGCACCCAGCCGTCGCCGCCGGGCCGTGCACCACGGACATCGGTCACCGTGCGTCCTTCCGACGCCTCTTCGACGTACCCCTCCGGCAGTCCTTCGCCCTCGGCGCGCAGCCGGTCCGCGCGGGCCATCAGCCGCATGCGGACCAGCAGGTCCAGTACGGCCTCTCGCAGGGAGGGAAGGTCCTCCAGGTAGCCGCGTTGCCAGCTGCTGCGCTGCCCGTACTCGGTGATGAGCTCGGCGAGCACCTCGTCCACCAGGCCGTCCGGGACGGCCACCCCGATGACGAGCGTCCCGCCGGTCGCCGGATGCCCCGGTTCCTGCGGCCGAAGCCGTTCCACGAGCCGTTCCGCCAGCAGCAGCGCGGCCTGTGCGACGGTCCCGGTGCCCGGTAGGTGCAAATCCGTGAGCTCTTCCTCGGGGTCCACCAGCGCCACGCCCTCGGCACGGATCTCCATCTCCAGGCCCAGGAGCTCGGAGAAAGCCTGGGCCTCCCGGCGCTGCCGGGTGCGCAGCCAGTCACGCTCGGCGTCCGTCAGCTCGTCGAGGTGGACGACGGGTGTCTCGACGAGCATCCGGCGCACGTAGGTGCGTGGTCCGCCGAAGCCCGGGTCCGCTGCCCGCCGGACCAGGTCGGCGCCGTCCCGTGCCTGGGAGAGCGGGCCGGCGACGACCACGCGTGCCAGCTCCCGATCTATCGTGATCAGGGCTTCTCCGCCCGCCTCCTGCGCAAGCGCGGCCACATGGCCCTCGGTCTCGATGAGCACGCCCCAGTCGACGAGCTGGCGCAGAGCCGCGACCAGGGTCCGCTTCCCGGCCGCCCGGCCCGGTTCCTCCAGCTCAATCCCGGCGTCGGCTGCGGCAGCCCTGATATCGGCGACCAGGTGTGACAGCAGCATCTGCTCGGGCGCGGTCACCAGAACAGACAGGGCCAGCGCGAGGCAGGCGTACGTGTGTGGGGTGAACGGAGTGCCGGTGGAGCGCTCAAGCCGATGCCCCGAACCCGCCCCCAGCCCCGCCTTGAACAGCCGGGCGTAGGAGCTGTCGACCAGCAGGCGGTAGCCGAGCACCTGCTGGAACCGTTTGCCCAGCCAGTCGGCATGCCTGCGGATCAGTGGGAAGAGGTCGGCGTGGGGGCCGTCCGACGCGACCAGCGGGTGGGCGAGCAGCAGCCGGGCGGCGGTGCGGCGCTCGGCTGCCAAGGCTACGTCGTGAGTCGAGGGGAGGGTCATGACACGCTCGCCTCCGCTTCGCCCTCGACCGCGGCGGAGGTACGACCGATGTCCAGCTCCAGGTCGTCCAGCAGCAGGTCGCCGTCGGCCGAGTACAGCACCGTTCGCGTGCCCGCCGTCCGGCGCACGGTGAGGCGGATACGCAGTTCGGCGTCTTCACTGCTGGCCGAGTCGAGGTCGAACCCCGCCGTCCTCTCCCTGTCCGTGCTGATGGGCCTGCTGAGCTGTGCGTTTCCGAGCGCTGTGGCCAGTAGCTCCAGGAGCAGGCCGAGCGCCGCTGACGTGAGGCGTACCTCGGCGAACCGGCCGGACGCGCTGCGCAGTTCGTCTGCCGCCGCAGCTCTGGTCGCTGCCCGCTGACGGGCTGCCTCCATCAGCAGCTGCTTCTGTGCAGAGTGGTCCTCCACCGCTGAGGCCCGGCCCCGCTGGGCTCGGCTGCCTCTTTCGCGCAGGGCCACCGGCACCTCGACCACCGGACCGGTCCACCAGCTTGTGTAGGCGGGCACCACCTCGTCGGCGGCCGGAGGTATGCCCAGATGGCGGGCGCCGTACAGCCCGAATGCGGCGACGGCGATGTCGTGTGCGTCCCGCGGCGCCGCTTCGTCGAACCAGCGGGCCAGCCGCAGCAGATCCTTGCGCCGGGACATCTCCCCTGTGGCCGACCGCAGCATCCGCTTGGCGTTGGCGAGCAGTGACTGCAGCGCGCGCAGGGTGGCGTCGCGTAGCTGGTCGACTTGGCTGTCCTGGCCGTCGGTGTTGCTGAACCAGCCGCGCAGCCCCTCCCAGTCCGCGAATTCGCGGCCTCGGCTGCGCTGGATCCGGACCTCCGGGCGACTTTCGCCCTGCGCCTGCGCCGAGAGCCCGGTGAGCCCCTGGGCGTGGGAGTCCAGCCGGTCCAGCAGAGCCGGGATGTGCGGCCACAGGGTGTCCAACGCCGCCGAGATCCGGGGCGCGCGGAACGCCACATCCTCCGTGATCGCCTCGACGTAGTCCAGGAGCAGCTCCTTGAAGCCCTGGTACTCGGCGCTGTCCAGGTCGTAGCGGGACAGCACCTGGCCGAGGTAGGCGTAGAAGTCGCGTATGGAGTCCGCGAACTCGGTGAACTGCACGAACAGCGTGCTGATCCGCTCCAGTCCGTCCTGCGGCTCGACGCCGCCCGGCGCGGTCACGAGGTCGGCCAGCTCCCGTAGCCCGCGCTCGACCAGTGCCAGCAGTTCGTTGCTCACCTCGCGGGCGGCGTCGGCTTCGGCCAGGACCCCGTCGGCGTCCCGCTGGATGCGTTCACCCAGTTTCGAGAGCTGGTAGCGCGAGCGGGAGCGCTGGTACTCGCTGATGCTGGACGCGTTCACCGTGTGGCTGCTGCGGAGCAGGTTTCCCCACTGGACCAGCTGCTCCAGTCGGACCGTGAGGGTGTCGGCGTCGAGTACTGCGGCGGAAGCACCGGCCTGGCGCAGTTTCGCCATGATGTCCGGGACGGCGAGATCCGCCAGCAGCGTTCCGCAGAAGACCCGCATGATCGCGACATGCTCCAGCCGCTCGGGCGCGCTGAGGTACGTGTACGCGTTCAGCCGCCGGCGTGCCTCCTCGTCGGCGTCCTGAGCTGCGCCTGATGCGGTTGCCCCCATGCTCGCGAGGTTACGCGGCGCATCCGGCTGCCGCCGGTGTGTGGCCGGAATTGCCACAGACGTGTGCCCATCTTGCAGCGGCTCGTGGCAGCGGCTTGTGCGGCGAGGGAGTGCGTCAGTTTCGCCCTGAATGGGTCCTTCGACTTCTGTGCCGAGTGGCTTCTAGGAGAATGGGGTACGTTCAGGCGCGTATCGGTGAGGCGGAAGGAGGCACGCAGTGTCGTACGAACCCAAACTTGCTGCGGCTCTTTCAGGTGCCACGCTGCGCCAGCTGTCTCACTGGCGCCGAGCTTCCGGGCCCAAGGGCGCTGTGCTCGTGCCTGAGATCTCCAGCGAACGGCCGATCCTCTACTCGTTCCGTGACGTTGTGGCACTCCGCATCTGTGTACAGCTGCGTGAAGAGGCTTCGTTGCAGAAGATTCGCCGTGCGTTGAACACACTCCGGGAAGACCTGGGCGAGTGGGAGCACCTCTCCTCGTACAAACTCGTCGCGGGCCCGGACACCATTTACCTGGCTGAACCTGACCACGCCGTGGACCTGATCAAAGGCGGCAACGTGGTCATCCACCAGATGGTGGATGTACTCGCTCCCTTCTACAAGGACGGTCGTAGCATTCCCGCCCTTCTCACCCCGCGTGAGCACGTCGCGGTCGACGAGTCGGTCCGTGGTGGTGAACCGGTCATCCAAGGCACCAGGATCCCCGCGTCGGACGTCGCCGCTCTCGTGAGGGATGGCATCCCACCGGACCAGATCGGTGAGTTCTACCCAGGCGTGACGGCTGATGCTGCACGTGACGCGGCCGACTTCAGCGAGTACGTCGACAGCTACGGCAGTAGCGAGCCCCGGCAGGTCGTCGCTTGAAATTGCTGCTCGACGAGAATGTGCCCCGGCCAATGGCTGAGATCGTGCGGATCCTGTTGAAGGCGCATGACGTCGTCCACGTTCACGAGCTCAAGGGCTGGACGGGCACAAAGGACATCGAGCTGTACGCCAGAGCGAAGACCGAGGGCTTCGATGTCGTCATCACCAACGACACCAAGCAGCTCAGCCGGCCGCTCGAAGTGGCGGCCATTGCACGGTCGGGCCTGCATCGCATCGAGTATCGCCAGAACAACAAGCATGGCGGCCTGGTGGGCCTTGGCACGGCGATCGCCACCGTGTGCGCCGCTCTTCCTCATGCCCTGTCCGAACTCGAAGCAGCTGGCGGCCAGCGCCTCGTCTCTCTGACGTCAATCGACCCGACCCGCCAGAAACGCCTCCAGATCACGGACCCGGCCGTCGTCCCGCCGAAGCACTGGCCCGGTGACGATTCAGCTCCCGAGTCCTGACCTCTAGATTCACGAAGGTTCCCGGCCGGTAACCCAGCACACGTGATGCCAGGAAATGGGCCGGCGTCGCGCCGACTGTGCTTGTTCTCGTCAGGACTCGCTGCTCAACTCTTCCTGGATCTCGGTGATGCGACGCTGGGTCGCCGCGGCGTTCTTCTGCTGACGGGCCAGCTTCGCTTTGGCAGCCGCCAGCTTCTGGGTGAGCCGCTCCTGATCAGCTTCCGCCCGCTCACGGATGGTCCCGTCATCGCGGTACGCGGGCCCTACCCGCTCACTGCTCACAACTCCGCGACGCTCCCCGCATTCTGGGCAGTCGACGACGCAGGCGGAAACGTAGCTGTGCTCGCGATGCTGGATGTGGGGCACCACGTGGTCGCAACGGAGGGTGAGGTTCCAGGTATCGAGGTCTTTCTTGCGTTCCTCCTGGGAGGGCCAGGAAGCGAACAACCTGGCGAGCTTCTCCATCTGCTTCGGCCCCACCGGCGGTGGCGGGCAACAGAAACAGCAATGCGTCACCCGAGAGCCGCTGATGCTCCACCGGCCACTCCGGCAGTCGGCGTGCCGCTCGCGGAATCTCCGGTCGGCTTCCTCGTACTCACGCCTCTCCGACTCGGACAACTTCATGAGGGGATACCAGTCCCCCAGCCCATCGTGTATAGGCTCTCCGCAGCCCCGGCAGGACTCACCGGCCGCGTACTCCGCCCAGCTGAGGCGCGTATTCTCTCGCTTCCACCGCTCATCCTGCTCGCGACGCCGCTGGTCATCCGCTTCGGCATCGAGCGCCGAGCGTAGAGCACGTTTGGCAGCTCGCTGTCGGCGCTGCTCCTCCGTCAGCTTGGCCATGGGCTCCACCTTCCGCTGCGCCGCGTTCTTGTGCACAACCGCGGAATCCATGCTGGCCTGGCTGAAGTTCCCCCCGCGAACTGGACAGCGGGTGTTTACGCTGCCGGGACGAGGTTCTGCCTGAGCAAGGATCTCGTTTCGAGCGGGGTGACGTACCCGTAGTCGGGGTGCCGACGGAGCCGGCTGCGGTTGTACTCGACCTCGATGTAGCGGAAGACGTCGGCCCGGGCGGCCTCGCGGGTCTCCCACATGGTCGTCCCGATCTCCGCTTTCAGGATGGCGAACCAGCTCTCCGCGGCGGCATTATCGTAACAAGAGCCCACGCGCCCCATCGACTGCCTCATGCGCAACTTGCGTATTTCGCTGCGGAATTCGCCACTTGTTTACTCGCTGCCGCGATCCGTATGCATGACGCAACCCTGCTCCAAGCCGCCACGCCCGGCCGCCATCCGCAAGGCGGCGACCGGCAGCTCGGCGCGGTGGTGGTCGGCCATCGCCCAGCCGATCACCTCCCGCGTCGCGAGATCGATACAGGTCGCCAGATACAACTTCCCTTCCAGTGTGCTGAGTGCAGTCATGTCGCCGACGAGCCGTATCCCGGGCCGGGGTGCGGTGAAGTCCCGTCCGATCAGGTCGAGCGCGAACACCGCCCGCTTCGCCTGCCGGGTCAGGCCCCGCCGCCGACGGCGGGTGATCCCGACGATCCGGTGCTTGCGCATCAGCCGCTCGATCTTCTTGGAGTTCACCACCCGCCCGGGCCGCCGCAGGGCAGCGTGGATCCGCGGAGCCCCGTAGGCACCGCGAGATCCGGCGTGAAGCACCCGGATCTCGCCCACCAGCACCTCCTCAGCCCGCTCCCGCACCGTCCGGGCCGGCCGCGACGCCCTGTGCGCGTAGTAGGTGGAACGGGGCACTCCCAGCACACGGCACAGAAACGCAACGCTGTGACCTGCAGGATTACCCTCCGATGCCTTCTCCGCATCGATGAAACGACACCGTGCCACGGTGTCTACCTCATCTTGTCCTGAGCGAAGAAGGCGGTCGCTTTTCCCAGAACCTCGATCGTGGCCTCCTGCTCGCGAACCTTCCGCCGCAGCCGGACCAACTCCTCACGCTCCGCAGTGGTCAAAGCCCCGGCGGGTCCCTCACCGCGGTCGACCTTCGCCTGCTTCACCCACCCGCGCAGCCCTTCCGGGCTCACGCCCAGATCCCTCGCGACCTCAGTGACCGTCTTCTCCGAGGACAACGCCAAGGCGACCGCGTCCCGCTTGAACTCGGCCGTGTACCGCTTACTCATGTTGCTCTTGCCACTCACTACCTGTGACTGCTTCCTCCGGGACCATCCGTCCCAGTATCAAGCTGTCCGGCCGACAGGGGGAACCTCAATGAGACCGCGCCACGGATCTGGCTCCGCCTTGGGCGGTGTCAGCTGAGCAGGGGGCTTCGTCTCCTTCTCCGGCCGCTGTGGGTGCCAGCCGTCGAGGAACGGCCGCAGTTGATCTCCCGTCGGCTCCGCACGGAAGTTGAGAGAAGCCAAGCCCTTGCCGCTGAGGGTGGGGTCGAGCCGGTCGGCCTCCGCCTTCCCCCAAGCCGACCACTCTCGCAGCCTCTCGGCTTCGAGGGCGTCTTCCGACGCCGCGGCGGCTTCATCCAGAGCGGCGCAGAACATCCGGATCTCCCCTGCGGCCTGCCACTGCTCAAGGGCCGTGCCGAAGCGCTCGGCCCGCACCGCGTGAATCGCCTTGATCGAAGCCACGCTGACGGCGGCCTCCCACTCGCGCCGCTCCCGCTCCTCTCGCTCCGCTTCCAGGCGCCGGCGCTCGGCCTCCTGACGCTCCCGCTCCTCTCGCAGCCGTTGTTGCTCCGCCTCACGTTCCAGCCGAGCCCGTTCCTGTTCCTCCGCACGGGGCCTTCAGCGCCCGTAGGACTGAACCGATCTGGTCCTCCAGCGGCTTCTTGGCGGTGTCGGCCCACTCCTTCTTCCAGCCGTAGCTGTAGCCCGATTGCTGGCTGACCAGCAGCTCCAGCTCGCCGGACGGCTCGAACTTCTGGGCCGGGGTGACACGTTGCCAGTCGTACGTACGGCGGCCTGGCTGCTTGGGGACGTACCGGACAGGCTTCTGCCGTTCACGGAAGCTGACCTCGTACGTCCTGCCGTGGACGGTGAGCAGCGGCCTCGGCTGTCTGCGCTTCTTGGACACCGCGATCTCGCCGTGGCGTGCGAGGGCTTCCTCGGCGAGGAGCCGGAGCAGCGAGAGCACCCGGGGGAGGACCTCCTCCGAGATCTCGAAGGCGCTGTGGTCCGCGCTGACTGCGGCGATCACGTCCTCGACGTCGGTGATCACGCGGCTGCGTGCCAGCCGGATACGGTTCCACTCGGTCTCGTCTTCGCCGGTCACCCGGAGCAGGCCGAGGAAGAAGTCCCCCTTCGCCCGCCCGCTGTACTTCAGGCTAAATCCCTCGGGGGCACACGGCCGGGCCGCGTCGAACGCCCTGCGGTAGCGGGCTCGCTCCTCGTCGCTGGGGTTCGGGATCCGGAGGAACCGCCCGGCCTGCTGTACCTCCGCGATCAAGGCGGTTCCGATTTCCGCCGGCGACGGTTGGGGGGGCCTTGGGGGCGCGCTTCGACGCCGGCTTCGTCGTGGACGGGGCTGTGTCTTGCTTCTGTGGCGGAGGGGTCGGTCGTGCCGGTTGGTCGGAACCTGTTGACCGCTGCTTGCGCTGAGCTGGTTCCGGCCGGTCCGGGTGATGGCCGTGTTCCAGGTAGAAGCGTCCCGCGTCGGTGATCTCGGCCTGCCATTTCCCATCCTGCTTGGGCATGGTGATCAGGCGCCGCTCCTTCAGCGCGCGGGCGGTGAGAGCGAACTCGGGGCTGTCCGACGTCACGGGGTCGGCTCCGCCCCCGATGCGGGTGAGGAGTGCGAGCTGCCGGTCATTTAACGGAGACCATCGGTGCATGTCGATCGTCGTACCGTTTGTTGTCTCCTCGGCATAAGCCGTGGGGAGGACTCCTGCGGAGCGCACGGCGCACTCGGAGGCGGAACACCTCTCGCGGGGAGCCGCCGGGGAGCCGCTCCCCGAAGTCGGCTCCCAAATGGCTCCCAAAACGGGGCCGCAAAGCAAATCAGGCCCGTTGCTGATCCCTCAGCAACGCGCCTGACCTGCTCTTTTGGCTGTCGGGGTGGCGGGATTTGAACCCACGACCTCTTCGTCCCGAACGAAGCGCGCTGCCAAGCTGCGCTACACCCCGATGTCGCTGCCGTCCTGCTTGCTGCGGCGACGTCGTTTACTTTAGCCCACCGGTGGCCGGAGACGAAATCCGGTTTAGGGGCGGCGGCCGACCGGGTTCGGGCGGGCGTGGTCCAGGGCCACCAGGAGGACCGCGAGGGCGTAGCAGGCCAGGCCGAGGAGGAGGGCGTTGGCGAGGGCGCCACGGTAGCCGTGCTGCTCGGCGTCCAGGAAGGGGTAGAGGTAGCGGCCCGGTGTGCCGGGCAGCGACAGCTCCGCTCGGGTGAGGAAGAACGCCAGGTAGACGAGGGGGTAGAGCATCCAGCCCGCGGTCTGGCGCAGGTGGAGACGGCTCGGCGGCGTGAGGATGAGCCAGTCCACGAGGGCCGCCAGGGGTGCCGCCGTGTAGAGGAGCTGGAGGGCCAGCCACTGGCCGTGCCAGGCCACCGGCGGGTGGGCCGAGCCCGTCATGGAGAAGGGGGGCGTGGTGTGGCCCAGGAGCAGGTGGTAGACGAGACCCGAGATCACGATGTAGAGCAGCGCCGCGCCCGTCAGGGACGAGGGCAGCGGGCGGGACGCCTGCCAGGCGCGCCGCGCCGAGGCCAGGCTGACCAGGGTGAGAATCACCGCCGCCTGGGTGCCGAAGTAGCTCATGACCTGGGCCGGGCTGCCCAGCAGCAGCTCCAGGGCCACGCCCGCCGCTGCCACCGCGGCCGTCAGGAGGCGGAACACCGCGGTCAGGGGGCGACGGGTGGGGGCCACCACCGCCGTCGCCGGAACGTAGCCGGGCAGCAGTACGGGCGTGCCCGGGACCGCGGGGAGGTCCGGGATGTCCCGGGGTATGGGAGCCGTCATGCCCCCAAAGTATGAATAAGGGGCATGTGCGGCATGTTGTTCTACGCCGTGTGGGTTACGGCAACGGCTGCTCCCGGCCCACCAGCGTCAGCAGCGTCGCCTCCGGCGGGCAGGCGAAGCGGACCGGGGTGTAGCGGTTGGTGCCACAGCCCGCCGAGACGTGGAGGTACGAGGTGCGGCCCTCCGCCGTGTGCCGGGAGAGGCCCTTCACGCGGTCCGCGTCCAGGTCGCAGTTGGTGACCAGGGCGCCGTAGAAGGGGACGCAGATCTGGCCGCCGTGCGTGTGGCCGGCCAGGACCAGGGGATAGCCGTCGGCCGTGAAGGCGTCCAGGACGCGCAGGTACGGGGCGTGGACCACGCCCATCGAGAAGTCCGCCGTACCGGACGGCCCGCCCGCCACCTGCACGTACCGGTCGCGCTTGATGTGCGGGTCGTCCAGCCCCGTCAGCTCCACCGAGACGCCCTCGACCTTCAGGACGCCGCGGGTGTTCGTCAGGTTCAGCCAGCCCGCCCCGTCGAACGCGTCCCGCAGGTCCTCCCACGGCAGGTGGATCGCGCCGACCACCGGCGGATTGCCGTTGAGGCCGTGCTTGCCGTTCACCTTCTCCAGCAAATAGCGGGCGGGGTTGCGGGGCTTGGGACCGTAGTAGTCGTTGGAGCCGAAGACGTACGCGCCGGGGAAGTCCATCAGGGGGCCGAGCGCGTCCAGGACCTCGGGGATGCCCTCCGGGTCGGACAGGTTGTCGCCGGTGTTGATCACGAAGTCCGGGCGCAGGCCCGCCAGCGACTGCAGCCAGCGCTGCTTCTTTCGCTGCCCGCTGACCATGTGGATGTCGGAGACCTGGAGGATGCGCAGCGGACGCATCCCCGGCGGGAGGACCGGGACCGTCACCCGGCGCAGGCGGAAGGAACGGACCTCGAAACCGGCCGCGTACAACACACCGGCGGCGCCGAACGCCGCGATTCCCAGGGGTACTCCGTATCGAGCGCGCATACGACCATCGTGTCAGACCCGCGGCGGGGCTCATGACCGGCCGCCGGCCACCGGCGGCCGGGGCGGGTAAAACTGCGGGCCATCCGCACGGGGCACCTGCGACAATCGGACCCATGACCACCACGCTCAAGTCGAAGCTGCACGACGACCTCAACTCCGCGATCAAGGCACGCGACGAGCTCCGCTCCTCGACGCTCCGGCTGACGCTCGCCGCGATCACCAAGGAGGAGGTCGCAGGCAAGGAGAAGCGCGAGCTCTCCGACGACGAGGTGCTCAAGGTGATCGCCAAGGAGGCGAAGAAGCGCCGGGAGGCGGCCGAGGCCTTCGCCCAGGGCGGCCGCACCGAGAGCGCAGAGCGGGAGAAGGCGGAGGGCGAGCTCCTCGACGAGTACCTGCCCAAGCAGCTCACCGACGAGGAGCTGGCGGGGATCGTCGCCGCGGCCGTCGAGGAGGCGAAGGCGGCGGGTGCCGAGGGGCCGCGGGCCATGGGCGCCGTGATGAAGATCGTGAACCCGAAGGTGGCCGGGCTGGCCGAGGGCGGCCGCGTCGCCGCCGCGGTGAAGCAGCGGCTCCAGGGCTGACACCGCGAGCCACCGGGGAGCACCGGAGGCCTCGGGCGGTACGACGGCGGGGCCGCACCTCTGTCACGAGGTGCGGCCCCGCCGTCGTACTCGTGGGGGAGCCGGTGGGAGACCGGCGGGCGCGTCAGTTCCGGCGTCCGCCGGTCCCGTTGTTCCCGCCGTTTCCGTTGCCCTGGATGAAGCCGTCGGGGAAGGAGAACGTCGGGTTCGGGGTGGAGTTGCCGCCGTTGTTCCCGCCGTTCGCCGCGCCGCCGTTCGCCGGGCCGCCGATGAGACCGCCGATCAGGCCGCCGGTGTCGTCGCCGCGGCCGTGACCGTCGCCGTTCCCCTTGCCCTTGTCGTGGTCCTCCTCGTCCGGGATGTCGACGAGGTTGAAGGACTCCGTCTGCTTGCCCTCCAGAGCGCCGGTCATGGCGTCCTTCCAGATCGGGCCGGGCGTGTCGGCGCCGTAGACCTCGCCGTGGTAGACGCCGCCGATGGTGATGTTGGTCATCTCGACGTTCTGCTTGGCGCTGCCGACCCAGACCGCGCCCGCGAGGTTGGGGGTGTAGCCGACGAACCAGGCGTTCTTGCGGGAGTCCGTCGTACCCGTCTTGCCGGCGCTCTCGCGGTCGTCCAGGCCGGCCTCCTGGCCGGTACCGGAGTCGACCACTCCGCGCAGCAGGGTGTTGATGGTGTCGGCGGTCTTCTCGCTCATCGCACGCGAGCAGGTCGACTTCGGCACGGCCAGGGACTTCTGCTCGTTGCCGACCTTCTGGGTGATCGACTCGATGGCTACCGGCGTGCAGTACATGCCGCGGTCGGCGAAGGTGGCGTACGCGCTCGCCATGGTCAGCGGGGAGAGGCCGATCGCGCCGAGGGCGATGGACGGGGTCTGCGGGAGCTTCGAGCCGTCGCCCTGGTGGACGTGGAGCGCGTCGGTCATCTTGACCACCGGGCACAGGCCGATGTCGGAGATCAGCTGGACGAAGTAGGTGTTGATGGACTTCGCCATCGCCTTCTTCATCTGGTACGGCCCGACCTCGGACTCGTTCTCGTTCTCGACCTGCTCGTTCTCCGTGTTGACCCACTGCTTGCCGTCGCACTGCTGGACGGGGCTCGGGTAGTTCATCTTGTACGGCGCCGAGTACTCCTGCGTCGCCGGCTTGCCGCCCTCGATGGCGGCCGCGGCAACGAACGGCTTGAACGTCGAACCCGTCGGGAAGCCGTAGTTGGATCCGCCGTAGTCCCGGTCGACCGAGAAGTTGTACTCGGTCTCGTTCTTGTTGTAGCCGTACGGCTTCGACTGGCCCATCCCGAGGATCTTGCCCGTGCCGGGCTCCACGAGGGTGGCGGCCGCGGCGACCGAGTCGGCCTTGTAGACGTGGTCCTTGATCGAGGACTGCACCGAGTCCTGGGCCTGCGGGTCCAGGGTGGTCCGGATGGTCAGGCCGCCCTGGTTCCAGAGCTTGGCGCGCGCCTCGCGGGTCTTGCCGAAGGTCGGGTCGGTGAGGAAGACGTTCTCGACGTACTTGCAGAAGAACCCGGCGCCCCTGGTGGCGGTGATGCACCCGTTCTTGGGCTGGGTGACGTGCAGGCCGAGCGGGGCCTCCTTGGCCTTGTCGGCCTCCGCCTGGGAGATGTCACCGAGCTGGGCCATGCGCTCCAGCACGACGTTGCGCCGCTTGGTGGCCTCGGCCTCGTCGTTGACCGGGTCGTAGCGGCTCGGCGACTGCACGATGCCGGCCAGCAGGGCCGACTGCTGGAGGTTCAGGTTCTTGGCGTGCTGGGAGAAGTAGCGCTGGGAGGCGGCCTCGATGCCGTAGGCCTGCTCGCCGAAGAAGGTGATGTTCAGGTAGTTCTCGAGGATCTTCTTCTTGCCGAGCTTCTCTTCCAGCTGGATCGCGTACTTCAGCTCCTTGACCTTGCGTCCGAGGGTCTGCTGGGTGGCCTCGGCGACCTTGGTGGGGTCGTCGCCGGCCTCCTCGATGAAGTAGTTCTTCACCAGTTGCTGGGTGAGGGTGGAGGCACCCTGGGCGACGCCGCCGCTCACCGCGTTCTTGTTCAGCGCGCGCAGGACGCCCTTCAGGTCGATGGCGCCGTGCTGGTAGTAGCGCGAGTCCTCGATCGCGACGATCGCCTTCTGCATGTACGGCGAGATGTCCTTGAGCTCCACCACCGTGCGGTCACGGGAGTAGACCTGGGCGATCTGGTTGCCCTTGCTGTCGAGGATCCTCGTCCGCTGGCTGAGCTGCGGGCTCTTCAGGTTGGCCGGGATGTCGTCGAAGCCCTGGACCGAACCCTTGGCCGCGAGACCCAGGGCGCCGGCCGCGGGCAGTGCGATGCCCGCCATCACGGCTCCCGCGAGCACACTGACACCGAGGAACTTGGCGGCCTGCTGCGTGGTCGACAGACCGCCGCCCGAGCGCTTCTTTGGCATGGGGGCAGCCTAATCCGTAGGGCTGAGCATTCCGCGTGAGCGGGTGGCTCTCGGGATGTTCCAGTGCCGGATCGTGACATACGGGACCGGGCCTCACGGAGCCGGCGTGGCTCGGCGCACGGCACGACGACATGAACGGTCTACCTTGCCATTCGCCGGACACACGTGCAGGCCTTGGCCTAAGCTGCTCTCAACTGTCACAGCAGCGCGGCCACGTATCAATACGTCCGGCGACCCCGAATCGTTCCGGAACCCGTCCATTTTTTCGGGTGACGTGTTGATGGTGTGCCCGAATCCGCCTCGTGTGTCATCCGGCGTCCGTTGTGGCGCGCCTGAGCTGTCCCGGATTGCCGGGATGGTCACGCATGTCGTCAGCTCACTCCCACGGGTGATCTGCCGCTTACCCATAGTCCGTTCGGGCCATTCAAGATTGGGCCCGAAGGGGGTGTTGCGCTGTGCCCACCTTCCGTAACGTCCTCAACTGGCGGCGGTGAATATGCCGCTGCCGCCGTGGGGGAGCCTCGATTCGGGAGAGGACGGCGCCGGTATGGGCTGGGTAACCGACTGGAGTGCGCAGGCCGCCTGCCGCACTACCGATCCGGATGAACTGTTCGTTCAGGGAGCAGCGCAGAACAGGGCCAAGGCGGTGTGCACCGGGTGTCCGGTACGCACGGAGTGCCTGGCCGACGCGCTCGACAATCGCGTCGAATTCGGCGTGTGGGGAGGAATGACCGAGCGGGAGCGCCGCGCACTGCTGCGCAGGCGGCCCACGGTGACCTCCTGGCGCAGGCTCCTGGAGACAGCGCGCTCGGAATACGAGCGGGGGACCGGCATCGTCCCCCTCGACAACGACGAGGTGTACGAGAACTACGCGGCAGTGAGCTGACTCACCCGCCGCACGAGCCACTGAACAACCTTGCCGGTCCTGCCGGAGGCATAGGCCGTCCGCAGACTCCGCAGGCATGCGACCGGTTTGGCCGCCGGTGTACGGCGGGCCGGCTACGGCAGCTCCGTCCGGCCGGCCGCGAGCCGGTCGCCGATGTCCCGCAGTCCCGCGAGGTCATGCACATCGCCGGGCAGCGCGGCCACTTCGACCACGGCCACCTCGGGGTGACGTGCGGTGAAGCGGTCACGTGTGCGCTGCTCGCGGGAGAGCAGCTGCATGCGCTCGGCGTGCAGCCTCAGCAGGCCTGCGGTGAGCTGGTCCACGGTGCGGGCCGGGTCGCCGGAGGAGCCGGGCTCGGGCTGGGACGAGGGGGATTCGTCCGCCTGGGATGCCGCAGAGACCGGGGCTGCCGGGAGGGGCTGGGGCGTCGTCGTCCCGTCGGGTCCGGACGAGGGGGAGCCGTCGGACTCGGACGCGGATGATTCAGAACTGCCGTACGTGTCGGGAGAGTTACGAAGTCCAGCTTTCCCGTCACCCTGATCCACAATGCGGGGCTCCTCAAGATTTTCCGCGACCTCGAGGTTTTCCGCGGCGGCGAGCGCCCGCTCGGCGGACAGCCGGTCGGCGCCGCTGCCGTGGACACGGTTGAGGACCAGACCGACCAGCGGCATGTCCTCCGCGGCCAGCCGCTCCACGAAGTACGCGGCCTCGCGCAGTGCGTCCCGCTCCGGAGCCGCCACCACCAGGAAGGCCGTACCGGGCGCCTGAAGCAGCTTGTACGTCGCGTCGGCGCGCGTGCGGAACCCGCCGAACGTCGTGTCCATCGCGGCCACGAACGTCTGCACGTCCTTCAGCAGCTGGCCGCCGAGCAGTTTGCCGAGGGTGCCGGTCATCATCGACATGCCGACGTTCAGGAAGGCCATGCCCGCGCGGCCGCCCAGCTTCGCCGGCGCGGTGAGCAGACGGATCAGTTTGCCGTCCAGGAAGGAGCCCAGCCGCTTCGGCGCGTCCAGGAAGTCCAGCGCGGAACGCGACGGCGGGGTGTCGACGACGATCAGGTCCCACTCGTCCCGGGCCCGCAGCTGGCCCAGCTTCTCCATAGCCATGTACTCCTGCGTGCCCGCGAAGCCCGCTGAGAGCGACTGGTAGAAGGGGTTGGCCAGGATGGCCGCCGCCCGCTCGGCGTCCGCGTGCGCCTCGACGACCTCGTCGAACGTGCGCTTCATGTCGAGCATCATGGCGTGCAGTTCGCCGCCGGGCCGCCGCCCGTCGTCCACCGCCGGATCGCCGCCCGCGCCCTGTCCGCCGGCCGCGGCCGCATCCCCGGGTGACGCCTCTCCCCGCTCCTCGGTGCCCTTCACCTTCCGTGGCACGTTGTCGAGCGAGTCGATGCCCATGGACTGCGCCAGCCGCTTCGCCGGGTCGATGGTGAGCACGACCACCTTGCGGCCGCGCTCGGCGGCCCGCAGCCCCAACGCCGCCGCGGTCGTCGTCTTGCCGACCCCGCCCGAGCCGCAGCACACCACGATCCGGGTGTCCGGGTCGTCGAGCAGCGCGTCGACGTCGAGCGCGGGCGCGTGGGCCAGTCGGCGCGTGCCGTCCTGCGCCGGGTCCGAAGTCATGACATCCCCTGTTTCCGCAGCTCGGTGGCGAGTTCGTACAGGCCTGCCAGGTCCATCCCCTCGACGAGCAGCGGCAGTTCGTGCCGCGGCAGGTCCAGCTCGGCGAGGACCGTGCGCTGTTCGTGCTCCAGCGCGTACCGCTCGGCGTACTCGGTGGCCTGTGCGAGCAGCGGGCCGACCAGCTGCCCGGCCTTCCCGTCGCGGCGCGCCCCGCCCAGACCGGCGGCGGACAGCGCCTGCGCCACGGCGGTGCGCGGCACGGTCCGTACGAGTTCCAGGTCGGCCGCGTCCAACACCTGCGGCCGCACCATGTTCACGATGACCCGCCCGACCGGCAGCCGCGCGGCCCGCAGTTCGGCGATGCCGTCGGCGGTCTCCTGGACCGGCATCTCCTCCAGGAGGGTGACCAGGTGGACGGCCGTCTCCCTGGACTTCAGCACCCGCATCACGGCCTGCGCCTGATTGTGTATCGGGCCGATCTTGGCCAGCCCGGCCACCTCGTCGTTCACGTTCAGGAAGCGGGTGATGCGGCCGGTGGGCGGGGCGTCCATGACGACGTAGTCGTAGATGAACCGGCCCGACTTGTCCTTCCTGCGCACCGCCTCGCACGCCTTGCCGGTCAGCAGGACGTCCCTGAGGCCCGGTGCGACGGTGGTGGCGAAGTCGATCGCGCCGAGCTTCTTCAGGGCCCGGCCGGCCCCGCCGAGCTTGTAGAACATCTGGAGGTAGTCCAGAAGCGCAAGTTCGGGATCGATGGCCAGCGCGAAGACCTCACCACCTCCCGGCGCGACCGCGATCTTCCGCTCCTCGTAGGGCAACGCCTCCGTCTCGAAGAGCTGGGCGATGCCCTGCCGACCCTCGACCTCCACGAGAAGCGTCCGCTTCCCCTCGGTCGCGAGGGCCAGCGCGAGTGCGGCGGCGACCGTCGTCTTTCCGGTCCCGCCCTTGCCGCTGACGACCTGGAGCCTGCTCACATCTTCGAGACTAACCATTCGGCCGGAGACTCACGCGGGAGGCTGTGGATAACCGTGCGTACGGTCGGCCACGTGTCCCGTCCGTCACAGCGGATACAGTCGGCCCCATGACCAAGTGGGAATACGCAACCGTGCCGCTGCTCGTCCATGCCACGAAGCAGATTCTGGACACCTGGGGCGAGGACGGCTGGGAGCTCGTCCAGGTCGTGCCCGGGCCCAACAACCCCGAGCAGCTGGTGGCCTACCTGAAGCGGGAGAAGCCGTGACGAGCTCCGTCGAGGCCAAGCTGGCCGAACTCGGTCTTTCGCTGCCGGCGGTCGTCCCGCCGCTCGCCGCCTACCAGCCGGCCGTCCAGTCGGGTGTGTACGTCTACACCTCCGGCCAGCTGCCGATGGTGGACGGCAAGCTTCCGGTCACCGGCAAGGTCGGCGCCGAGGTCACCGCGGAGGAGGCCAGGGAACTGGCCCGCACCTGCGCGCTGAACGCCCTGGCCGCCGTGAAGTCCGTCGCCGGTGACCTGGACCGCGTCGCGCGCGTCGTGAAGGTCGTCGGCTTCGTCGCCTCCGCGACCGACTTCACCGGCCAGCCCGGCGTGATCAACGGCGCCAGCGAGCTGCTCGGCGAGGTCCTCGGCGACAAGGGCGTGCACGCGCGCAGCGCGGTGGGCGTCGCGGTACTGCCACTGGACGCGCCGGTCGAGGTCGAGGTCCAGGTCGAACTGCTGCCGTGACCGCCTGCGGTCGCTGCCCTGCCGTAACCGCCTCCGTCGCTGCCCTGCCGTGATCGCATCTGCCCGCCGCGGTGACCGCAGCGGGCCTGGGCCGCGGAAGCCGCGTCGGGCCGGGGGCGGCGATGTCCGCCCCGGCCGCGTCCGCCGTGGCCGTACCGGATCGTCGCTCTGGCCCCGCCGGATCACCGCTGCGGCTGTCCCGGATCGCCGCTGCGGCTGTCCCGGATCGCCGCTGTCGGCCGTCGCCGCTGCTGCTGCGCCAGGCGCCCGGGATGGCCGGGGCGGCCGTAGCGGGCCGCCTCCTCCGCGGCACATCCGGGTGCCCCGGAGCCCCTCTCGAACATTCGCTCCCCACGGGATAGCCTCCGGTAATGGCCGATGGACAGTGGTATCCCCCGGAGTGGCCGGACCGCATCCGCGCACACACGGAGGGCACCCTCGTGCCGGTGTCCCCGAAGCGCGCGGCGACCGTCCTGCTCCTGAAGGACACCCCCGGCGGTCCCGTGGTCCACATGCTGCGCAGACGCGCCTCCATGGCCTTCGCCGGCGGCGCGTACGCGTATCCCGGCGGCGGCGTCGACCCGCGCGACGACGACCACCAGGTCCGCTGGGCGGGCCCCACGCGCGCGTGGTGGGCCCAGCGGCTCGGCGTCGACGAGGCGGGCGCCCAGGCGATCGTCTGCGCGGCCGTGCGGGAGACGTACGAGGAGGCCGGCGTCCTGCTCGCGGGCCCGGCCGCGGACGCCGTGGTCGGGGACACCACCGGGGACGACTGGGAGGCCGACCGTGCGGCTCTGGTCGAGCGTGACCTGTCCTTCGCCCAGTTCCTCGACCGGCGGGGCCTGGTACTGCGCTCGGACCTGCTGGGCGCGTGGACGCGCTGGATCACCCCGGAGTTCGAGACCCGCCGCTACGACACCTGGTTCTTCGTCGCCGCCCTCCCACACGGCCAGCGCACCCGCAACGCCTCCACGGAGGCCGACCGCACGGTGTGGATCCGCCCGTCGGAGGCGGCCGCCGGGTACGACAAGGGCGAGCTGCTGATGATGCCGCCCACCATTGCGACCCTGCGCCAGCTGATGCCGTACGGCACGGCCGCCGAGGCGCTCGCCGCGGCGCCCGCGCGGGACCTGACGCCGGTGCTGGCCCGCGCCCGCCTGGAGGACGGCGAGATCGTCCTGACCTGGCCGGGCCACGGCGAGTTCACCAAGCGCATACCGACCGACCTCACGACCGGGGGAGCCTGAGCATGACGAACGCAGCAGCCCTGCCCGGTCAGCCGCGCGGCGGGGTCCTGTCGGGTCCCGCCACCGCGCGGGCCGTCAACGTGCTGGCGCCCAACGCCTCCGTGATGACCCTGGACGGCACCAACACCTGGATCGTCGCCGAACCCGACTCCGACCTGGCCGTCGTGATCGACCCCGGCCCACTGGACGACGGTCACCTCCAGAACGTCGTCGACACGGCGGAGAAGATGGGTAGGCGCATCGCGCTCACCCTCCTGACCCACGGCCACCCCGACCACGCCGAGGGCGCCGTCCGCTTCGCCGAGCTGACCGGCACGCGCGTGCGTGCCCTCGACCCGGCGCTGCGCCTGGGCGACGAGGGACTGGCGGCCGGCGACGTGATCACCACCGGCGGCCTGGAGCTGCGGGTCGTGTCCACCCCCGGTCACACCGCGGACTCCCTCAGCTTCCACCTCCCGGCCGACCGTGCGGTCCTGACCGGCGACACCGTCCTCGGGCGCGGCACGACCGTGGTGGCCCACCCGGACGGCCGTCTGGGCGACTACCTGGACTCGCTGCGGCGGCTGCGCTCCCTGACCGTCGACGACGGCGTCGACACGGTCCTGCCGGGCCACGGACCCGTCCTGGAGGACGCCCAGGGGGCCGTCGAGTTCTATCTGGCCCACCGTGCCCACCGCCTCGCCCAGGTCGAGACGGCCGTGGAGAACGGCCACCGCAGCCCGGCCGAGGTCGTCGCCCACGTCTACGCGGACGTGGACCGCTCCCTGTGGCCGGCCGCGGAGCTGTCGGTACGGGCCCAGCTGGACTACCTCGGCGAGCACGGGCTGATCTGACGCCGGATCTAATCCCAGCCCTCGGGCCTGGGGGCCTTCACGCCGTGCACGCGCGCGTACTCGTCCGCGAGCCAGGGGCCCAGGTCGTCGACGTACGACCGCAGGACCGTACGGTCGCCGACCGGCTCGTACCCCGACCCGGCCGCGCGGCACAGCTGCCCGGCCCGTTCCGGGTAGTACTCGGCGAACGCCGCGGCCATGTCCCGCAGATCGCTGGTCCAGCCGTTCCAGCGGGGCATGACGAGGGTGAAGCCGGTCCGTACGAGATGCCGGGACATGAAGCGCACCAGGGGCCGCAGGGCCTCCTCGCGGTCGCCCGCGGCCGCGATCCGCTGCCGCCAGCGCGACAGGTGCCGGGCCAGGTCGCCGTTGGTCTCGCGGGCGAGCAGGGAGTCGGGGCGGTAGCGGGGCAGGAACTCGGCGAGGTCCTCGCCGAGCAGCGGGGTGCACTGGCAGGCCACGAACCAGCCGGTGTCGTACCGCTCCCGTTCGTCGAGCACCCGCGCGCGGGAGTAGAGCAGGGTCCCGGCCCCGTCGATCTCCGGGAACTCCTTGTCGAGCGCCTCGCCGAGGGCACGGGCCGCGTCCCGGTCGGCGCCGGCCGGCTCGGCCCGCAGGACGGCCACCAGATCCAGGTCGCTGCGTCCCACGCGCGCGGTGCCGCGGGGGATCGAGCCGTAGAGGTAGGCGCTGTCCAGCCGAGCTCCGAAGACGTCCAGGAGCCGGTCGCGGGCGGCGGCGACCACCGGGCGGAAAACGTGCGGCACGCGCGCGTGCGAGCCCTCGCGCTCGATGAAGCCCAGGGCGTCGAGGCCCCTGGACGGAACAGTTTCAGCCATGGCGCAACCAAATCTGAGCCCGTCCGGCGATCGAGGACGAGGCCGAAGGCCGGCACGCGGAGGTCCGGGGGCGGTGGCCCCCGGAAACGGCGACTACCGCGAACGCTTCGCCAGCCGCTCGACGTCCAGCAGGATCACGGCCCGCGCCTCCAGGCGCAGCCAGCCACGCTGGGCGAAGTCGGCCAGCGCCTTGTTCACGGTCTCGCGGGACGCGCCGACCAGCTGGGCCAGCTCCTCCTGCGTGAGGTCGTGGACGACGTGGATGCCTTCCTCGGACTGCACACCGAAGCGCCGCGACAGGTCCAGCAGGGCGCGTGCCACCCGGCCCGGGACGTCGGAGAAGACCAGGTCGGACATGGCGTCGTTGGTCTTGCGCAGCCGGCGGGCGACGGCGCGCAGCAGGGCGGTGGCCACCTCCGGACGGGCGTTCAGCCACGGCTGGAGGTCGCCGTGGCCCAGGCCCAGCAGCTTGACCTCGGTCAGCGCGGTCGCCGTCGCCGTACGCGGGCCCGGGTCGAACAGCGACAGCTCGCCGATCAGTTCGCCGGGACCGACGACGGCGAGCATGTTCTCGCGGCCGTCGGGGGAAGTGCGGTGGAGCTTTACCTTGCCCTCGGTGACGACATAAAGCCGGTCGCCCGGGTCGCCTTCGTGGAACAGGGAGTCGCCACGCGCGAGGGTCACCTCACTCATGGAGGCACGCAGCTCCGCGGACTGCTCGTCATCGAGCGCCGCGAAGAGCGGGTTGCGCCGCAGAACGTCGTCCACGAGTTCTCTCCTTGTCGACCTGCTCAGGGGATCTTGCTTCCCCTTGGTACCAGGGGACCGTGCTCCCCATTTTGCCGGACGATTCAAACAGTGTGATCTGTCACAAGGATGCCGCACAGGTGTCCCGAGGTAAGCGGCAGGGGTCCAATCGGGGGCTGATCTTCCGGGTCCGGGGCGGATGTCGGTGCCGGGCTCTAGGCTGGCCGAGTGTCCAAATCGCCGGTGAGAGCACAGGCCAAGGGGGCTGGGCGGGTGGTTGTACGTCGTGATTCCGCCGTGGGCGAACAGGGGTCCGATCCCGCCTCTGATGAGCCAAAAAAGGCGACGAAAGCAGCAAAAGCCATAAAGAAGGCAGCGGTGAAGAAGGACGTGGCGAAGACGGCCGTGGCCAAGACGGCGGTGGCCAAGACGGCGGTGGCCAAGACGGCGAAGACGGCGGTGGCCGAAACGGCCGCGGCGAAGAAGTCGGCTCCGACGAAGAAGGCCGCCGCGAAGAAGGCCGTGGCAAAGAAGGCCGTGGCAAAGAAGTCGGCACCGGTCAGGACCGCGACGGCGCGGACCGCCGCCGAGCGGTCCGCGTCCAAAGCCGCCGGGCCCAAGAAGGCCGCGGCGAAGAAAGCCGCGCCTGAGAGGGCCGCTTCCGGGAAGGCCGTCGCCGAGCAGCCGCAGGCGGCCTGGAAGCCCGAGTCGCACACCGCCCTGGTGCGCCGGGCCCGCCGGATCGACCGCGAGCTCGCGGAGGTCTATCCCTACGCCCACCCCGAGCTGGACTTCGAGAACCCCTTCCAGCTGCTGGTCGCCACGGTGCTCTCCGCCCAGACCACCGACCTGCGCGTCAACCAGACCACCCCGACGCTGTTCGCGAAGTACCCCACCCCCGAGGAGCTGGCCGAGGCCAACCCGGAGGAGGTCGAGGAGATCCTGCGGCCGTGCGGTTTCTTCCGGGCCAAGACCAAGTCGGTGATAGGGCTCTCCAAGGCCCTGGTGGAGTCGTTCGGCGGCCAGGTCCCCGGGCGGCTCGAAGACCTCGTCAAGCTGCCGGGCGTCGGCCGCAAGACCGCCTTCGTCGTGCTGGGCAACGCCTTCGGGCGCCCCGGCATCACCGTGGACACGCACTTCCAGCGGCTGGTCCGCCGCTGGCGGTGGACCGCGGAGAGCGAACCCGACAAGATCGAGGCGGCCGTCGGCGCGCTGTTCCCCAAGAGCGACTGGACCGACCTCTCGCACCACGTGATCTGGCACGGCCGCCGGATGTGTCACGCCCGCAAGCCCGCCTGCGGGGTCTGTCCCATCGCCCCGCTCTGCCCGGCCTACGGCGAGGGCGAGACCGACCCGGAGAAGGCGAAGAAGCTGCTCAAGTACGAGAAGGGCGGCTTCCCCGGGCAGCGCCTCAAGCCGCCGCAGGCGTATCTGGACGCGGGCGGCAGGCCGGCGCCGCCGCTGAGCGCCGCATCAGGGATGTGACCCAGGGAACTTCTGAGGGGCGGGAGACGGAACGATCAAGGAGGCTTCGGGCGTTGGAACAGGCAGGCCGGGGCAGCGGGGCGGGACGGGGAATGCCATGACACAGGGCGGCAAGGCGCACACGGGGGATCCGCACGCGGACGTGGCGCTCAGCAAGGAAGGCCTGCCGAAGTGGCTGGACCCGGTGATGCGGGCCGCCGAGACGGTCCAGCCGTTGCAGCTGAGCCGCTTCCTGCCGCCGGAGAACGGCGCGGGACGGCAGTCGGCCGTGCTGATCCTGTTCGGCGAGGGTGAGGAGGGGCCGGAGCTGCTGCTCATGGAGCGGTCCGGCTCGCTGCGCTCGCACGCCGGGCAGCCCTCGTTCCCCGGTGGTGCCCTCGACCCCGAGGACGGCGACCCGAAGGCCGACGGGCCGTTGCGGGCCGCTCTCCGCGAGGCCGAGGAGGAGACCGGGCTCGATCCGGCCGGAGTGCAGCTGTTCGGGGTGCTGCCCCGGCTGTACATCCCGGTGAGTCACTTCGTGGTCACCCCGGTGCTCGGCTGGTGGCGCGAGCCGAGCCCGGTGGGGGTGGTGGATCCGAACGAGACCGCGAAGGTCTTCACCGTCCCCGTGGCGGATCTCACGAATCCGGCCAACCGGGCCACCGCCGTGCACCCCAGCGGCCACCGAGGCCCGGCATTCCTGGTCGAATCAACCTTGGTGTGGGGGTTCACGGCCGGGGTGATCGACCGGCTGCTGCACTACGCGGGATGGGAGCGCTCCTGGGACCGCGAGAAGCTGGTCCCGCTCGACTGGCGGTCATGACAGGGTGTCCACCGTGAATGTGCTGGACATCCTGTTGCTGGTCGCCGCCGTGTGGTTCGCGATCGTCGGCTACCGCCAGGGGTTCGTCGTCGGCATCCTGTCGGTGATCGGTTTCCTGGGCGGCGGGCTCGTCGCCGTCTACACGCTGCCCGTCGTCTGGGACGCGGTGACCGACAACGCCGAGGTGGGTACGACCGCCGCGGTGGTCGCCGTGGTCGTCGTCATCGTCTGCGCATCGGTCGGCCAGGCCCTGACCACGCACCTGGGCAACAAGCTGCGCCGGCACATCACATGGTCCCCGGCGCGCGCCCTGGACGCCACCGGCGGCGCGCTGGTGAACGTGCTGGCGATGCTGCTGGTCGCCTGGCTGATCGGCTCCGCGCTCGCGGGCACCACGCTGCCGACGCTCGGCAAGGAGGTCCGCAGCTCCAAGGTGCTCCTCGGGGTGTCCAGAGCGCTGCCCAACCAGGCCGACACCTGGTTCGCGGACTTCTCCGCGGTCCTCGCGCAGAACGGCTTCCCGCAGGTCTTCAGCCCCTTCGCCAACGAGCCGATCACCGATGTCTCGCCGCCCGACCCCGCCCTCGTGAACAGCGCGGTGGCCACCACCGCCAAGCGGTCCATCGTCAAGGTGACGGGCACGGCGCAGAGCTGCGGCAAGATCCTGGAGGGCACCGGCTTCGTCTTCGCCGACCGCCGTGTCATGACCAACGCGCACGTGGTCGGCGGTGTCGACGAGCCGACCGTCCAGATCGGCGGCGAGGGGCGCAAGTACGACGCCAAGGTCGTCCTCTACGACTGGCGGCGCGACATCGCGGTACTCGACGTGCCGGACCTGCCGGCGAAGGCCCTGAGGTTCTCCGCGGCGGACGCCGGGACCAGCGACAGCGCGATCGTCGCCGGGTTCCCGGAGAACGGGTCGTACGACGTCCGTGCCGCGCGGGTGCGCGGCCGTATCACCGCCAACGGCCCGGACATCTACCACCGCGGCACCGTCCGCCGTGACGTCTACTCGCTGTACGCGACCGTCCGCCAGGGCAACTCCGGCGGCCCGCTGCTCACGCCGCAGGGCCGGGTGTACGGGGTCGTCTTCGCGAAGTCACTGGACGACGCGGACACCGGTTACGCCCTCACGGCTGACGAGATCCAGGCGGACATCGCCCGGGGCCGTACCGCGAATCAGCAGGTCGGGACCGACAGCTGCGCGCTGTGAGGGGTCATGCGCGGGTATGGCGCAGACGGACCGAGACCCAGCGGGCCCGGCGGCGCAGGATGTGCGGGATCCCCACCCTGAGGTCCGTGCCCGGCAACTGCGGGACGGCTCCTCGATGGGAGTTCAGACCGCCCGTCGTACGGCGGTTGCGGGGTGCGTCACTGTAGTCGTGCGTCCAGCCCATACCCCGACGTCTGCCCCCGCCCCAAGGTCGATAACCTCCGGCGCGGCCCTCAATCGGCCTATGCGCGGGGCATGTGGCCGTTCGTAGAACAGGTGTGCAGATCCGGATACCGGGCGCAGCGGCGCGGTCACCGATCCGGCTCGGGGTCCTTCAGCCAGTTGATCAGTTCGGTGGAGAACGCGACCGGGTCCTCCTCGTGCGGGAAGTGCCCGAGCCCGTCGAACAGCCGCCAGCGGTAGGGGGCTTCGACGTACTCGCCGGAGCCGGCCGCGCTGCGGGTGCGGGCCACCGGGTCCAGGGAGCCGTGCAGATGCAGTGTCGGGACGCGCACCGGGCGCTTCATCCGGCGGTTGAACTGGATGCCGTCCGGGCGGGCCAGCGAGCGCACCAGCCAGCGGTACGGCTCGATCGAGCAGTGCGCGGTGGAGGGGATGCACATGGCCCGCTGGTACGTCTCCACCACGTCGTCGTCCGGCAGCCGTGGGCCTGACCAGTCCCGGATCAGCCGGCCGACCAGCGCGCCCCTGTCGGCGGTGAGCTGCCGCTCGGGGATCCACGGCCGCTGGAAGCCCCAGATGTAGGAGGCGGCCGCGGACTGCCGGCGGTCCCGGACCATCGCCGCGCGCCAGCGTCGCGGGTGCGGCATGGACACGACCGCGAGCCGTCGTACCAGCTTGGGGCGCATCGCGGCCGCGGTCCATGCCAGATAGCCGCCCAGGTCGTGGCCGACCAGTGCGGCGTCCGGCTCGCCGAGGGAGCGGATCACGCCCGTGATGTCGAGGGCGAGGTTGGCCGGGTCGTAGCCGCGCGGGGTCCGGTCGCTGCCGCCGACGCCCCTGAGGTCCATCGCGACGGCCCTGAAGCCCGCGTCGGCGAGCGCGACCAGCTGGTGCCGCCAGGTCCACCAGAACTCCGGGAAGCCGTGCACCAGCATGACCAGCGGGCCGTCGCCGAGTTCGGTGATGTGGAAGCGCGCGCCGTTCGCGGCGACGTCCCGGTGGGTCCAGGGGCCTTCGAGCCGTACGGCCGAGGGGGCGGGATCGCTCATGACGACGAGCGTCCCACAGCCTCGATGGCCGGCACGTCATCCCTGGGGAGTGCCGGACGCGGATGCGGCTTGGCGTTCTGCAGTACGCCGGCCGTCTCCTTCACGGACGCGGCCACCTTCTGCGGGCCCTTGCCCTTCTTGGCCTTCTTCGCGAACACCACGCCGATCAGCGCGAGGGCGACGGCCACCAGGACGTTCGCCGCGAAGGAGAGCAGGAAACAGATCGCGAGGTTCCAGTGGCTCCAGGTCCGGATGCCGTACGCCAGCGCGAAGTTGAGCATCGGCAGGGAGAACAGGAGCAGCACGCCGGCCGCCGAGAAGGCGCCGCCGCTCGTCGCGCCCCGCTTGACGTCCTGCTTCAGCTGGGCCTTGGCCAGCGCGATCTCGTCGTGCACCAGCGCCGACATCTCGGCCGTGGCCGAGGCGAACAACTGGCCGATGCTGCGTTCGGCACCGACCGGGCTGCCGTCGGGTGCGCTCATCGCGGTCTCCCTCTGCGTACGTGTCATCGTCTTTTGTACCGTCTCGTCAGATCATGCCGGACGGTTGCCCTGCGCGCCTGCCCCGCCCGGCACTTAGGCAAGCGCGTCGTGCCCGTGGCCGCCTCGCCGGCCCCCGCCCGGTCGTGCCCGCGACGGCCCTCGCGGGCCCCGCCAGGCGCTTCGCGGGGCCTGCCCGGCGGGTCCCCTACCCGGCCGCCCGTCCGGCTTTCTCGGCGGCTATCCGGCGGTGCTCGGCCGCCTTGCGGTCGTAGATCTCCGCCATCCGCAGGTGGTACGCCGGATCGTCCTGCTCGTAGACGTCCGGGATGCCGTCGAGGTCCTCGTCCCGCTCCTCGGCCTCGACCAGCCGGCGGTAGCGGGCGTTGCGGATCTTCAGCAGCACCGTGGCACACAGGGCCGCGATCAGCGAGCCGGTGAGCACGGCGGCCTTGACCTCGTCGGTGAGCACGGCGTCGCCGGCGAAGGCGAGTTCGCCGATGAGCAGCGACACCGTGAATCCGATGCCGGCGAGCGAGGCGACCGCGAAGACGTCACCCCAGGCCAGGTCCTCGCTCAGCGAGGCCCGGGTGAAGCGGGCGGTCAGCCAGGTCCCGGCGAATATCCCGACCGTCTTGCCGACGACCAGCCCGAGGACCACCCCGAGCGTCTCGGGCTTGCCGAACACGTCCCCGAGCGCCCCGCCGGACACCGTCACGCCCGCGCTGAAGAGCGCGAACAGCGGCACGGCGAGCCCCGCCGACAACGGACGCACCAGATGTTCGATGTGCTCGCCGGGGGAGTGCTGCTCACTCTGGCGAGTGGTGCAGCGCAGCATCAGGCCCATGGCGACACCGGCGATGGTCGCGTGCACCCCGCTGTTGTACATCAGCGCCCAGATGACGAGGGCGAGCGGCACGTACACGTACCAGCCGCGTACGCCCTTCCTCAGCAGCAGCCAGAAGACGGCCAGCCCGAGGACCGCGCCGCCGAGCGCGGCGAAGTCGATCCGGGCGGTGAAGAAGACCGCGATGATCAGGATGGCGAAGAGGTCGTCGACGACCGCGAGGGTGAGCAGGAAGGCGCGCAGGGCGCCCGGCAGCGAGGTCCCGATGACGGCCAGCACGGCGAGAGCGAAGGCGATGTCGGTGGCCGTGGGCACCGCCCAGCCCTGGGTGGAGCCGCCGCCGGCGAGGTTGGTGAGGGTGTAGACGAGCGCCGGTACGGCCATCCCGCACAGCGCGGCGACCACCGGCAGCACGGCCGCCTTCGGGTCCCGCAGGTCGCCGGCCACCAGTTCGCGCTTGAGCTCGATGCCGGCGACGAAGAAGAAGACCGCCAGCAGTCCGTCGGCGGCCCAGTGGGTGACGGAGAGGTTCAGGCCGAGGGCGCCGGGGCCGAAGTGGAAGTCGCCGACGCTCGCATAGCCGTGGTGCAGCGCCGGGATGTTCGCCCAGACCAGCGCGGCTATCGTGGCGATCAGCAGCAGCACGCCGCCGACGGTCTCGGTCCGCAGCGCGTCCGCCACGAAGGTGCGCTCGGGCAGCGAGAGCCGGTCGAGGACCTTGCGGGCGGCGTTGGTGCGGGGCGCGGACACGGAGACCTCCGGTCGGTGGGCAGGACGGGACTACTGCCGACCAGACTTCCCGGCACACCTTGAGAATCACGCTGTGAGGTTGACGCTACTTTGCTTAGTTTACCTAAGGTGTGCCGGGGGCTGCCAGGTGGTTCTCACGCTAGGTGCAAAAGGGGCGCCCGGCGCGTTTCGCGCCGGGCGCCCCTTCGGGACCGTCGGACGGGGTCAGTCCTCGCTGGGCGCAGCCGGGAGCTTCGTCTGGATGAGGTCCATGACCGTCGAGTCCGTCAGCGTGGTGACGTCACCGAGCTGGCGGTTCTCGGCGACGTCGCGCAGCAGACGGCGCATGATCTTGCCGGAGCGGGTCTTCGGCAGCTCCGCCACCGGCAGGACCCGCTTGGGCTTGGCGATCGGGCCGAGCGTGGCGCCGACGTGGTTGCGCAGCGCGTTGACGAGGCCCTCGTCCTCGGCGTTCGCCGTGCCGCGCAGGATCACGAACGCGACGATCGCCTGCCCGGTCGTCTCGTCCGCCGCGCCGACCACGGCCGCCTCGGCGACCGACGGGTGCGACACCAGCGCCGACTCCACCTCGGTCGTCGAGATGTTGTGCCCGGAGACGAGCATGACGTCGTCCACCCGGCCGAGCAGCCAGATGTCGCCGTCGTCGTCCTTCTTCGCCCCGTCACCGGCGAAGTACTTGCCCTCGAAGCGCGACCAGTAGGTGTCCAGGAACCGCTGGTCGTCGCCCCAGATGGTGCGCAGCATCGACGGCCACGGCTCGGTCAGCACCAGGTAGCCGCCACCGCCGTCGGGCACCTCGTGGGCCTCGTCGTCCACCACGGTGGCCGAGATGCCGGGCAGCGGAGTCTGCGCCGAACCGGGCTTGGTCGCGGTGACACCAGGCAGCGGCGAGATCATCATCGCGCCGGTCTCGGTCTGCCACCAGGTGTCCACGATGGGGGTCCGGTCGGCGCCGATGTGCTTGCGGTACCAGATCCAGGCCTCGGGGTTGATCGGCTCGCCCACCGAACCCAGCACCCGCAGGGAGGACAGGTCGAACTTCGCGGGGATGTCGTCGCCCCACTTCATGAACGTCCGGATCGCGGTGGGCGCGGTGTACAGGATCGTCACCCCGTACTTCTGCACGATCTCCCAGAACCGGCCCTGGTGCGGGGTGTCCGGGGTGCCCTCGTACATCACCTGGGTCGCGCCGTTGGCCAGCGGCCCGTACACGATGTACGAGTGGCCGGTCACCCAGCCGACGTCGGCCGTGCACCAGTACACGTCCGTCTCCGGCTTGAGGTCGAAGACCGCCCAGTGCGTGTACGACGCCTGGGTGAGGTAGCCGCCCGAGGTGTGCAGGATGCCCTTCGGCTTACCCGTCGTACCGGACGTGTAGAGGATGAACAGCGGGTGCTCGGCGTCGAAGGCCTCGGGCGTGTGCTCGGCCGACTGCCGTTCCACGATCTCGTGCCACCACACGTCCCGTGTGTCGTCCCAGGCCACTTCCTGCCCGGTGCGCCGTACGACCAGCACGTGCTCGACGTTGCCCGCCTTGGCGGCCGCCTCGTCCACGGCCGGTTTGAGGGCCGACGGCTTGCCCCGCCGGTAGCCGCCGTCGGAGGTGATGACCACCTTGGCGTCCGCGTCCTGGATGCGGGTGGCGAGCGCGTCCGCCGAGAAGCCGCCGAAGACCACGGAGTGCGCGGCGCCGATCCGGGCGCAGGCGAGCATCGCGATCGCCGTCTCCGGGATCATCGGCATGTAGACCGCGACCCGGTCGCCCTTCTGGACTCCGAGCTCCAGCAGGGCGTTCGCCGCCTTGGAGACCTCGTCCTTCAGCTCGGCATAGGTGATCGCGCGGCTGTCGCCGGGCTCGCCCTCGAAGTGGATGGCGACCCGGTCGCCGTTGCCGGCTTCCACGTGCCGGTCCACGCAGTTGTACGCGACATTGAGCTCGCCGTCCTTGAACCACTTCGCGAACGGCGGGTTCGACCAGTCCAGCGTCTCGTTCGGCTCCTTGGCCCAGGTCAGCCGGCGGGCCTGTGCGGCCCAAAAGCCGAGCCTGTCAGCCTTGGCCTGTTCGTACGCCTCGGCCGTGACATTGGCTTTCTCGGCCAGGTCAGCAGGCGGCGCGAAGCGTCGCTCCTCCTTCAAGAGGTTGGCCAGGCTTTCGTTGCTCACGACATCTCCCTTTCCAAGGGTGTCCGTTGTGTCCCAGGCCACAGCTCATCAGACCCGGGGGCCCGGTGACAAGGGCCGTCGAAAAATTGGTTTAGACCTGTCGCGGGTGGCGGAGCGCGCGGAGCCCGCCGGCGCCGGCCTGGACGGCGCCGGCAGGTCTCCGCCGCCCTTCCTCAGGCCGGGTCACGCAGTTCCTCCGCGCCCGGTACCCCCTCGAACACCTCTCCCTCGTCCTCACCGTCCGCCCGGCGCAGCAGATACGCCTGCGCCTCGCCCACATGGAAGTACATCCCGTGCAGCTCCAGCTCGCCGGCCGCCAGCGCGCCCGCCACCGAGTCGTGCGCCCGCAGATGCTCCAGCTGCTGGACCACATTGGTCAGGCAGAGCCGTTCCGCCGTGTCCGCCGCCGCGCGCCGGGCCAGCCGCACCCCCGAGCGGCCGTCGTCGGCCAGCCGCGCCAGGCTCGGCAGTGCGTGCCGCAGCCAGCGCCCGAGCGGACTCGTGCCGCCCCCGGACCCGGAGTCCAGCAGCGCCTGCATCGCCCCGCACCCGGAGTGGCCGCACACCGTGATGGACCGCACCTTCAGTACGTCCACCGCGTACTCGATCGCGGCCGACACCGAGTCGTCGCCGTTCTCCTCGCCCGGAAGGGGGACCAGGTTCCCGACATTGCGGACCACGAACAGGTCCCCCGGGCCGCTGGAGGTGATCATCGACGTGACGAGCCGGGAGTCGGCGCAGGTCAGGAAGAGCTGCGACGGCTGCTGCCCCTCACGAGCCAGCCGGGCCAGCTCCTCCCGCAC
Source organism: Streptomyces sp. NPDC026515 (assembly GCF_055567595.1). Lineage (NCBI taxonomy): Bacteria > Bacillati > Actinomycetota > Actinomycetes > Kitasatosporales > Streptomycetaceae > Streptomyces > Streptomyces sp. NPDC026515. Next base: position 114,100 of record NZ_JBVHQD010000017.1, read on the forward strand.
CAGGGGAGCGGTGTCGCGCTGGAACACGCCGACCCCGTGGGCGAGTTCATGGCCGGCGGCAACCACTCCGCCGCCGCCCGGGCGGGCGAGGCCCGATCCGACGAGGCCCGGTCCACGGCCGTGACCCGCACGGGGCTCGGGCTGAGGCCCGTGCTCCGGTCCGTGCCCGTACTGCGGTGCACGCACGCCCACCCGGCAGCCGGTCAGCTCGGCGGAGCCGCCCTGCGCGATGTGGGCCCGGCGCCAGTCCCGCAGTGACTCGTAGGCCGCGTGGTCCATGAACGAACCGTCCAACTCCACCACCGCGTCGGCGCCTTGGGGTACCAGGTGCAGGGCTCTGCTGAGCCGGGGCACCGCCAGGAACGTCAGCTGTCCTCTTACATGTACGCGATGGACTCCTTCCTGCTCTTCGTGGGTGATGCGGGTGCGGGCGAGGCGGTTCAGGGCGACGGCCACGGCGACGGCGACCCCGAGGAGCACGCCTTCCAGGACGCCGAGGAGCACCACGCCGAGGGTGGTGACGACGTACACCGCGACCTCACGGTGGCGGGTCACCGTGCGGATGTGGTGCAGGGACACCATCTGGATGCCGACGGCCATCACCAGGGCGGCGAGCGAGGCGAGCGGGATGAGGTCCAGGACCGGGACCATCAGCAGCGCGGCGGCTACTACGAAAACGCCGTGCAGCATCGTGGAGTTCCGGCTGACGGCACCGGATTGCACATTCGCCGAACTGCGCACCGCGACCCCCGCGACCGGCAGTCCGCCGAGCGCCCCGGAGACCATGTTGGCCGCGCCCTGACCGAGCAGTTCGCGGTCCAGGTCGGAGCGTCCGACCCGGGACTGGGGTCCGGGGCGGCCGGCCACCAGCTTGTCGACGGCGACCGCGCCGAGCAGCGACTGCACGCTGCACACCAGCGTGGTGGTGAGCACGGCGGCGACGACGCCGAGCACCGGCCCCTTTGGCAGCCCCGCCAGGGCGTGGCTGCTCCAGGACGGCAGGTCGACCCGGGGCAGGGCGAGTCCGGTGAGCGAGGCGGTCACGGTGGCACCGGCGACGGCCACCAGGGCCGCCGGGACCGTCCGCAACAGGCGGCCGGCTCTGCCGGGGATCCGGGGCCAGCCGAACAGCAGGGCCAGGGTCAGCATGCTCATCGCCACGGCGGCCGGATGCAGGTGCGCCAACTGGGCGGGCAGCGCGCGGACGTTGGCCAGGACCGAACTCTGCGGATTGCCGCCGAGCACGATGTGCAGCTGGGCGACGGCGATGGTGACGCCGATGCCGGCCAGCATGCCGTGCACCACGGCCGGGCTGACCGCGAGCGCGGTGCGTGCCACACGCAGGCAGCCGAGGCCCAGTTGGGCCAGTCCGGCGAGGACGGTGATGCCGCAGGTGGCCTGCCAGCCGTACCGGTGGATCAGATCGGCGGTGACCACGGTCAGGCCGGCGGCCGGGCCGCTGACCTGGAGCGGGCAGCCGCCGAGCCGCCCGACGACCAGTCCGCCGACGGCCGCCGCGACCAGCCCGGCCTGGAGCGGGGCGCCGGTGGCGAGGGCGATGCCGAGGGAGAGCGGCAGCGCGATCAGGAAGACCGAGACGGACGCGGACAGGTCGGCGCCCGCGATCCGCAGGTGGCGGCGCGGGGGCACCGGCGAGCTCGGCGGCCGGTCGGTGCCCTTGGTGGGCTGGGGACTTGTGGCTTCGGCCCGGACTCCGAACCGGGCCGGGCCGAGGTTCTCGGGGTGGGTGGGTACGCAGGCGGATGACATGTTTCCCGTCTCCTCCGGGGCAGCGCGGTCGCGGAACAGGGGGGTCCCCTCGCCAGCGGGCCGGGACATGGCCGCGGTCGTGGGTCACGGCGTGCAGGGGCGGGATGAATCAACACTCGGTAAATGAATCGTAATGCAGAGTAAAGGTCAGGCATGGATTTTCTACGCAAATGGGGCACTTCTTCACCTCCATGGGTGAAGTGAGCAGTTCATCGGCTTGTCGTATTAATCCCTCTCTCGGTCCTATGCGACCTTGACGGCGCTGTCGGCACATATCCGGCACATCGCCATAGAACGCCGTGATCGGCGTTCTGCCGAGAGAAGGAAGAAGGTGGGCGGAATTGGCCGCCACCCAGAGGATCGCCGTCGGCGCCGTGGCCGCGGCCTGTGCCGCGTCGCTGGCGGGTTGCGCGACCGGCACCAACACCAAGGAAGGGGCGCCGGGGCCGCAGAAGGGAGCACCGGCGCCCCAGAGCGTGGTCCGTCTGATCGGTGACGGTTCCACCGCGTACACCGGGGCGCAGCCCCATCTGCCCCGGCCGGAGAAGCTCCAGCCGGGCGAGAAGCCCCCGCAGTTCGTGGTGTTCTCCTGGGACGGCGCGGGCGAGGACAGCCAGAAGCTGTTCTCGCACTTCCGCAAGATCTCCAAGGAGAACAACGCGACCATGACGTACTTCCTCAGCGGCGTCTACATGCTGCCCGAGGAGAAACGTGACCTCTACCGGCCCCCGCAGCACTCGCCCGGCCGTTCCGAGATCGGCTTCAACGACGAGCAGGGCATCACCGACACCGTCAAGCAGCTGCGGCTGGCCTGGCTGGAGGGCAACGAGATCGGCACCCACTTCAACGGGCACTTCTGCGGCCCCGACGGAGGGGTCGGCGAGTGGTCGGTGGCCGAGTGGAAGAGCGAGATCGCCCAGGCCAAGCGGTTCGTGAAGAACTGGAAGACCAACACGGGCATGAAGGACGCGGCGCCTTTGCCCTTCGACTACGACAAGGAGCTCATCGGCGGCCGCACCCCCTGCCTGGAGGGGCAGAAGAACTTCGTGAAGGCGGCGAGCCAGCTGGGCTTCCGCTACGACACCAGCGGTGTCAACGACCAGGTCTGGCCCAAGAAGAAGGAAGGGCTGTGGGACCTGTCGATGCAGCTCGTCCCCTTCCCCGGTCACTCCTTCGAGCAGCTGACCATGGACTACAACTTCATGGTCAACCAGTCCGGCACCTCGACCCAGGGCGATCCCGACAAGTACGACTACTGGGGCGACCAGATGCGTGACGGTCTGATCCAGGGCTTCAACCGGGCCTACAACGGCAACCGCGCGCCGCTCGTCATGGGCAACCACTTCGAGTCCTGGAACGGCGGCACCTACATGCGGGCCATCGACGAGGTCGTCGAGAACGTCTGCAACAAGCCCGAGGTGCGCTGTGTCTCCTTCCGCGAGCTGGCCGACTGGCTGGACGCCCAGGACCCGAAGGTCCTGGCGAGGCTGCGCACTCTGAACGTGGGCGAGGCCCCGCGGCAGGGCTGGGCGTCCTTCCTCTCCGGTCGTCCCGCCCCGGCGCCCAAGGGGGTGCCCGGGGCGCCGGCGGTCAAGCAGTAGGCGGGGACCGGCGCCCTGCCGGCGGAGTGCCCACCTCCGTCAGACGGCAGCCGCCACTCCCTCGCCGAGGACGAAGCCGGGGTCGATCTGCGCCGCCAGGTCGACCCCGGTGCGCTCGTTGCCCCACGACTGGGCGTTCTTCAGGTGGAAGTGCACCATCTGCCGGGTGTAGCGCTCCCAGTCCCGCAGGTCGTACGTGGCGTCAGTGGCGACCTTGAGGGTGCGCAGGGCGCGGGAGTTGGCGTCCTCCAGGAGCTCGAACCGGGGCGGGCGGCCCTTCTCCATGGCGCGCACCCAGTCCGAGTGCCCCACCGTGACCAGCAGGTCGTCCCCGACCTCCGCGCGGAGGAAGTCGATGTCGTCCTGTCCCCGCACCTTGTTGCCGACGACCTTCAGCACGACGCCGAAGTCCCGGGCGTACTCCTTGTACTGGCGGTAGACGGAGACGCCTTTGCGGGTCGGCTCGGCGACGAGGAAGGTGATGTCGAAGCGGGTGAACATGCCGGAGGCGAAGGAGTCCGAACCCGCCGTCATGTCGACCACGACGTACTCGTCGGGGCCGTCGACGAGGTGGTTCAGGAACAGCTCCACCGCTCCGGTCTTGGAGTGGTAGCAGGAGACGCCCAGGTCGGAGTCCGTGAAGGACCCGGTGACCATCAAACGGACGGCGCCGCCGTCGAGTTCCACCGGGCGCGCACAGGCGTCGTACACCGGGTTGGGTTCCCGTACCCGGACCAGCCGCGAACCCTCGCCGGGCGGGGTGGTCTTGATCATCGTCGCGGCGGAGGCGATGCGCGGGTTGTTGCCGCGCAGGTAGTCCTTGATCACGGAGAGCTGTTCGCCCATCGCGGGCAGCGCGGCCGACTGCGACTCGTCGAGGCCGAGCGCGGGACCCAGGTGCTGGTTGATGTCGGCGTCGACGGCGACGACCGGAGCGCCGGCGGCCGCGAGGTGGCGGATGAACAGGGAGGAGAGCGTGGTCTTGCCGCTGCCGCCCTTCCCGACGAAAGCAATTTTCATGTTCACGAAGGGTAGTCGGCTGGTGGCTCTACGTGTCTGGCGAAGTGAAGAAGACCACTCCTTCGTGGAGTGGCGGGCAGTGGGTGCGTAGGGTCGTACTCATGAGTACGACACGTGCGACCGCCGATCCGCTCGCGGCCCTGGGCTCGCTGCCCGGTGTGGCCGAGTCCGTGGAGTCCGTGCGCAAGGCCGTGGACCGGGTGTACGGGCACCGGGTCATGCGGCGCCGCAGCAACGCCGTCACGTCCGAGGCCGCGCTGCGTGGCGCCCGGGGCAGTGCGGCGCTGTCCGGCGCCGACTGGGCGCTGGAGGAGGTCCGGCGGCGTTCCGACTTCGGTGCCGGCGACGCGCGCGTGGTGGGCGCGGCCCTGCGGCTGACCGCCGAGGCGGGCCAACTGCTCTCCATCTGGCGGCAGTCGCCGCTGCGGGTGCTGGCCCGGCTGCACCTGGTGGCGGCCGCGACCGGGGACGACGGGGTGGGCCGGCCGCGCCGGGCCGGTGAGATCGTCGACGAGCCGCTGATCGAGCTGCCGCTGCCGGACGCCGACGAGGTGTCGGGGCGTCTCGACGGCCTCTCCGAGCTGATCATCGCGGGGAGTTCCGCGCCGGCGCTGGTGACGGCCGCCGTGGTGCACGGGGAGTTGCTCGCGCTGCGGCCCTTCACCTCGCACAACGGGCTGATCGCGCGCGCTGCCGAGCGGATCGTGCTGATCGGCAGCGGCCTCGACCCCAAATCGGTCTGCCCCGCCGAGGTCGGCCACGCCGAACTGGGCCGAGCGTCCTATGCGGCGGCCCTCAGCGGCTATGTCTCGGGCACTCCGGACGGCATGGCGGCCTGGATCAAGCACTGCGGGCGGGCGGTCGAGCTCGGCGTCCGGGAGTCGACCGCGGTGTGCGAGGCGCTGCAGCGCGGCGCGGCGTAACGGCGGTGGCGGCCCGGGGAGTCCGCCGCAACGGGTTGCGGCGGTACGAGTTCTCGTACCGCCGCTGGCATGTACACCGGGTTACCAAGCGTCCTCGAAATGTCGCCCATCAGGTCGGGTACTTTGCCCGTCACCTGGTGCGGCTGGCCCGTAATCGACGGGTCGACGTCGCGTGGGTGCTCGGTGTCCATGCTGGGTCCGTGGGGCCAAATGCGTTTTAAAAGGTGATCCTCACGGATGTCCTTCGGTCTCGCGGGCCGCTAACCCCTTTGTACTGCAAGCCCGGAGCAAGCGGAACCCCTGCCTGTAGTTCTTTACTTTTGGGTTCAAAGAGGAACTAAGGATTACTAAAGGGGCACCGATCGGCTGAACGGGCGAAAAAGGAGCTGCTGCGCCGGTTCAGGCGACCGGGTTCCGGCGCCTGCTCGCGTACCAGACCAGACCCGCGGTGGCCGCCGCCGCTCCTATCGCGGCCGCGGCGACCAGCGCCGGACGCGGAGGCGCGGAGATCCGCTGCTTGAGCCGGACCGGGCGGTGGAAGTCCAGGATCGGCCAGCCGCGTGCGAGTGCCTCGCGGCGCAGCGCCCGGTCCGCGTTGACCGCGTGCGGGTGCCCGACCGCCTGGAGCATCGGCAGGTCGGTCGCCGAGTCGCTGTACGCGTAGCTTCGGTCGAGGTCGTACCCCTCGGAGGCGGCCAGTTCCCGGACCGCCTCGGCCTTCGTCGGACCGTAGGCGTAGTACTCCACCTCGCCGGTGTAGCAGCCGTCGTCCCCGACGACCATGCGGGTGGCCACCACCCGGTCGGCGCCCAGCAGTTCGCCGATGGGCTCGACCACCTCGGCGCCCGAGGTGGAGACGATGACGACGTCCCGGCCGGCCCGGTGGTGGGACTCGATGAGGGAGGCGGCCTCGTCGTAGATGATCGGGTCGATCAGGTCGTGCAGGGTCTCGGCGACGATCTCCTTGACCTGCTGGACATTCCAGCCACGGACCAGACCGGACAGGTAGGCGCGGGTGCGCTCCATCTGGTCGTGGTCCATACCGCCGACCAGGAACACGAACTGGGAGTACGCGTTGCGCAGCGCGGCCCTGCGGGTGATCAGACCGCCTTGGTAGAACGACTTGCTGAAGGTGAGCGTGCTCGACTTCGCAATGACCGTCTTGTCCAGGTCAAAGAAGGCCGCTGTGCGGGGCAAGGAGTGGTTTTCCACGTCCCCGAGCATAGGCGCCCACCATTCGGCGTAAGGTGTGGCGCGTGGGTTTGCCTGAGAGGGCTCTCGGGTACACCATGGAAGTCACGGATCGTTCGCGACCGTGCTAACCCGGTCCGGCTCCTCCCCCCCGAGTCGGCCGTGGAGACGACCCCCACTCTCCCCCCCGGTGGGGGTCGTCGCATGTCCGGACGGGTTTTTCCCCTCCTCTCCAGATTCCTCTCCTGGCCCTGAGGCCTTGCCGGGCGGCTGCTGCCGCCCCTTCCGCACACCCATGATCCGTCACGCCGGGTAGCCGTTTCGCTGCTCTGTGGAACTCGCACAGAGCGCAGAACAGGCCTCACCGGTATGGGTGACAGCGATATTCACAGCCGCCGAGTTGTCCACAGTTTTGGACCAAGATCCACACGATTTCCGGGTTCGCTGCACCGTGATTCCAGCGCGCTCCGGCGGCGGCGAGTTCATGGCCGGTTCCGATTGCCGGACGCCAATGGCCGGTTTCTGTCGGCCGCGCATATGGAGGCCGCTCGCCGGTTCTTCACAGGTATGGGAATCGCGTGGCCCCGGAGGCCGCGCGTGAGAACGCAGCCAAGGGGGAAGCTCACGTGGCCGGAACTGTCACCCACGAACCACCGTCCGCCGCCCCGGGACGGCCCGGACGCCCGATGATCGTCACCGAGGACGCCGGACTCCTCGACGACCTGCTGCGCCTGTGCGCGGCGGCCGGTGCCAAACCCGAGGTCCACCACGGGGTACCGGAACGCGGCGGGGGCTGGGAGTCGGCCCCGCTCGTCCTGGTCGGCGACGACGCCGCACGCCGGGTGCGCGGGGCCGCGCGCCGACGCGGGGTGGTGCTGGTCGGACAGGACCAGGACGACCCCGATGTGTGGAAACGGGCCGTGGAGATCGGCGCCGACCACGTCCTGATGCTCCCCGACGGCGAACAGTGGCTCGTGGACCGGATCGCCGACGTCGTCGAGGGCGTGGGCCGCCCGGCCCTCACCGTCGGGGTGATCGGCGGCCGCGGCGGGGCCGGCGCTTCCACGCTGGCCTGCGCGCTCGCCGTCACCTCCGCGCGGGAGGGAGTGCGCACCCTTCTCGTGGACGCGGATCCACTGGGCGGCGGAATCGACGTCCTCCTCGGCGCCGAGTCGGCCGAGGGCCTGCGCTGGCCCGCGTTCGCCGCCTCCCGCGGCCGCCTCGGCAGCGGTGCCCTGGAGGAGTCGCTGCCGGCACTGCACTCGCTGCGGATCCTCAGCTGGGACCGGGGGGACAGTGTGGCGATCCCGCCGCCCGCCGTGCGCGCGGTGCTCGCCGCCGTCCGCAGGCGGGGCGGCACGGTCGTCGTCGACCTGCCGCGCCGCCTGGACGACGAGGTCGCCGAGGTCCTCACCCAGCTGGATCTCGCCGTGCTGGTGGTCCCGGCCGAACTCCGCGCGATCGCGGCGGCGGGCCGGGTCGCGGCCACCGTCGGCATGGTCGTGCGCGATCTGCGGGTGGCGGTGCGGGGCCCGTACGCGCCGGGACTGGACGACCGCGAGGTGGCCCGGCTGCTCGGCCTGCCGCTGGCCGGCGAGGTGCCCGCCGAACCGGGCCTGTCCCGACCGAACCGGAAACCCCCGGGGTCCGCCGCACGCGGACCGTTGGCCCGCTTCTGCAAGGATTTCTGGGAGCGCACGCTCGTCGAGGCGGGTGGCACATGAGGCCCGGCCCCGGGGAGGCGGACGGCCCGGCCCTGCTCGACGGGGTCCGGCGCTGGCTCGCCGAGAGCGGTGCCGAACCGACCCCCGCGCGCGTGGCACAGGCGCTGCGCGCACAGGGCCGGGTGCTCGGCGACGCCGAGGTCCTCGGCGCGGCCGAGCGACTGCGCTCCGAACTGGTCGGCAGCGGCCCCCTGGAACCCCTGCTCGCCGACCCCACGGTCACCGACGTCCTGGTGTCCGCCCCGGACCGGGTCTGGGTGGACCGCGGCGGCGGACTGGAACTGACCCCGGTCGCCTTCCCGGACGCGGCGGCCGTACGACGGCTCGCGCAGCGGCTGGCCGCGGTGGCCGGCCGGCGCCTGGACGACGCCCGGCCCTGGGCGGACGCCCGGCTGCCCGACGGCACCCGCCTGCACGCGGTGCTGCCCCCGGTGGCGGTGGGCTGCACCTGCCTGTCCCTGCGGGTGGTGCGACCGCGGGCGTTCACGCTCGACGAACTGGTGGCGGCCGGGACCGTGCCACCGGGCGGTGACCGGATCCTGCACGCGCTGCTGACGGCCCGGCTCTCGTTCCTCGTCAGCGGCGGCACCGGGACCGGCAAGACGACCCTGCTGAGCGCGCTGCTCGGCCTGGTGGGCGCGGGGGAGCGGATCGTGCTCGCCGAGGACTCGGCGGAGCTCAGGCCCGAACACCCGCACGTCGTGCGGCTGGAGACCAGACCCGCCAACCAGGAGGGCGCCGGCCTGGTCACCCTGGAGGACCTGGTCAGGCAGGCGCTGCGGATGCGCCCCGACCGGCTGGTCGTCGGCGAGGTGCGCGGACCCGAGGTCGTGCACCTGCTGGCCGCGCTCAACACCGGGCACGAGGGCGGCTGCGGCACGGTGCACGCCAACGCGGCGGCGGACGTCCCCGCCCGTCTGGAGGCACTCGGCACGGCCGCCGGGCTCGACCGGGCTGCCCTGCACAGTCAGTTGGCGGCCGCGCTGTCGGTGGTGCTGCACCTCGTACGGGACCGCGCGGGGCGGCGGCGGATCGCCGAGGTGCATGTGCTGGAGCGGGATCCCTCGGGCCTGGTCCGGACGGTACCGGCACTGCGCTGGGGCGCGGAGGCCTTCGTGCGCGAACCGGGGTGGGAGCGGCTGCGGGGACTGCTGCCAAGTGGCGTACGTGATCTGTGAGTCGAAAGGGGTTTGTGTGATGGGTGAGACGACGATCGGCGCGGCCGTGGTGTGCGGCGGGGTCGTGGCGTGGCTCCTCGCGGAACGGCAGCGCGAGGTCCGGCGGGCCCGGCTGTTGCTCGCCGGGGGCGGGGCGGTGTCGGCCGGACCGCTCTCCTGGGAGCGGACGGTCGGGGAGCTGCGGCGGCTGCGCGGCCGTTGGCGGGGCGAGTGGTGGGCCCTGGCCGTCGGCATCGTGCTGGCCCTCGCCGCCGCCTCGGTGCTTCCGGTTCTCGCCGGTGCGGCCGGAGTGCCGGCGCTGCGCCGGCTGCGGCTGGCCCGGCAGGCGGGCCGGGTCCGGCAGGCGCGTGCCGACGCGGTGATCACGTTGTGCGGGGTGCTCGCGGGTGAGGTGCGCGCGGGACGGCAGCCCGGCGAGGCGCTGCTGCGGGCCGCGCGGGACTCCGGCGGACTCGGCGAGGCCCGGGCGGCGGTGGTGGCGGCGGCACGCTTCGGCGGGGACGTGCCCGGCGCGCTCGCGACGGCCGCGGGCCGGCCGGGCGCCGAAGGCCTGCTGGGGCTCGCGGCGTGCTGGCGGGTGGCCGTCGACCAGGGCGCCGGGCTCGCGGCCGGCCTCGACCGCCTGGACGCGGCGCTGCGCGCCGAACGGGACCAGCGGGCCGACCTGCGTGCTCAGTTGTCCGGCGCGCGGGCCACCGCGGTGCTGCTGGCCGCGCTGCCCGCCCTCGGCCTCCTGCTCGGCTCGGCCATGGGCGCCGACCCGCTGCGCGTGCTGCTGCACACCGGGGCCGGACTGGGCTGCCTGGTCGTCGGAGCGGTGTTCGAGGCCGCCGGGGTGTGGTGGGCGGCCCGGATCGTCCGGGGAGCTGAGGCGGCGTGAACGCGGAACTCGTCCACAGGCTGGGGGTGGCGGTCGTGGCGCTGTCGGCCCTGGGGTGGTCGGCGTGGCGGCTGTGGACCGCCCGGCGCAGGCGCTGGGCCCGGCGCAAGGTGGCCGAACTGCTGGGCCTGGAGATGCCGGAGCGGCGGTCCGGCGTCGGTGTGGCCGTCCGCGGTTGGCTGCCGGTGGCCGGCGTGGTGTGCGGCGTTTGGGTGCTGGCCGGTGGGGCCGTTGGAGTGCTGCTGGGCCTGGGCGTCACCGCGGGGCTGTGGCAGTGGCGGCGCCGGGAGGGGGACGCGGGACGGGCGGCGCAGGACGAGGCGTCCCGTGCCGCCCGCCAACTCCCGCTCGCCTCCGAATTGCTGGCCGCCTGCATCGCCGCAGGAGCGGGCCCGGTGGTCGCCGCCCAGGCCGTGGGAGAGGCGCTCGGCGGGCCGGTCGGGGAGGGGCTCGCACGGGGTGCGGCGGAGGTCCGGCTGGGCGGTGAACCGGCCGCCGCCTGGCGGCGGTTGGCGGCACTGCCGGGGGCCGCCGCCCTCGCCCGGCTGCTGGCGCGCGCGGACGAGTCCGGGCTGCCGGCGGCCGCACCGGTCGCACGGCTGGCCGGGGACGCCCGCGCGGAGTGGGCGAGAAACGCGACCGCACGGGCGCGGCGGGCGGCCGTGCTGATCTCCGCGCCGGTGGGGCTGTGTTTCCTGCCCGCCTTCATCGCGGTCGGAGTGCTGCCCGTGGTGATCGGGCTGGCGGGCGGGGTGATGCGAGGGGGTGGTGGATGAAAGCGGCCATACGGGCAGTCGGCGGGATCAGATCACCGGATTCGGAATTCAGAGGAGTCGAGATGTGCGGGAAAATGCGGAAACTGCTGCGCCGGGACGCGGGAATGGTCACGTCCGAGTACGCGATGGGGATCATCGCCGCCGTCGGGTTCGCGGCGGTTCTCTACGCGGTCGTGACGAGCGGGCAGGTCAGTGCGGAGCTCCAGGACATCGTGAAACGAGCCCTCAGTGCGGGTATGTGAACGGCGGCGCGGGGCGGACCACGGGTTCGTGACGGCGGAGGCGGCCGTGGTGCTGCCGGTGCTGGTGACGTTCACGATGGCACTGGTGTGGGGGCTGCTCGTGGTGGCCGACCAGATCCGGTGCGTGGACGCGGCCCGCGCCGGGGCCCGGGCCGCTGCCCGGCAGGACGCCGAGGGCGCGGTGGTCGCCGTGACGGAGGCGGTGGCGCCGGACGGGGCGACGGTCACCGTCGGCCGGGAGGGTGACCAGGTCCGGGTGACGGTGGTGGCGAGGCCGCCGGTGCTCGGCGCGTTGCCGTTCGAGGTGCGGGAGTCGGCGGTGGCGCTGGCGGAGGAGGCGGGGCCGTGAGGAGCCGGTACGCGGATCGGGGGTCGGCCACCGTCTGGAGCCTCGGAGCGATCGCCGTCCTGTGCGTGGTGTTCGGCGTGGTGCTCGGGCTGGGGCAGGCGGTGGTGGTCCGGCACCGTGCGGCCGGCGGCGCCGACATGGCCGCGCTCGCGGCGGCGGACCACTGGGCCGAAGGGGCTGCGGGAGCCTGTGCCCGGGCCGGCCGGGTGGCACGGGCACAGGGTGCGCGGCTGACGCGGTGCGTGATCGTGGGAGACGTCTCGGACGTGTCGGCGGCCTCGGGCGGCGGGCCGTTCACGGCAGAGGTCCGGGCAAGAGCCGGCCCCCGCTGCGTCGTCCTCCCCGGGGACGCGGGGGAGTGCGCGACCGGCCCCCCGGCCGCCCCCGGGCGACCGTCTAGTCCGGTGCCTGGTCGGGTGCCCCCTTCAGCAGCACCGTGAGCAGCCGTACCGCGCCCCGTTTGTGCAAGGGATCGTTCCCGTTCCCGCACTTGGGCGACTGGATGCAGGACGGGCACCCGGCCTCGCACTCGCACGCGGAGATCGCCTCGCGGGTGGCCGTGAGCCACGCGCGGGCCGTGTGGAAGGCGCGCTCCGCGAAGCCGGCGCCGCCCGGGTGGCCGTCGTAGACGAAGACCGTCGGCAGCAGCGTGTCGGGGTGCAGGGGGACCGACACGCCGCCGATGTCCCAGCGGTCGCAGGTCGCGAAGAGCGGCAGCAGGCCGATGGAGGCGTGTTCGGCGGCGTGCAGGGCGCCGCCGAGGATCTCCGGGATGATCCGGGCCTCGTCGAGCTGGTCCTCGGTGACGGTCCACCACACCGCGCGGGTCCGCAGTGTCCGAGGCGGAAGGTCGAGTTTCGTCTCACCCAGTACCTCGCCGGTGATGAGCCGGCGGCGGAGGAAGGAGACCACCTGGTTGGTGACCTCGACGGAGCCGTAGCAGAGGCGGCCGTCGCCCCAGGGGATCTCGGTGTCGGTCTCCAGGACGGAGACGGCCGTGGTGTCGCGGGCGACCGTGGAGTACGGCGGCTCGGCCTGTTCGACCAGGGCGACCGAGTCCTCCAGGTCCAGGGAGCGCACCAGGTAGGTGCGGCCCTGGTGCAGATGGACCGCGCCCTCGTGGACCGTGGAGTGCGCGGCGCTCGCGTCCACCGTGCCCAGCAGCCGCCCCGTGCCCGCCTCGACGATCTGCACCGGGCGGCCGCCCTCGCCGCGGATGTCGGTCAGGTCGGCGGCCCGTTCCCGGCGGGTCCAGTGCCAGGCCCTGGTACGGCGGCGCAGCAGCTTCGCGGCCTCCAGCTGCGGCAGCAGCTCCTCGCACGCGGGACCGAACAGGACGAGGTCGTCCTCGGTGAGCGGGATCTCGGCCGCGGCGGCACACAGATGCGGTGCCAGGACGTACGGATTGTCCGGGTCGAGGACCGTCGACTCCACCGGTTGGTCGAACAGGGCCTCGGGATGATGGACGAGGAACGTGTCCAGCGGGTCGTCGCGTGCCACCAGGACCGCGAGGGCGCCCTGACCGGAGCGGCCCGCGCGGCCCGCCTGCTGCCACACAGAGGCCCTCGTACCCGGATACCCGGCGATCAGTACGGCATCCAGCCCGGAGACGTCCACGCCCAGTTCCAGGGCCGTCGTGGCGGCAAGCCCGAGGAGCTCCCCGGAGTGCAGGGCACGTTCCAGGGCGCGCCGCTCCTCGGGGAGATAGCCGCCGCGGTAGGCCGCGACACGCCGGGCCAGGGAGCGGTCCACCTCGGCCAGCCGTTCCTGGGCGATGAGGGCGATCAGCTCGGCGCCACGCCGGGAGCGGACGAAGGCCACCGAGCGCACGCCCTGCACGGCGAGGTCGGTCAGCAGGTCGGCGGTCTCGGCGGTGGCGGTGCGGCGGACCGGGGCGCCCTTCTCGCCGTGCAGCTCGGTCAGCGGCGGTTCCCAGAGGGCGAAGACCAGCTCGCCGCGCGGGGAGGCGTCGTCAGCGATCTCCACGACCGGCAGGCCGGTGAGCCGGCGGGCGGCGACGGCCGGCTCGGCGGCGGTCGCGGATGCCAGCAGGAAGACCGGGGAGGCGCCGTAGCGGGTGCACAGGCGGCGCAGCCGGCGCAGTACCTGGGCGACGTGAGAGCCGAAGACGCCCCGGTAGGTGTGGCATTCGTCGATGACGACGTACTTCAGCGACCTCAGGAAGGAGGACCAGCGGGCGTGCCCGGGAAGTATCCCGCGGTGCAGCATGTCCGGGTTGGTGAGCACGTAGTTGGCGTACTGGCGGACCCACTCCCGTTCCTCGTACGGGGTGTCGCCGTCGTACACGGCGGGCCGTACGGCGTTGCCCAGCGGTTGTGAAAGTTCCTTCACCGATCGGCACTGATCCGCCGCCAGCGCCTTGGTGGGTGCCAGGTAGAGAGCGGTGGCTCCGCGGCCGTTGGGCGCCTCGGAGCCGTCCAGGAGTGTGGAGAGGACCGGTACCAGATAGGCCAGCGACTTGCCCGAGGCGGTGCCGGTGGCGACCACCACCGAGTCGCCGTCCAGGGCGTGCTCGGCGGCCAGGGCCTGGTGCTCCCACGGATGGTCGATGCCGCATGCCTGAACGGCCGCGACCACCTCTGAGCGAATCCGGTCAGGCCAGACGGCATGCCGACCCGCTCGCGGGGGCAAGTGCTCCGTATGAGTGATGCGCGAAGCCCGGCTCGGCCCGGAGGCGAGCCGGTCCAGGACCGTGCCCGGAGAGAACCCGGACGCGGCCGGAACCGAGGGTCGATCGGATCGGTGATTTATGGCCATCGGGACCGAGTGTGTCACCGGCGTGACGGACAATGGGGCCAAGGCGTCGTGCACGCCTGCCGGTAAGTGATTGAATGCCATCGCGGCTGGCGTACCGTCCCGGGGGCCGCAGGCCGAGGTGTCCCAAGGGGCGACCCGCTCGATAGCAAGGTGCTGGAGGATCCGTGGACCTGTCCCTGTCGACCCGTACCGTCGGCGATCGCACGGTCGTTGAGGTCGGTGGCGAAATCGACGTATATACCGCGCCCAAGCTGCGCGAGCAGCTGGTCGAGCTGGTGAACGACGGGAATTTCCACCTCGTCGTCGACATGGAGGGCGTGGACTTCCTCGACTCCACCGGACTCGGCGTGCTGGTCGGAGGCCTGAAGCGGGTGCGTGCCCATGAGGGCTCGCTGCGCCTGGTCTGCAACCAGGAGCGCATTCTGAAGATCTTCCGTATCACCGGCCTCACCAAGGTGTTCCCGATTCACACCTCGGTCGAGGAAGCGGTGGCGGCCACCGACTGACCCGGGCCGGCCGACGGCTTCCGGACCGCCGATCGGTCCGCGCCGTCCGGTCGGCCTCCGACACGGGCTCGTACGAAGCCGTACGCAAGCCCGTGTCGCCCCCGCCCGCTCGGGCTCGCACAGCCCGTGTCGGCAGCCGCTCACGGGTCGCAGGCCCGGGGCGGACGCAATTCATCGGGGGGCCGGGTTTTCGGCGATCCGGCCCCCTACCGCACGCCTGTAGTTCCGAGGGGGACGTATGGCCACCGTTGAACTCCGCTTCAGCGCGCTGCCCGAGCACGTCCGCACCGCCCGACTGGTGGCGGCGGCGGTGGCACGCAGGGCCGGAGTGGACGAGGCCGTCCTGGACGAGGTCCGGCTGGCCGTCGGCGAGGCCTGTTCCCGCGCTGTCGGACTGCACCAGAGCGTCGGCATCAACGAGCCGGTGCGGGTGGCGCTGATCGAGGACGAGAAACAGTTCTCCATCGAGGTCGGCGACGAGGCACCGCGATCCGTTCCCGTCGACCGGGCGACCGGTGCGGCGCCGGACGCGGACGTGGAGGCAGAGGAGGACGAGATGGGCCTCGCGGTCATCAGCGGTCTCGTCGACGACGTGGAGGTCACCGCCGGAGAGCACGGCGGCCTGATCCGCATGACCTGGCCCACCACCCCGCCCGGGGTCGCGCTCACCTGAGAGTCACCCGATCATGAGAAGGGCCCTGCTCAGCAGGGCCCTTCTTGTTATTTTCCGGCCAATGTCATCCGGTCGCCGAATTCGTGAAAGAATTCACGATCAATGCGCCGGCGGGTCGCCCGATAATTTGATCAAGTGCCGAATAGGCCAGTGGTGATCGTCAATGCTTTTAGGGCGTTACCACTTTCGGGTTCGCCGCCGTGACCTCGATCATTTGCTGAAGAGCACGAGAAGGTCAATTCCGCTTACCGTCCCCTGTTTAGATCACTCGCGGGTACCTAGAATCCGTCCACATCTTGAGCTCAGCCCAAGCGTCAAGGAGGACGAATGGCGGGGCTTCCTACCCCTCATCAGTTCGGTCACCCAACAACCCTCGCGGCCGCGGTCCTGACCGACGACAACCGGGTCCTGGTAGCGGTGATCGCCGTCGTGGCGCTGGCCGCGCTCGTGGTCGCCTGGATCCTGGTGCGCCAGGTACTCGCGGCCGGCGAAGGCACCGACAGCATGAAGAAGATCGCGGCGGCGGTCCAGGAAGGCGCGAACGCCTATCTGGCCCGGCAGCTGCGCACCCTCGGCGTATTCGCCGTCGTGGTGTTCTTCCTGCTTCTGCTGCTGCCCGCGGACGACTGGAACCAACGCGCCGGCCGATCGATCTTCTTCCTGATCGGCGCGGCCTTCTCGGCGGCCACCGGCTATATCGGCATGTGGCTCGCCGTACGCAGCAATGTCCGCGTCGCCGCGGCCGCCCGGGAAGCCACCCCGGCGGAAGGCGAACCGGAAAAGGATCTCACCGCCGTCTCGCACAAAGCCATGAAGATCGCTTTCCGCACGGGCGGCGTGGTCGGCATGTTCACGGTGGGGCTCGGCCTGCTCGGCGCCTCCTGTGTGGTGCTGGTGTACGCGGCCGACGCGCCGAAGGTGCTCGAAGGTTTCGGCCTGGGCGCCGCGCTGATCGCCATGTTCATGCGTGTCGGCGGCGGCATCTTCACCAAGGCCGCCGACGTCGGCGCCGACCTGGTCGGCAAGGTCGAACAGGGCATTCCGGAGGACGACCCGCGCAATGCCGCGACCATCGCCGACAATGTGGGCGACAACGTCGGCGACTGCGCGGGCATGGCGGCCGACCTCTTCGAGTCCTACGCGGTGACCCTGGTCGCCGCGCTGATCCTCGGCAAGGCGGCCTTCGGGGACGCGGGTCTCGCCTTCCCGCTCCTGGTACCGGCCATCGGTGTGCTCACCGCCATGATCGGCATCTTCGCGGTCGCCCCGCGCCGCAGCGACCGCAGCGGCATGAGCGCCATCAACCGCGGCTTCTTCATCTCCGCGGTGATCTCGCTCGCGCTGGTCGCGGTCGCGGTCTTCGTATACCTGCCGGGCACGTACGCCGACCTCGACGGCATCTCCGACGCCGCCATCAAGGCCAAGGACGGCGATCCGCGGATCCTCGCGCTGGTCGCGGTCGCCATCGGCATCCTGCTGGCGGCCGTCATCCAGCAGCTGACCGGCTACTTCACCGAGACCAACCGGCGTCCGGTCATGGACATCGGCAAGTCCTCGCTGACCGGCCCGGCCACCGTGGTCCTCGCGGGGATCTCGGTCGGTCTCGAATCGGCCGTCTACACCGCACTTTTGATCGGCCTCGGCGTCTACGGGGCGTTCCTGCTCGGTGGCACGTCGATCATGCTGGCGCTGTTCGCGGTGGCGCTGGCCGGCACCGGCCTGCTCACCACGGTCGGTGTGATCGTCGCCATGGACACCTTCGGGCCGGTCTCCGACAACGCCCAGGGCATCGCCGAGATGTCCGGCGACGTCGAGGGCGCGGGCGCGCAGGTGCTCACCAACCTGGACGCCGTCGGCAACACCACCAAGGCGATCACCAAGGGCATCGCCATCGCCACCGCCGTGCTGGCGGCGTCGGCGCTCTTCGGGTCGTACCGGGACGCGATCACCACGAACGTGCGGGACGTGGGAGCGAAACTGACCGGCACGGGCGCGCCGTTGACCCTGTCGATGGACATCTCGCAGCCCAACAACCTCGTCGGCCTCATCGCCGGCGCGGCGGTCGTCTTCCTCTTCTCCGGGCTTGCCATCAACGCGGTGTCGAGGTCGGCGGGTTCGGTGGTCTACGAGGTGCGGCGGCAGTTCCGCGAGCACCCCGGGATCATGGACTACACGGAGACGCCCGAGTACGGCAAGGTCGTCGACATCTGCACCAAGGACGCCCTGCGGGAGCTGGCCACGCCGGGACTGCTCGCCGTGATGGCGCCCATCTTCGTCGGGTTCACGCTCGGTGTCGGGGCCCTCGGCTCCTACCTCGCCGGTGCGATCGGCGCGGGCACCCTGATGGCCGTGTTCCTGGCCAACTCCGGCGGCGCCTGGGACAACGCCAAGAAACTCGTCGAGGACGGCCATTACGGCGGCAAGGGCAGTGACGCCCACGCCGCCACGGTGATCGGCGACACGGTCGGCGACCCCTTCAAGGACACCGCGGGACCTGCGATCAACCCGCTGCTCAAGGTCATGAACCTGGTCTCGCTGCTCATCGCACCGGCGGTGATCAAGTTCTCGTACGGTCATGACAAGAGCATCGGCATCCGGATCCTGATCTCGGTCCTCGCCCTGGTCGTGATCGTCGGCGCGGTGTACATCTCCAAGCGGCGCGGCATCGCCGTCGGCGACGACGACGAGGACGGCGCGGAACACGTGGCCAAGTCCGCCGACCCGGCGGTGGTTTCGTAGGCGGCCTTACGACGGCCACCCGGACTCCCGCGCGGGAGCCGGGCCAACGAGCGGGCGGACGGCGCGTGCTGACGCGCCGTCCGCCCGTTTCGCGCGCGAGGGGCGGGCACGGGTTCCCGTGCGCGGCCGGGTGGGGCGGTCACGGTTCCCGCGCGGCCGGGTGCGGATGCGCCCTCAGGCTCCGGGTGTGTGCCTCGTCTCGTCGTGAGCCTTCTCTCTCACGGTGTGAAACCGTCCAAAAGCATAATTAATGGACAGTCTTCATGAGGGTGCTGTCCGGGTGCCGTGTAGATTCCGGGGGCCGAGAGCCATTGAAGGGACCTATCCGGTGAACAAGAAGCTCGCGGCCGCACTGTCCGGCGGTGCGGTACTGGTAGTGGCACTGTCCGGGTGCAGCAGCAACAAGGGGACCGATCCCAAGCTGATCGCCTGGGCCAAGACCGTGTGTGACGCGGTGCCGGCGCAGGACGCGAAGATCAAGGCGGCCAACGCGGCCATCGCGCAGACGGCCTCGGACACCACGAGTTCGCCCGCGACCATCCAGAAGACCGACTCCCAGGCCTTCCAGGACATGTCCGACGGCTACAAGGCGCTCGCCTCGGCCATCGGCAGCGCCGGTGCGCCCCCTGGGATCGACGACGGTGCCAAGCGCCAGCAGGACGTCGTCAAGAACCTCAACAGCCTCTCCGCGTCCTATGCCGACCTGAAGAAGAAGGTCGACGCGCTCGACACCAAGAGCCAGGCGAAGTTCGCCACCGGTCTGCACGACGTCGCCTCCCAGATGGCGGACCTGGAGACGCAGAACAAGAGCGGCACCGCGGCACTGGAGGCCCTGGAGCAGGGCGAGGTCAAGAACGCGATCGCCGAGCAGGCCAGCTGCAAGAAGGTCTCCGTGACGGCTTCCGCGTCGGCCTCGTCGACCGCGAGCTGACCCCACGGGCTCAGGTCAACCCGAGGCGACGGCGACCGCCGCGGGACGCGTGGCGTGCCGGGAGCCGGGTGGTGCCCGGGCGTGCGGGGCGCGCCCGCACGGTGCCGGGAGCCGATGGACGGCGGCCGCCCGCCGGGCCTCGGCCGCCGCGAGCTGAGGCGGTCTCCGAGCGGTGGCGCGGGCCACAATGGAGGGCGTGACTGACTCCGGCCTCGCCACTCTTCCCGCCTCCGACCGACCCGACGTCGCCGCCAGGCTGCGCGCCGCCCTGCTGGGCGCCTCCTTCACCGCCGACGGGCTCCTGGAGCTGCTGGGCGCGCCCGCCTACGCGGCGCTGGCCCGCAGCGAGACGGTGCCCGCGCTCCGGGCCACCCGCGGGGACACGCCACTGGAGACGCTCGTCCGGCTGTTCCTGCTCCAGCAGCCCGTACCGCACGCGCGCGTGGCGGACGTGCTGCCCGTGGACGCCCTCCTGGAGGGTGGCTGGCTGACCCGCGCGGGCGGCGACGAGGTCGCGGCCACCGTCGACGTCCGGCCGTACGGCGGGCCCGACGGCGAGGACTGGTTCATCGTCTCCGACCTCGGCTGCGCGGTAGGCGGTGCCGGCGGCATCGGGCAGCGCCACGAGGGCGTCGTCCTGGGGGTCGGCGGCGCGTCCACGACGCTGGCCGGCATCACTGTCCGTACCCCCGTCTCCGCCGCCCTCGACCTCGGCACCGGCTCCGGCATCCAGGCGCTGCACGCCGCCCAGCACGCCACGCACGTGACGGCGACCGACCTCAACCCGCGCGCGCTGCACGTCACGGCGCTCACGCTGGCACTGTCCGGCGCCCCGGCGGCCGACCTGCGCGAGGGCTCGCTGTTCGAGCCGGTCAAGGACGGGGAGGCGTACGACCTCATCGTGTCCAACCCGCCGTTCGTGATCTCGCCGGGTGCCCGGCTGACGTACCGGGACGGCGGGATGAGCGGGGACGATCTGTGCCGCTCGCTCGTTCAACAGGCCGGGGAGCGGCTGACCGAGGGCGGGTTCGCGCAGTTCCTCGCCAACTGGCAGCACGTCGCGGGGGAGGACTGGCAGGACAGGGTCAGGTCATGGGTGCCGCGCGGGTGCGACGCGTGGATCGTGCAGCGCGAGGTGCAGGACGTCAACCAGTACGCCGAGTTGTGGCTCCGGGACTCCGGCGACCACCGCGGGGACGCGGCGGAGTACCAGGCGCGGTACGACGCGTGGCTCGACGAGTTCGAGGCGCGCAAGGTCAAGGGTGTGGGATTCGGCTGGATCACGCTGCGGAGGACGGCGGCCGCCGTGCCGTCGGTCACGGTGGAGGAGTGGCCGCATCCTATCGAACAGCCGCTCGGTGAGACGATCCGCGCGCACTTCGACCGTCTCGACTATCTCCGTGGGCACGACGACGCGGATCTGCTCGAAGGCCACTTCCGGCTCGCCGTCGAGGTGGTTCAGGAGCAGGTCGGGCTTCCCGGTGCCGAGGATCCGGAGCATGTGGTGCTGCGCCAGCACCGCGGGATGCGGCGCGCGACCAAGGTGGACACCGTGGGTGCCGGGTTCGCCGGGGTGTGCGACGGCTCGTTGAGCGCGGGGCGGATCCTCGACGCCATCGCCCAGCTGATGGGCGAGGACCCGGTGCTGCTGCGCGACCGTACGCCCGCACAGATCCGGCTGCTGGTGGAGCAGGGGTTCCTGGAGCCGGCGGGGTGACGGGGCCGGCGAGCTGACGGAGGGCCGGTGGGCCGGCCGGCCGACGGTCCTCCCGTTCTGCTGAAGGTCCTCCCGGCCTGTCGACGGGCGTCCCGGCCCCACGGACACGCCGGGAAAGGAAAAGGGCCGGAAAAATGTGGCCAGAATGTTCGCCCCGTAGTCACTCGATCGTATGTTCGAAAGGCTGACGGTGCCTCGTTCACCGCGATTTCGCCCGTCGGCCTCCCGCTCGCCGTCCGTCCGTGCCAGTCTCCCCGCGCTGGGCAGTCACGGACGGCAGGGAAGGGGCGCGCGGGTCATGGAGAGCGGACCGGCGATCTTCGCGGGGGCGGTGTTCGCCCTGTTCGGAGGCGCACTGCTGGTGTGGACCGGCATCCGGGTCCGGCGTGGTGAACCCGTCGCCCAGGGTGTGAGTCAGGTCGCATCGGCCACCCTCGCAAGCCTTGCCGCGGTGATCGCGCTGGGCCTCGGCGCGTACTGCCTGACCCGCCTCTGAGCGCCACGTTCCGGTGATCGGAGCATCACGCTCCGGACAGGGCCGGGCGAGTGGCCGGGGACTCCGGGCGGCAGGAATGGCGGTAGTCGGGTTACCGTTCGAGTGGCCGTTGTGGGCTTTTCCCGTTTGACACGGGGGCGGGATGTACCGTCACACTCCGCAGCGTCACCAAGTGAGCGGGCGTCCGTGCCCGTGCCACGGCCCCGGGAGCAAGGCCTGGGGAGGCCCAGCGTCGACCGGAGAGAAGAGCGAAGTTGTCCCCGACCAGCGAGACCGCACAGGGCGGCCGCCGACTCGTCATCGTCGAGTCGCCTGCCAAGGCGAAGACGATCAAGGGCTATCTGGGCCCCGGATACGTCGTCGAAGCGAGCGTCGGGCACATCCGTGACCTTCCCAACGGCGCCGCGGAGGTGCCCGAGAAGTACACCGGTGAGGTCCGCCGCCTCGGCGTGGACGTCGAGCACGACTTCGAGCCGATCTATGTCGTCAACGCAGACAAGAGGGCGCAGGTCAAGAAGCTCAAGGACCTGCTGAAGGACTCCGACGAACTCTTCCTCGCCACCGATGAGGACCGCGAGGGGGAGGCCATCGCCTGGCACCTCCTGGAGGTCCTCAAGCCCAAGGTCCCGGTCAAGCGGATGGTCTTCCACGAGATCACCAAGGACGCGATCCGCGAGGCCGTCGCCAACCCGCGCGACCTGAACCAGCGCATGGTCGACGCCCAGGAGACCCGCCGCATCCTCGACCGCCTCTACGGCTACGAGGTCTCGCCGGTCCTGTGGAAGAAGGTCATGCCGCGCCTGTCGGCCGGCCGTGTCCAGTCCGTGGCGACCCGGCTCGTGGTGGAGCGGGAACGCGACCGCATCGCGTTCCGTTCCGCCGACTACTGGGACCTGACCGGCACCTTCGCGACCGGCCGTGCCGGCGACCCGTCGGACCCGTCGACGCTCGTCGCCCGCCTGCAGGCCGTCGACGGCAGGCGCGTCGCCCAGGGCCGTGACTTCGACTCGCTCGGGCAGCTCAAGACCGCGACCACCCTCCACCTCGACGAGGCGAACGCCCGCGCCCTCGCCGCCGCCCTGGAGAACACCCGGTTCTCGGTCCGCTCGGTCGAGTCCAAGCCGTACCGCCGCTCGCCGTACGCCCCGTTCCGTACGACGACCCTCCAGCAGGAGGCCAGCCGCAAGCTCGGCTTCGGCGCCAAGGCCACCATGCAGGTCGCGCAGAAGCTGTACGAGAACGGCTACATCACCTACATGCGTACCGACTCCACGACGCTGAGCGACACGGCCGTCGCCGCCGCGCGGGCCCAGGTCACGCAGCTGTACGGCGCCGACTACCTGCCCTCCTCCCCCCGCGTGTACACCGGGAAGGTCAAGAACGCCCAGGAGGCGCACGAGGCGATCCGCCCCTCGGGTGATCGTTTCCGCACCCCGGCGGAGACCGGGCTGACCGGCGACCAGTTCAAGCTCTACGAGCTGATCTGGAAGCGGACCGTCGCCTCCCAGATGAAGGACGCGACCGGCAACAGCGTCACCGTGAAGATCGCGGGCACCGCCGCCGACGGCCGGGACGCGGAGTTCAGCGCCTCCGGTAAGACGATCACCTTCCACGGCTTCCTCAAGGCCTACGTCGAGGGCGCCGACGACCCGAACGCGGAGCTGGACGACCGCGAGCGCCGGCTGCCCCAGGTCGGCGAAGGCGACGCGCTCTCCGCCGAGGAGATCACGGTCGACGGGCACTCCACCAAGCCCCCGGCCCGCTACACCGAGGCCTCGCTGGTCAAGGAGCTGGAAGAGCGCGAGATCGGTCGCCCGTCGACGTACGCGTCGATCATCGGCACGATCCTCGACCGCGGCTACGTCTTCAAGAAGGGCACGGCCCTCGTGCCGTCCTTCCTCTCCTTCGCCGTGGTCAACCTGCTGGAGAAGCACTTCGGCCGGCTGGTCGACTACGACTTCACCGCGAGGATGGAGGACGACCTCGACCGCATCGCCGCCGGACAGGCCCAGGCGGTGCCGTGGCTGAAGCGCTTCTACTTCGGAGAGGGCGGTGAGGACACCGCCACGGGCGGCGCGGCCGACGCCGGCAACGGCGACGGGGACCACCTCGGCGGCCTCAAGGAACTGGTGACCGACCTGGGCGCGATCGACGCCCGTGAGGTGTCCTCGTTCCCGGTGGGCAGCGGCATCGTGCTGCGGGTCGGGCGCTACGGCCCGTACATCGAGCGCGGCGAGAAGGACTCCGAGGGCCACCAGCGCGCGGACGTGCCGGAGGACCTGGCACCCGACGAGCTCTCCGTCGAGCTGGCGGAGGAACTGCTCGCCAAGCCGAGCGGTGACTTCGAGCTGGGCGTGGACCCGCAGACGGGCCACCAGATCATCGCCCGTGACGGCCGCTACGGCCCGTACGTCACCGAGGTGCTCCCCGAGGGCACCCCGAAGACCGGCAAGAACGCGGTCAAGCCGCGCACGGCATCACTCTTCAAGTCCATGGCCCTGGACACGGTCACCCTGGCGGACGCGCTCCAGCTGATGTCGCTGCCGCGGGTCGTCGGCGCCGACGCCGACGGCCAGGAGATCACCGCGCAGAACGGACGCTACGGGCCGTACCTGAAGAAGGGCACGGACTCGCGTTCGCTCACCTCCGAGGACCAGCTCTTCACGATCACCCTCGAAGAGGCGCTGGCGATCTACGCCCAGCCCAAGCAGCGGGGCCGGGCCGCCGCCAAGCCGCCGCTGAAGGAGCTGGGCACGGACCCGGTCAGCGAGAAGCCCGTCGTGGTGAAGGACGGCCGTTTCGGTCCGTACGTCACCGACGGGGAGACCAACGCGACCCTGCGCTCTGGCGACAGCGTCGAGGAGATCACCCCGGAGCGCGGCTTCGAACTGCTCGCCGAGAAGCGGGCCAAGGCGCCCGCCAAGAAGACGGCGAAGAAGGCGCCCGCCAAGAAGACGGCTGCCGCCAAGAAGGCCGCGCCCGCCAAGAAGACGGCCGCCAAGAAGACCGCTGCCAAGACGACGACGGCCGCGAAGAAGACGACCGCCAAGAAGGCGACGGCTGCCAAGGCGGCCGCGGAGGACTGAGCCACCCTCAGAACGTCGTACCGGTCACACCGGTCATACCGATTTCTGTCGGCAGATCCGGTTCATATCGGTCACACCGGTTCACGGTGTCTTCGCAACGCACACGCCCCGGCATCAACTTGGTGTCGGGGTGTGCGTACCTGTGGACGGCGCGGCTGCCTGTCGGCGGCTGCCGATAGGCTGAAAGCATGACGCCAGCCGAGCAGCCAACGGCCCCCCGGACAGAACCGGACGACGCACTGGTAGCGGATTCCCGCGAACGCGCCGTCCGCTCGCTGCTGCGCCGACCCGAGCTGAGGCGGTTGTGGAGCGCGCAGCTCGTCAGTGGTGTCGGCGACACGCTGGCCCTCCTCGTGCTTGTCGTGCTCACGCTTCAAGCGGCGATCGTGCAGGGTTCGTTCGGCGGGGGCTACCGCGGTGTGGCGTTCGCGGTGGCGGTCGTCTTCGGCGTGCGCATTCTGGGCACCCTGCTCTTCGGCGCGGTCCTGCTGGGCCCGCTGACCACGCTGACCGCCCAGGACGGCCCGCTGGACCGCCGCTGGACCATGGTCGGAGCCGACGGCCTGCGCGCGATCCTGCTGATCGTCGCCCCCCTGTGGATCGACTGGACGCCGGAGAACGCCCCGGCGGTGCTTCTGGTCACCGCCTTCGTCACCGCGGTCGCCGAGCGTTTCTGGACGGTCTGCCGGGAGAGCGCGGCTCCCGCGCTGCTGCCGGCCCCGCCCCCGGAGGGCGCCACGGTACGGCCGCTGCCGGACCACCTGGACGCGCTGCGCCGCCTGTCGCTGCGGACGACGTTCCTCGCCGTCCCGCTCGCGGCCGCGGCGCTGGTCGTCGCCTCCCTGGTCAACAACCTGCTGGGCACCGGCATCGAGTGGTTCGCCCAGCACCAGGCGGCCCTCGGGTCGTACGTGGCGGCGGGGCTGTTCGCCGCCTCCCTCTCGGTGCTGGTCTACCTGGAGGTGCCCGGCACGCGCACCCCGCGCGCGCGGTCGCCGCTGGAGGGCCTGCGCCGCCCCAAGGCCGGCACCGGCACCGACAGGGGCCGCACCGGCGCCATCCCGTTGCTGGTGACGGCCTGCGCCGCGGTCGCCGGCGCCATCTCCGCCGCGGTCGCCGTCTCCGTGCTGCACGCCAAGGACCTGGGCGGCGGCCCGGTGCTGTACGGCCTGCTGGTGCTCGCGCTGACCGGCGGGGTGGCCGTCGGCATCCGCACCGCGCCCGCGCTGCTGCCGACGCTCTCCCGGCGCCGGCTGCTGTCGCTGGCGATCGCCTTCACCGGTGTCGCGCTGCTGGCCGGCGGTCTGGTCCCGGACGTCACCACCGTGCTGCTGATCGTCGCGCTGGCCGGTGTCGGCGCGGGTGTGGCCGCCAACACCGGGCACACCCTGCTCGACCAGGAGACCGAGGACTACCGCAAGCCGCGGACCACCGAGCACCTGCACGCGGTGGTCCGGGTCGCCATAGCGCTCGGCGCGCTGATCGCCCCCCTGGTGGCCGCCCTGATCGGGCCGCACCGCCTGGAGAACGGCAAGTTCGTGTTCGCGCACGGCGGCGCCGCGTTCACCCTGATGCTGGTCGGCGCGCTGCTGCTGCCGGTGGCCGCGCTGGTGCTGGCCAAGGTCGACGACCGCGCGGGCGTGCCGCTCCGGCACGATCTGCGGGACGCGCTGCTCGGCGGCGACGACCCGGTGCAGGAGCCCACGGCCAACGGCTTCTTCATCGCCCTGGAGGGCGGCGACGGCGCCGGGAAGTCCACCCAGGCCGAGGCCCTCGCCGAGTGGATCCGCGCCAAGGGCCACGAGGTGGTCCTCACCCGCGAGCCCGGTGCCACCCCGGTCGGCAAGCGGCTGCGCTCGATCCTGCTCGACGTCTCCTCGGCCGGACTGTCGCACCGCGCGGAGGCGCTGCTGTACGCCGCCGACCGCGCGGAGCACGTCGACACCGTCGTCCGGCCCGCCCTGGAGCGCGGCGCGGTCGTCATCTCCGACCGCTACATCGACTCCTCCGTCGCCTACCAGGGCGCCGGCCGGGACCTGTCCCCGACCGAGGTCGCCCGCATCAACCGCTGGGCCACCGCCGGACTGGTCCCGCATCTGACGGTCCTGCTGGACGTGGAGCCGGAGGCCGCCCGCGAGCGGTTCACCGAGGCCCCCGACCGGCTGGAGTCGGAGCCCGCCGAGTTCCACGCGCGCGTGCGGGCCGGGTTCCTGACGCTGGCCGCCGCCGACCCCGGCCGCTACCTGGTCGTCGACGCCGGCCAGGAGCCCGAGTCGGTGACCACCGTCATCCGGGCGCGGCTCGACACCGTGCTGCCGCTGTCCGAGGCCGAGGTCAAGGCCGCCGAGGAGGCGCGCAAGGCCGCCGAGGAGGAGGCCCGCCGCAAGGCCGAGGAAGAGGCCGCGCGCAAGGCCGAGGAGGAGCGTCAGGAGCGGGAGCGCCAGGAGCAGCTCGCCAAGCTCCGCGCCGAGGAGGAGGAGCGCAAGCGTCGCGAGCTGGAGGAGGCGCAACGCCGCGAGGCCGAACGGCAGGCGGAGGAGGCCCGGCTGCGTGCCGAGGAGGCACGCCGGCGTGCCGAGGAGGAGCAGGCCCGGCTGCTCGCCGAGGAGCAGGCCCGAGCGGAGGCCGAGGCCCGCCGCAGGGCCGAGGAGGAGCGGCGCCGCCGGCAGGCCGAGGAGGAGGCCCGGCTGCACGCCGAGGCCGAGGAACGGCGCCTGGAGAAGCAGCGTAAGGCCGAGGAAGCCCTGCTCAAGGCCGAGCAGGCGCGGCGTGCGGCGGCGGAGGCGGCGGCCGCGGCCGACGTGGCCGCCCGGGAGTCGGCCGCCCCCCGGCCGACCGCGCCCGGTGTCACACCGGAGGCGACGACCATGCCGACGCCGGTGGTGCGCCCCGACGACGAACCGCCCGCGGCGCCGCAGCGCGCGGCGGACGAGACGGCGGTACTGCGCCCGGTGCGCGCGGACCGCGAGCCCGCGGCCCAGGAGTCCGGGTCCGAGGTGACGGCGCAGCTGCCGCAGCCGCCTGCGGGGGCGTCCGACGAAACGGCCGTGCTGCCTCCGGTGGTACCGGGGGCCGCGGACGAGACGGCGGTCCTGCCGCCCGTGGTGCCCGGCGCCGCCGATGAGACGGCCGTGCTGCCTTCGGTGCGCGACGACGCCACCGCTCCCACGGACGCCCCGGCGGACCGGATGCCGCCCGGTTTCTTCCGGGACGAGCGGGCGGGCGGTCCGGACGGCAACCCCGACGGATCCGAAGGCCGTACGCGCGAGCTGCCGCAGGTGGACGGCGACGGTACGGCCCGGCGGCAGCGCCCCCGGCCCGACTGGGCCGAGGAGACCCCGCTGGACGACCTGCCGTCGCTCGCGGACGAGCTGCTGGGGTCGTACGAGGAAGAGGAGTTCGACGACGAGCGGGGCCGCCGGGGCCGTGGGCGGCGAGGCTGACCCGGCCCCTGAGGCCGGAAGCGCTCGTACGGGGGCGGTACGGGTCGGGACGCCGACCGGTGCCGCCCCCGCCGCCGTGCGGACGTCCGCACGGCGGCGGAGGTGCGCACGGCGGCAGGGGCCCTCCGCCGGCCTGGGGCCTCCCGCCGGCGCGGCCCCGTTGTCAGTGGGCGCCCGCACAATGGAGTCCGGACCACGGAACCGGTGGCCTGCGGATCTGGAAAGAGAATCACGACGTGGCACGGACGGAAGGGCGGCGTGACCCATGACCGTATGGGACGACCTCGTCGGGCAGGAGCGGGTGAGCGAGGTGCTCACCGCCGCCGCCCGGGACGCCGACGCCCTGGTCACCGCCGCCGCGGCTCAGCAGCCGCTGCCGGAGACGTCGAAGATGACGCATGCCTGGCTGTTCACGGGCCCGCCGGGCGCCGGACGGATCCAGGCGGCGCGGTCCTTCGCCGCCGCCCTGCAGTGCGTGAGCCCCGACCGCGCCCTCGGCGGAGCCCCCGGCTGCGGCTTCTGCGACGGCTGTCACACCGCCCTGATCGGCACCCACGCGGACGTCTCCTCGGTCGCGGCCGTCGGCTCCGAGATCCTGGTCAGGGACATGCGTGACACGGTCCGCAAGTCCTACACGGCCCCGGCGACCGGCCGCTGGCAGATCATCCTCGTCGAGGACGCCGAGCGGCTGAACGAGAAGTCGGCCAACGCCGTGCTCAAGGCCGTCGAGGAGCCCGCGCCCCGCACGGTCTGGCTGCTGTGCGCGCCGTCCGTCGAGGACGTGCTGCCCACGATCCGCTCCCGCTGCCGTCACCTGAACCTCAGCACTCCCTCGGTGCAGGCGGTCGCCGACATGCTCGTACGGCGCGAGGGCATCGAGCCCGAGGTGGCCGCGGCGGCCGCCCGCGCCACCCAGGGGCATGTCGACCGGGCCCGCCGGCTGGCCTCGGACCCGGCCGCCCGTGCGCGCCGTGCCGCCGTGCTGAAGCTGCCGCTGCGGCTGGACGAGATCGGCGCGTGCCTGAAGGCCGCCCAGGAGCTGGTCGACGCGGCGGCCGAGGACGCCAAGCAGCTCGCCGAGGAGACGGACGGCAAGGAGACCGAGGAGCTGAAGGCGGCGCTCGGCGCCGCCGAGGGCGGGCGGCTGCCGCGTGGCACGGCGGGCGTGATGAAGGACCTGGAGGACATGCAGAAGCGCCGTCGCACCCGGACCCAGCGGGACAGCCTCGACGTCGCCCTCACCGACCTCATCGGCTTCTACCGCGATGTCCTCGCCCTCCAGCTGGGCTCGCGGGTCGCGATCGCCAACGGGGACGCCGAGGACGCCCTGCAGCGGCTGGCCCGCGCCGGCTCGCCCGAGGCCACGCTCCGCCGGATCGAGGCGATCACGGCCTGCCGGGACGCCCTCGACCGCAATGTGGCGCCGCTGCTCGCGGTGGAGGCGATGACGATGGCGCTCAGAGCGGGCTGAGCGGGCCGAGCTGGGTGAGCGGGCTCGGCACGGTCCCCGGGGAGGTGGGGCCGCCGGTTGACCGGGGTCACCCGTACGAGCCATGGTCAACACGCACCGCACGGAGATCATCTCTCAGCGTTACGCTCGATTGATGCACACCAGGCGAACCCTCCGCCGTATCCGGACCCGGACTCGCGCCGGCGCCCTGACCTCGGTGGCTCTGCTGTCGGCCGCTGCCCTGCTCGTCTCCGCGTGCTCCGCCCCGGACAGCGCGTCGACATCCGCGTCGGCCGGCATCGCCGAGCTGGCCGCCCTGCCCCGGTCGACGCCGTCCGCGCTGGCGCCGTACTACGACCAGAAGCTCAGCTGGCGCAGCTGCGGAGTCCCCGGCTTCCAGTGCGCGACGATGAAGGCCCCGCTCGACTACGGGAAGCCCGGCGCGGGCGACGTCCGGCTGGCGGTCGCCCGGAAGAAGGCCACAGGCAAGACCAAGCCGCTCGGGTCGCTGCTGGTCAACCCGGGCGGCCCGGGCGGCTCGGCGGTGGACTACCTCCAGCAGTACGCCGGCATCGGCTACCCCGCCGAGGTGCGGGCGCGTTACGACATGGTCGCGATGGACCCGCGCGGGGTCGCCCGCAGCGAGCCCGTCGAGTGTCTCGACGGACCGCAGATGGACAGGTTCACCGAGACCGACGTGACACCCGACGACCAGAGGGAGACGGACGAACTGGTCGGGCAGTTCAAGAAGTTCGCCGAGGAGTGCGGGAGGCACTCGGCGGAGCTGCTGCGCCATGTCTCCACCGCCGACTCGGCGCGCGACATGGACATCCTGCGTGCGGTGCTCGGCGACCCGAAGCTGAACTACGTGGGGGCGTCGTACGGCACCTTCCTCGGCGCGACCTACGCGGGGCTGTTCCCCGAGCGGGTCGGGCGGATGGTCCTGGACGGCGCGATCGACCCCTCCCTGTCAGCGCGCCAGATGAACCTGGAGCAGACGGCCGGGTTCGAGACGGCGTTCCAGTCGTTCGCGAAGGACTGCGCGAAACGCACGGACTGTCCGCTGGGCGCGAAGGGCAGCTCGCCCACCGAGATCGCGGACAACCTCGGCACGTTCTTCCGGAAGCTCGACGCACACCCGATCCCGACCGGCGACGCGGACGGCCGCAAGCTCACCGAGTCCCTCGGCACGACCGGGGTGATCGCGGCCATGTACGACCAGGCGGAGTGGGAGCGGCTGCGCGACGCGCTGCACGCGGCGATGAAGGACAACGACGGCGCGGGCCTGCTCGCCCTCTCCGACAGCTACTACGAGCGGGACGCGGACGGCCGGTACTCGAACCTGATGTTCGCCAACGCGGCGGTGAACTGCCTGGACCTGCCGCCCGCCTTCAACGGACCCGAGCAGGTCGACAAGACGCTGCCCGAGTTCGAGAAGGCGTCGCCGGTGTTCGGGGCCAACCTGGCGTGGGCCTCGCTGAACTGCACGTACTGGCCGGTGCGGGCCGCGGGGGAGCCGCATCGCGTCAAGGCGAAGGGCGCCGCCCCGATCGTCGTGGTCGGCACCACCCGTGATCCGGCGACGCCGTACCCCTGGGCCCAGTCCCTGGCCCGCCAGCTCACCTCGGCCCGTCTCCTCACCTACGTCGGCGACGGTCACACCGCGTACGGCCGGGGCAGCACCTGCATCGACTCGGCGATCGACGCCTACCTCCTCAAGGGCACCCCGCCGGCGGAGGGAAAGCGCTGCTCATAGCCCCTGCAGGCGTCCCGGGAGCCGCGCTCCCGGGACGTGTCCTGAGCACCCTCGGAAACTGTGTAGACTTACCGACGTCGCTGATCGCACCATAGTGCGGGCGACGCGCCGCCTTAGCTCAGATGGCCAGAGCAACGCACTCGTAATGCGTAGGTCTCGGGTTCGAATCCCGAAGGCGGCTCTACTGGAAACCCAGCCCAGACAGTCTCTGAGCTGGGTTTTCTCGTTCAGTGGATGCGGCGACGGCGCTGGGCGCGGGCCGCGCGGCTGTCGGCGGTCTCCGTTCCGGCCCTGGTCGCGGTTCCGGCACGGATCGAACCGCCGGACCTTCCCACCGCACACTCGGGCGTTCCCGCAGCCGCGCCGTCGGGCGCCGTCGCGCGCGAGAGCCCGACAGCGTGGGAAGTGACATCAAGTCACCCTCAAATTCACCGCAAGGCGCGGCCATTTCTGGAGTGCCGGAGTACTCGGGACAACTTTTTTATGAACAATGAGGGTTGCCCGTTCGACGCGAGGGTGCCGGAATCGGCTGGATGAGGTGAGGGCATGGCGCAGCCGAGGCTCGCGGTGGCCGTGGTGACGATGGGGAACCGGCCCGACGAAGTCGACGCCCTGCTCAGGTCCGTCGCCAAGCAGGACCTCGCCCCCGACCGCATCGTGATCGTCGGCAACGGCTGCCGGCTCCCCGAGTTCGCGCACCGCCTCGGCCTGCCCGGCGAGGTCACCACAGTCGACGTCGAGGACAACCTCGGCTGCCCCGGCGGTCGCAACGTCGCCCTCGCCCGGCTGCGGATGTTCGGTGACGTGGACGTCGTCGTCGAACTGGACGACGACGGGGTGCTGGTCGACGTCGAGGTGCTCCGGCAGGTCCGGGATCTGTTCGCCGCCGACCCCCGCCTCGGCATCGTCGGCTTCCGCATCGCGGACGAGCAGGGCGCGACCCAGCAGCGGCACGTGCCGCGCGTCGGGAACGCCGACCCGATGCGCGGGGGGTACGTCACCGGTTTCCTCGGTGGCGGGCACGCCCTGCGCATGGCCATGCTCACGGAGACCGGCGACTGGCCCGCCGAGTTCTTCTTCGCGCACGAGGAGACCGACCTGGCCTGGCGGGCCGCCGACGCCGGCTGGAAGATCCTCTACGCGCCCGAGCTGCTCCTCCAGCACCCCCGGACCTCGCCGGCCCGGCATGCCGTCTACTTCCGGGTGACCGCCCGCAACCGGGTCTGGCTGACCCGCCGTCGGCTGCCCCTGCCGCTGATCCCGGTGCATCTGGCCGTGTGGACGCTGATCACCGTCCTGCGTACCCGGTCGCCGGGCGGGCTGCGGGCCTGGTTCGCGGGCTTCGCGGAGGGGATGCGTGAACCTGCCGGCGAGCGGCGGCCGATGCGCTGGCGCACGGTCTGGCGGCTCACCCGGCTCGGCCGCCCACCCGTCATCTGAGTCCGGTGGCTCCGCCGGAGACCGGAAACACGACGAGGGCCCGGTCGTTCACCTCCGCCGACCGGGACCCTCTCGCGTCCCCGGATCCAGGCCTGCGGCGACACTCCCCCGAGTTGCGCGGTGTACACGCGCGCCGTCGGGCCCGGTCCGATACAAAGATCACATCAGGGCTCGCCAACGGATCGCTAACATATGGCCAGCGGTTCTCCTGGAGGTCGCCGACCGGTTGGCGTGAAGCCGTGGTACGCCTCCGGGCACAAGCCGGAAACCCTGCGGGATTCCGGCTCCGACGGCACGGAGAAGGTGGCGGGAACTCGTCCACGACGGGATCGCTTTCCGCCAGAAGCCAGGTCAGGCGCCAGGCAGCGGCGGGCATCCCCGCCGTACGGCGCGGTCGGCCACGACCGTACGGAAGGCGAGGGGCGCGGTGATGCGGCAGTACGAGCTGCGGTTCGGACTGCTGGGAGCTCCGGTGCTGTATCTGCCCGGCGGCGAGGTGCGGCCGATCGGCAGCCCCAAGGTGCGCGCGCTGCTCGCCACGCTCCTCCTGGAGGCGGGGCGGATCGTCTCCGTCGGCTCGGTCAAGGACGCGCTGTGGGGCGGGGCGCCCCCGGTGTCCGCACAGGCCTCGCTGCACAACCACGTCACCCGGCTGCGCCGGCTCCTCGACGACCCGGAGCGGCTGCGCGCGGTACCGCCCGGCTACCTGCTGCGCGTCGACGGCGGTGAGCTGGACGTCGAGGTGTTCGACACGCGGGTGGCGCAGGCGCGCGCGGCACACGGGCGCCGGGAGTGGGCGACGGTGCTGAGCGCGTGCGCCGACGGGCTCGGGCTCTGGCGCGGCAGCCCGCTCTGCGGCCTCCCCGCCGGCTTCGGCGGCTACGCCTTCGTGCAGCGCCTGGAGGAGGCCCGGCTGCTCCTGCTGGAGTGGCGTTACGACGCGGAACTCGCCCTCGGCGGCCCGCGGCTCGGCGGGGTCGTGCCGGAGCTGACGGCGCTGGTCGCGGAGTACCCGCTCCGTGAGGCCTACCACCGTCAGCTGATGCTCGCCCTGCACCGCACCGGCCGCCAGGCCGAGGCCCTCGCCGTCCACCGCGACCTCCGCAACCGGCTGATCGAGGAACTCGGCGTCGAGCCGGGAACGGCCGTACGCGAGGCCCATGTGCGGGTGCTGCGAGGGAGCGACGGGGCGGGGGAGGGCGCGCCGTACCAGGGTGCGAGCGACGGGAGGGCGCCAAGTGCGCAGGCAGGGGGCGGCGGACGGACGGGTTCGGGTGTCTCCGTGACCGAGGCGTCGGGTGACCGGCGGTCGGTGGACGACGGCGGCGACGCCGATGCCGGGGCGGGGTGCCCGCCGGACGACGAGGAGGAGCGGCCCGCCGGCCCCGGTTCTGCGCGCGTCGGGCCCGCGCCCCCCTGCCCGGCCCAACTCCCCGCGCCCCCTGCGTACTTCACCGGACGTGACGTTGTCCGTGAGGAGCTGCGCCGTGCGCTCGTCCCGGCGGCCGCCCCGGCCGTCGCGGTCGTCAGCGGAATGGCCGGTGTCGGCAAGAGCGCCCTCGCGCTCCATGTCGCCCATGATCTGCGGGAACGTTTCCCTGACGGTCAGCTCTACGTCAACCTGCACGGCGCCACCCCGGGCGTACCGCCGCTGGCTCCCGCCCAGGCGCTCGCCGCGCTGCTGCGCGACCTCGGCGCCGACCCCCGGCACATCCCCGAACACCCGGACGCGGCTGCCGCGTTGCTGCGTTCCCTGCTCGCGCCGACCCGCACCCTGCTGTTGTTCGACGACGCCGCGAACGCCGCCCAGGTGCGGCCGCTGCTCCCCGGCGGCCCCGGTTGCGCGGTGATCGTCACCAGCCGTTCGCCGCTGACCGCGCTCGACGGCGCTCGCGGCTTTCCGCTCGGGCCGCTGACCGGCGAGGACAGCGCGGCCCTGTTGCGCACGGTCAGCGGGCGGGCGGAGATCGACGCCGGTCATCCGCTGGTCGGCCTCACCGGCCGGCTGCCGCTCGCCCTGCGGGTGGTCGCCGCCCGGCTGGCCGCGCGCCGCGCCCTCACCCCCGAGGTACTGGCCCGTCAGCTCGCCGCCACCGAGGGCAGGCTGCAGCACCTCGAGTACGACGACCTGAGCGTCCGGCGCTCCCTGGCCGTCGCCCATGACGCCCTCGCCGCCTCCGCGCGCGCACCCGACCGCGACGCCGCCCTCGCCCTGCGCCACGTCGGCGCCCTTGACCTGCCCACCTACGGCGCCCTGCTGGTCGCCCGTCTCACCGGCCTCGACGCGCCCCGCGCCGAGGCCGCCCTGGACCGGCTGGTCGAGGTGGCCCTCCTGGAGGAGACCGCCTACGGCCGCTACACCCCGCACGACCTGGTACGGGACTTCGCCCGGGAACTGGCCGAGGGGACCGACCGCACCGAGGCCGCACTCACCGTCCTGCGCTGGTTCGCCGCCGTCGCGGAGCTGTCCCTCGTCGCCATCCTGGAACCCGGCCTCGAACAGAGCGACCGCCGCCGGCCCACCGTCGCCCAGCCCGCCGAACACCGGCCCTACACCGCCGCCCTGGCCCCCTTCGAGTGTGCCGAGACCGCCTTCGCCTGGGGTGATCGGGAGCTGGAGAACATCGTCGCCCTGGTGGAGCGGTACGCCGAGACCGCCGATCCGCGCATCAGCGCCTACCTCTCCACGCTGGTCCGGCTGCTCTTTCCCTATGTCCTGCGCAGCGGCCGGGTCGCCGAGATGGAGGTGCTCGGCACGGCCGCCCTGGCCGCCGCCCGCCGCCTGGGCGACGAGCCCGCCGAGGCCTATGCCCTGGGCGACCTGGCCGGGCTGCACTTCCTGACCGGCCGCCAGCGGGAGGCCCTCGCGCTGACCGACCAGGCCCTCGCCATCTGGCGGCGGCTGGGCGTGGTGTCCTGGATCCGGCGCAGCCTGAACAACCGCGGCCTGCTCCTGGAGGGGCTCGGACGGTACGACGAGTCGGGCGAGGCGCTGCGGCAGAGCCTGGAGTACTCCCGGCAGCTCAACGACCCCTACGGCGAGGCCGTCACCCACAGCCACCTCGGCAACCTCTACGAGCACACCGACCCCCGCGCCGCCATCGAGCAGCACCGGCGCTCACTGGCGATCGGGGACGCCATCGGCGCCGTCATCGTGCAGCACTCGGCGCGCTGCAACATCGGCTACGCCCATCTCACCCTCGGCGAACCCGCGGCCGCCGCCACGCACTTCGAGGACAGCCTGCGCGTCCTCGGTCAGCACGGTGACTGGCACGGCGAGTCGCAGGCCCGGCTCGGCCTGGTCCGTGCCCTGCGCGGCACCGGCGAAACGGACCGTGCCCAGCGCGAGTGCGCCGAACTCCTGCACCGTGCCGACGCCCGCGCCGACCGCTACAGCGGTGGTCTCGCCCGCCACCAACTCGGTCTGCTCCTGCGCGAGCAGGGCCGTACGAGCGAGGCGCACGACGCCTGGCGCGCGGCCCTGGCCGCCCTGGACGGCACCGACGCGCCCGACGTCCTCGTGGAACTGCGCGAGCTGCTGTCGGCCGGCGACTGATCACTTCGCGTCGGCATAGCACTCCACCACCGCGGTCGTGAACGGGAAGCGGACCGGTGTCCTGCCGAACGTCAGCCGCCCCGCCAGGTCGGCGGCCTCCCGGATCGCCGCCACGACCACCTCGGTCTCCTCCTCGGGACAGTGCACGATCACCTCGTCGTGCTGGAAGAAGACCAGCTCGGCCGCCAGGTCCGCACAGGTCCGGCGCAGCGCCGCGAGCATCAGCAGAGCCCAGTCGGCGGCGCTGCCCTGGACGACGAAGTTACGCGCGAAGCGGCCCCTGGCGCGGGAGTTGGTGGATGCGTATCCCGGCACCCAGCCCTCGGCCGTCTGCCCCTCCGCCTCCTGCTGGGGCATGCCCGCCTCCTCCGCGCCGTCCCCCGCCCCGGCCGCCGGCGGACAGGTCCGGCCCAGCCAGGTCCGCACCAGCCGGCCCTCCTCGCCGGCCCGTGCCGCCTCGTCGACGTACGCCACCGCCCTGGGGAAACGACGTCTGAGCGCGGCCAGGTTCTTCAGGCCGTCGCCGGAGGTCTGGCCGTAGACCGCGCCCAGGACGGCGAGCTTGGCCTGCCCGCGGTCACCGGAGAAGGCGCGGTCGGAGACGGCCTGGTAGAGGTCGGTCTCCCGTCCCGCGACCTCCATGAGCCCGGGGTCGCGGGAGATCGCCGCGAGCACCCGGGGCTCCATCTGGTCGGCGTCGGCGACGACCAGCCGCCAGCCGGGGTCGGCGACCGCCGCCCGCCGGATCACCTTGGGGATCTGCAGGGCGCCCCCGCCGTTGGTCACCCAGCGCCCGGTGACCGTGCCGCCCGCCTGGAACTCGGGCCGGAACCGGCCCTCGCGCACCCAGTCCTGGAGCCAGCTCCAGCCGTGCGCCACCCAGATCCGGTACAGCTTCTTGTAGGCGAGGAGAGGTTCCACCGCCGGGTGGTCGATGCCGGAGATCTCCCAGCGGCGGGTGGACTTCACCCTGATCCCGGACTGGGCGAAGGCCTTGATCACGTCGGCGGGCAGATCCGGGCGGACGCGTCTGCCGAACGCGGCCGACACCTCGTCCGCCAGTTCGGCGAGCCGACGGGGCTCGCCGCCGCCCGCGTACCGCTCGCCGAGCAGTTCACGCAGCACCTCGCGGTGGACCCCGGCGCTCCAGGGCAGGCCCGCGCGGTTCATCTCGGCGGCGATCAGCATGCCCGCCGACTCCGCGGCCGTCAGCAGCCGCATCCGTTCCGGGTGTTCGGTCAGGTCGTGCCGCCGCTGCTGCTCGGCGTAGACCGCGAGGAGTTCGTCGAGCGTCAGGCGGGCGGTGCCCTGTGGCTCGAACAGCGGGGACTGCGCGCCCGGTTCGGCCGAGCGCTGGGGCGGATCGGGCGGTACGGGGCCGCCGCGGAGGCGGGCCAGGGCGGCGGCGGCCGAGTGCGGCTCACCGGACCGTCCCTCGTGGCCCAGCAGGAGCGTCTCGGCGTCCTCGATGTCGTAGCACCGCTCTACTCGCACCCCCGTGGCGAGCAGACGCGGATAGACCTCGGCGGTCGACCGCCACACCCAGCGTGTGACCTCCGGACGGCCCCCGACCGCCGCGGCGAGATCGGACTCCCGCCGCACCGGCCCGGCGGGCAGCCCGTCCGGGCCGAGGGGGGCGACATCCACGCCACCGTCCTCGGCCGGAGCGAGAGCCCACCGGTCGGTCATGCCGCGAGTCTGGCACCCGGCACTGACAATGGCGCTGACCTGGGGGTTCGATCTCTGGGCGGTGGACTTCTCAGCCCGCCGCTCCCTCCCGCGGCTCGCCCGCCGCCTCCGCCTGCGCTGCCGCGCCCGCAGCCTGCGCCGCCGCGTTCTTCTGTTCCAGCAGCAGTCCCAGCACCTTGTGCATGTACTCCTCGGTCGCGGGCTTGGTGATGCCCAGTTCGCTGAGGACGCCCTCGCCGTTCTCGTGCTCCAGGAGGGCCAGCAGCAGGTGCTCGGTGCCGATGTAGTTGTGGCCGAGGCGCAGGGCCTCGCGGAAGGTGAGTTCGAGGGCCTTCTTGGCCTCCGGGCCGTAGGGGATGAGGTCCGGGACGTTCTCGGCGGCGGGCGGGAGGGCGGCCGTCGCCGTCTGGCGCACGGTGTCCAGCAGGACGCCCTGCGCCACGATCGCCTTCGCCCCGATGCCGTCCGGCTCGGCCAGGAGGCCGAGGACCAGGTGCTCGGGCCTGCCCTCGGGGTTGCGTGCCGCGAGCGCCTCGTTGTGGGCCGCCATGACCACGTTCTTCGCCCGCGGGGTGTAGCGGCCGAAGCCCTGGCTGGGGTCGAGGTCGGCCGACTCCTTGGGCACGAAGCGCTTCTGGGCCGCCTGCCGGGTCACGCCCATGCTCTTGCCGATCTCCGTCCAGGACGCGCCCGAGCGCCGGGCCTGGTCGACGAAGTGGCCGATCAGGTGGTCGGCCACGTCGCCCAGGTGATCGGCGGCGATCACCGCGTCCTGGAGCTGGTCGAGGGGTTCGGGGTGAACCGTCTTGATCGCCGCGATGAGGTCGTCGAGGCGTACGGATGCCGTGATGTTCGGGTTGGTCGCCATGTGTCAACCGTAGGTTGACAGTGACGGGATGTCAACCGTCGGTTGACACTTCTCCGGGTCCGTCGAGGCGGCGGGGCGCGGTTGTCCACAGGGTGTGGACGGCCGCCGGCCGCTGTCCGCGCGCGTGGCACGATCGAGGTGTGACCAGCAGTGAATCCAGCACCGTCGACCGAGCCTTCCAGGCCGCCCTGTACGACGGCACCGACTCCGGCCTCGACACGGGCGCGTCCCTCCTCGCGGCCGATTCCGGCGCGGACACGGAACTCGCACGCCGGGGCCGGGAGTTCGTCGCGGCCGCCTGGCGGCGCGGCTGGCAGCCCGCCGACGTCGTACGACTGGTGCGACGCGAACTGGACGACCCGCACGTCCGGCTCGCCGTCGGCCTGATCCGCGAGCAGCGGCCGGACGACCGGCCGCGCGGCCCGCGGTGGCAGGCGCAGCTGGACGCGCTGCCGGACGGCCACGCACGCGTGGGGGACCGTTTCTCGCACTCCACCGCCGTTCTGGAGCTGTACCGGCTCCTGCTGAGGCTGCCCTCCCTGGAGGCTCTCGACGAGTCCGGGCCCCGCGCGGACGCGCACCGGCCGGAGTCGCGCATGCTCACCCGGATCCGCGCGCTGCTCGCCAAGGCCGAGGCGACCGGCTTTCCCGAGGAGGCGGAGGCGCTCAGTGCCAAGGCGCAGGAGCTGATGGCCCGGCACAGCGTCGACGAGGCACTGCTCGCGGCGGGGGCGCCCGCGCCCGACGCGCCCGGAGCCTGCCGGGTCGGGGTCGAGCCGCCCTACGAGCAGGCCAAGGCGGTGCTGCTCGACGCGGTCGCCTCGGCCAACCACTGCCGGGCCGTGTGGAACGAGCCGCTGGCGTTCTCCACGGTCGTCGGCTTCGAGGGGGACCTGGAGGCGGTCGAACTGCTCTACACCTCCCTGCTGGTGCAGGCCACGCACGCGATGACGAAGGCGGAGGCGGCGCAGCGGGCGGGCGGCCGTAAGCGGACCAAGACGTTCCGCCAGTCCTTCCTGGCGGCGTACGCCCACCGCGTCGGCGACCGGCTGACGGCCGCCGCGCGGACGGCCGTCACCAGCACCGAGGCGCCCCAGGACCTGCTCCCGGTCCTGGCCGGCAGGGAGACGGCCGTGACCGACCACATGGAGCGGATGTTCCCGGAGACCACCACGACCCGGCTGCGCGGGGTGAGCGACGAGGCGGGCTGGGCGGAGGGCACGAGAGCGGCGGACCGGGCCCAGGTCCACTCCCGTTCCCCACTGCCTTAGGGCCGGGCGCGGGCCGCTCCGGCCGCCCGGAATCAGTCCCCCGCCTGCTGGAACGCGCCCACCGTCGCGTTCGGCTTGTCCGCGGAGCCGTTGCCCGCCACCGGCCCGTACTTCCAGGGGAAGCTCTCCGTCGCGTCGCCCCCCGGCAGGGACACCGTCATCGACGTGGCCGCGACGCCCGTGCTGTCGCCGTCCTTGCCGCGCACATAGCTGATCGAGAACGTCGCGGAGTCGCCCTTGGCGAGCTTGAGCTTCTCGGACTTGGCGCCCGACAGGGCGGGCACCGTCGCCGACGTGCCGCCCGCCTTCAGCGTGACGCCGGCGAAGCCGTCGAGCGTGCACGGCGCGCTCTGGTTCGTGATGCTCACCGGCACCTCGCCGGTGTCGCCCGCGGCCGGCGCGACGCTCGCGGAGCCGACCTGGACCGAGACCTTGCCCACCTCGCAGGCCGAGCTGTTCTTGCCGCTGGTGCCGCCGTCGCCGTCGTCGCAGGCGGTCAGGGCGAGGGCGGCGGCGAGGGCCGTGACGGTGAGCGGAATGACGCGCATGAGCAGATCCCCATCGAGGTCGTGGCGGTGTCCCAGCATCATCACGCCCCGGCCCGGGTCCCGCGCGGCCGCCCCTGCTCTTGAACGTGTCGCGGCGCGCTCCCGTCGGCCGGTGCGGACCGGTGAAAGTACGACTCAGCCGCCAGGTGTGCCCCTATTGCCCTGGTAAGGGCTACTGTCCCAGGCCTGCCGTAGGCAGTCCCGACGGCAGCTTGCCGCCTTCCGCCTTGGTGTACGTCTCCTCGCCGGTTTTTCCGGACCAGGTGACCTTCATGCCGTTCTTGCTGACCGAGTCGACCATTCCGGTGACCCGGTCCCTGCTGCCGCCTGTGCAGGTGAGGTGGATCATCTGCATCCCGGCCTCCGCACCGGCCGTTCCGCTGCACACGGATCCGCCGGTCTCGAAGAGCCCGGCCTGCTTGCCGGTGATCACAAGAGCGACGATCCTGCCACTGCTCGTGGTGATCCAGCTGCCCTGCAGCGTGTCGGACCTGGCCGTGGTGCCGTCTGCCCCGGAGGTGGCGGTCGCGGCCGCCGACGACGTGCCCGGCGAGGTGGCCGAGGGGTCACCGCCGGAACCGCCGCTGCTGCACGCGGCCAGCGTGAGCGCACCCGCCAGCCCCGCCGCGGCGGCGGCCACGATCCGCACCGCCGGTCGCGCGGCCGGCCGCACGCCGCCCGCGCCCGAAGCCGTCCCCGAGGGGGCCGAACTCGCGGCCGCGGCCCCGGTCGTGTCCGTGTGGGTCGTAGCCGTACTCGCCGTAGCCGTGGTCACCGCAACGCTCCCAACCTCTAGGGGGTCGGCCGCCCGGCCGTCCGGACGACAGCCGCAAGCTACCAGGACTCACCCGGAGGACCTGTGGACACCAGGTAGGCATCTCTTGTGAGCCGCCCCCGCCATGACCCCGCCGTCCTTTCGCTCCGGGACGCGCGCACGCTCGCCGGGCCCGGGCGAACCCCCGTCGGGGCGGACGACCCGTTTCCCGGTCGTCGTCGACGTGCGGGTTCTCCCTGCGACCCGGCGCGGATGCCGTCCGTCCGGTGGTCCGATGCCGTTCCGGTCAATATCGCTCACCGGACCATCACGTGGACGCTGGAACAGGAAGGCCTCGGTACGCGTCTCTTCCTAGTACACGCGGGGTGTGATCCGGACGGCCCGGCGCAGAGGATGGCGCGCAAGATCATGCACGGGCCGGGGCTCGCATGCCTGGGGAGTTCCGGGGCAGACGCTGGAGGAGCTTCGGTAAAGCGGTCGTCAAAGCTGTAACCGCAGGAACACCCCCCGTGCACGTGCATCTGCTCATGCATATGCACGTGAACAGGGTTATGATCCGGTTCAGTTGACCACTGCATCAATGGTCACATCAGCCAGTTAGTGCACCACCGGGGAGCGACCTGTGGACCTCGACGTTGACAGCGTGTACGGGGGGTTTGACGTGTACAACGGCATGGCTGCGACGCAGCTGGACGGAGTGGCCTGGCAGAAGAGCAGGCACAGCAACTCGCAGGGTTCCTGCGTCGAGTTCGCGCGGTTGCCGGGCGGTGACGTGGCGGTACGCAACTCGCGTTTCCCCGACGGTCCGGCGCTCGTCTACACGCGCGCGGAGATCGAGGCGATGCTCCTCGGTGTCAAGGACGGCGAGTTCGACCACCTGATAGTGAGCTGAGACCGGCACGCCCGGAGAGCCCTCGCACATGGACCGCGGAGCGCGGGTGAGGGCACGGTAACGCGCGTAGAAACCCGGCGTCCGAAGGCGCCGGGTTTCCCTATTCGGCGGACTGGAGCCGGAACAGCGCCCAGACCACCTTGCCGCTGAGGGTGCCCGCCAGCGGATGCCAGCCCCAGCTGTCGCTGAAGGATTCGACCAGGAACAGCCCGCGGCCCGACTCCGCCGAGAAGTCCTCGGAGTCCCTGGGCGCGGGGGTGTCGTGGCTCGGGTCGCGCACCGCGCACACCAGCCGCTCGGTCCACCTCATCAGGTGCAGCCGGACGGCCGGAGCCGGCGGAGCGGCGGGGCACTCGGGCTCACCGGGCACTGCGTGCCGCAGGGCGTTGGTGACCAGCTCCGACACGACGAGACAGATGTCGTCGAAGCGCTCGCCCACGTCCCACTGGCCGAGGGTTCTCCGGGTGAACTGCCGGGCCTCGCGCACCGCTTCGTAGCGGGCCGGGAGGGCACAGGAGGCGGCGTCGGACACGGCCGCGGGATCAAGCGGCGGAAGGCCCTGCCGTAATGGCTTGAGCATGGTCGATCCATTCGTCCCCATGCGAGGCACTCCCGGGAATTCGCGGTCGTTGCGATGCAGCGGTGGCGCGGGACCATGTTTTCGGATGCGCACAGCAGATGCAAGGGCAGATGCACGTGCACGCGACCGAATTGGACCCTCCCGTACCGCTTGTTGGCCATTTTTTCCGCCAACTTGCAGCTGTTGGCTCACTACCTGCTTGCAACTTCCTGTGCTTAAACTTTGGCCGCTTTCCGTTTCCGTAACCGGGCGAGTACTGCTCGGAGTGTTTTAGTGGCAGACTGCGGGCCCTGAAGACGGTTGGGGAGGCTGGCGAACGTGAGCGCGGGAGAGCCCGGATCGGTGGTGCGGCGAATGCTGCTCGGCTCGCAACTCAGGCGGCTGCGTGAGGCCCGGGGCATCACCCGCGAGGCCGCGGGGTACTCGATCCGGGCCTCCGAATCGAAGATCAGCCGTATGGAGCTCGGTCGGGTGAGCTTCAAGACGAGGGACGTGGAAGACCTGCTGACGCTGTACGGCATCACGGACGAGGTCGAGCGCGAACAGCTCGTCTCCCTCGCGCGGGAGGCCAACGTGGCGGGGTGGTGGCACAGCTACTCCGACGTCCTGCCGAGCTGGTTCCCCACCTATGTCGGCCTGGAGGGCGCG
This sequence comes from Streptomyces sp. NPDC026515, assembly GCF_055567595.1. NCBI lineage: Bacteria > Bacillati > Actinomycetota > Actinomycetes > Kitasatosporales > Streptomycetaceae > Streptomyces > Streptomyces sp. NPDC026515. The sequence continues at coordinate 157,596 of NZ_JBVHQD010000017.1, forward strand.
GCCCATCTGATCCGCGCGTACGAGGTGCAGTTCGTGCACGGCCTGCTGCAGACCGAGGAGTACGCGCGAGCCGTGGTGCGGCGCGGTATGAAAGGTGCCAGCGAGGCCGACGTCGAGCGCCGGGTCACCCTGCGCATGGAGCGGCAGAAGTACCTGGTGGCCGAAAACGCCCCCGACTTCCACATCGTTCTCGACGAGGCCGCCCTGCGTCGGCCCTACGGCAGCCGTGAGGTGATGCGCGGCCAGCTCCAGCATCTCGTCGAGATCTCCGAGCGGTCCAACGTGCGGCTCCAGATCATGCCGTTCAGCTTCGGCGGCCACTCGGGGGAGGGCGGCTCCTTCACGGTCCTGAGCTTCCCGGAGTCCGACCTCTCCGACGTGGTCTACCTGGAGCAGCTCACCAGCGCCCTCTACCTCGACAAGCGCGAGGACGTCGCCCAGTACGAGCTGGCGCTGAAGGAGCTCCAGCAGGACAGCCCCGGACCGGACGAGAGCCGGGACCTGCTGCGCGGACTGCTCCAGCTGTCGTAGACGTGTCGACGAACATGGGGATTACCCTCCGACCTGCCGGAGATCGCCGAACTCGTGTCCCAACCCCCCTGACGCGCAAGTACGATGACGCGTGATCAGACCGTGATGTGGATGTGGATCGGGTGTCTGCATCGACTGCCGACGCAGCAGGGGATCGAGGGATCACATGTCGTCCTACTTCACCGACCTGGCCCAGCAGTACATCGACGGTGAATGGCGCCCGGGGACCGGCTCCTGGGACATCATCGACTTCAACCCGTACGACGGCGAGAAGCTGGCGTCGATCACCATAGCCTCGGTCGATGAGATAGATCAGGCCTACCAGGCCGCCGCGCGCGCCCAGAAGCAGTGGGCCGCCACCAATCCCTACGCCCGCCGTGCCGTCTTCGAGAAGGCCCTGCACCTCATCGAGGAGCGCGAGGCGGAGATCACCGAGGCGATCATCGCCGAGCTCGGCGGCACCCATCTGAAGGCCGGCTTCGAGCTGCACCTCGCCAAGGAGTTCCTGCGCGAGTCGATCCAGTGGTCGCTGCGCCCCGAGGGCCGGATCCTGCCCTCCCCGGTGGACGGCAAGGAGAACCGTGTCTACCGCGTGCCGGTCGGTGTCGTCGGTGTGATCAGCCCCTTCAACTTCCCCTTCCTGCTGTCGGTCAAGTCGGTCGCGCCGGCCCTCGCCCTCGGCAACGCCGTGGTCCTCAAGCCGCACCAGAACACCCCGATCGTCGGCGGCACCCTGGTGGCCAAGCTCTTCGAGGACGCCGGTCTGCCCGGCGGCCTGCTCAACGTCGTCGTCACCGACATCGCGGAGATCGGCGACGCCTTCATCGAGCACCCGGTCCCGAAGGTCATCTCCTTCACCGGCTCCGACAAGGTCGGCCGGCACGTGGCCACCGTCTGCGCCTCGCTCTTCAAGCGCTCGGTGCTCGAACTCGGCGGCAACAGCGCGATCGTGGTCCTCGACGACGCCGACATCGACTACGCGGTCGACGCGGCGGTCTTCAGCCGGTACGTCCATCAGGGCCAGGTCTGCATGGCCGCCAACCGCGTCCTCGTCGACCGCTCGATCGCCGAGGAGTTCACCGAGAAGTTCGTCGCCAAGGTCAGGACGCTCAGGGCCGGTGACCCGCAGGACCCCCGGACCGTCATCGGCCCGCTGATCAACTCCCAGCAGGCGGAGTCGGTTTCGGCCACGGTCGAGCAGGCCCTCGCCGAGGGTGCCACGGCCCTGGTGCACGGCACGGCCACCGACAACCTGGTCGAGCCCTCGGTCCTCACCGGCGTCCCGGCCGACTCCGACCTGCTCCGCCAGGAGGTCTTCGGCCCGGTCGCCTTCCTCATCCCGTTCGACGGCGAGGAGGAGGCCGTACGCATCGTCAACGACACCCCGTACGGCCTCAGCGGCGCCGTCCACACCGGTGACGTCGAGCGCGGCGTGTCCTTCGCCAAGCAGATCGACACCGGCATGTTCCACGTCAACGACGGCACGGTGCACGACGAGCCGGTCGTCCCCTTCGGCGGTGAGAAGCACTCCGGCCTCGGCCGCCTGAACGGCGAGACCACCGTGGACTCCTTCACCACCCTGAAGTGGATCTCGGTCCAGCACGGCCGCAGCGGCTTCCCGTTCTAGCCCACCCCGAACGGCTCGGCCATCACGGGCCCTGTAGGACGCAACCTGTCCTAAAGGGCCCGTAGCTTCGTCGGTGTCAGGACAACAGCACCCAGGAAAGGCGGCCGGCCATGGTCACTCACGTTCCCGCGGAAGCACAGGGCGACGAGCGCGGAGCACTGCTCTCCTTCATCGAGGAGCAGCGCGGCGGCATCCGCCGGGCCCTGCTCGGCCTCACCGACGAGCAGGCGGCGAGCAGGCCCAGCGCGAGCGAGCTGACCCTGGCGGGCCTGCTCAAGCACTGCGCGGAGGTCGAGCAGAGCTGGATCGCCCGTGCCAAGCAGGAGCCGCCGGCGGTCGAGCGCGACCAGTCGAACTGGCACGAGACCTTCCAGCTGGTCGGCGACGAGACGGTGGCCTCGCAACTCGCCTACTGGGAGCAGGTCGCCGCCGAGACGGAGAAGTTCATCCGCTCCGTTCCCAGCCTCGACGACACCTTCCCGCTCCCGCCGCAGCCCTGGTTCCCGCCGGAGGGCCGGGTCTCCATGCGCTGGGTCTGTCTCCACCTGATCCGCGAGACCGCCCGGCACGCGGGCCACGCCGACATCGTCCGCGAGTCCCTGGACGGGAAGACGGCGTTCGAACTGGTGGCCCTGGAGCAGGCCTCCTAGCGCAGGCCCTGGACACGTCCGGCGGCCCCGGAAGGGGCCTGCCGGCCGCTTCTAGTGGTGGAAGCTGGTGGCCGCGTCCTTGTCCCTGATCAACGGGTGCGGCTGCCGGCGCAGTTCGGGCAGCAGCCGGGTCAGGTCCTCCAGGAACAGCTCGGCCAGGTCCTTGGAGAAGCCGTTGCGGCACACCACCCGCAGTACGGACAGGTCCTCCCGGTTCGCCGGGAAGGTGTACGCCGGCACCAGCCAGCCGCTCTCGCGCAGCCGCCGGGAGACGTCGAAGACGTCGTACGACGTCACGTGGTCGGCGGTGGTGAAGGCGAAGACGGGGAGTTCGTCGCCCCGGGTGAGCAGCCGGAAGTCGCCGAGTGTCTCGATGCGTGCGGCGAGCCCGGTGGCCACCTCCCGCGAGGCCTGCTGCACCGCGCGGTAGCCGTCCCGGCCGAGCCGCAGGAACGTGTAGTACTGGGCCACCACCTGGGCGCCGGGGCGGGAGAAGTTGAGGGCGAAGGTGGGCATGTCGCCGCCCAGGTAGTTGACCCGGAAGACCAGTTCCTCGGGCAGCGCCTCCTTGTCGCGCCACAGCGCCCAGCCGACGCCCGGGTAGACCAGGCCGTACTTGTGCCCCGAGGTGTTGATCGACGCCACCCGCGGCAGCCGGAAGTCCCACACCAGGTCCTCGTCGAGGAAGGGCGCGATCATCCCGCCGGACGCGGCGTCGACGTGCACCGGGACGTCGACGCCGGTGCGCTCCTGGAGGGCGTCCAGGGCGGCGCAGAGGTCGGCGATCGGCTCGTAGGACCCGTCGAAGGTGGAGCCGAGGATGCCGACCACCCCGATGGTGTTCTCGTCGCACAGCTCGGCGGCGGCCTGCGGGTCCAGGTGGTAGCGGTCGCCCTCCATGGGGACGTACCGCGGCTCCACCTCCCAGAAGTTGCAGAACTTCTCCCAGCAGACCTGGACGTTGATGCCCATGATCAGGTTCGGCCGGGCGGTTCCGGGATAGCGGTCGGTGTTCCGCTTCGCCCAGCGGCGTTTCATCGCCATTCCGGCCAGCATGCAGGCCTCGCTGGAGCCGGTCGTCGAACACCCGATGGTGCCGGCCGGGTCGGGCGCGTTCCACAGGTCGGCGAGCATCGCCACACAGCGCCGCTCCAGCTCGGCGGTGCGCGGGTACTCGTCCTTGTCGATCATGTTCTTGTCGTCGCACTCCGCCATCAGGACACCGGCCTGCGGCTCCATCCAGGTGGTGACGAAAGTGGCCAGATTCAGCCGGGCGTTGCCGTCCAGCATCAACTCGTCGTGCACCAGCTGGTAGGCGGTCGAGGGCGGCAGCGGGCCGTCCGGGAGCCGGTGCGTGGGCGGGGCCTCGTCCATACCGGCTACCGGGTTCGCCTCCCCGAAGAACGGGTTGACGGACATGGGGCGCTCGTGGTGTTTCCCGGATCCTTTGTGGAGCGGCATGACAGGTGCCTCCTAGAGCGATTTCACAGGGTTCAGCGCAGGGCCGTGCCGTCCGCCCCCAGCTGCATCCTCGGGCGTCCGGTCACCAGCAGCCAGGCGGGCAGCGAGGCGATGCACAACAAGGTGATGATCGAGGGCGAAGCCACCAGCACGGAGGCCGTGAACAGACTCACCCAGCCCTGTCTGGTGATCGCCAACAGCATGCCCAGCACGCCTGCCGCCACGCCCACCGAGGGGTGGACGGCGGGCACCAGGGCGTGGGCGCACAGCCCGAGGGCGGCGCCGATGAAAACCGACGGAAAGATCCGGCCACCGCGGAAGCCGCAGGTGGCGGCGACCACGAACGCGGCGAGCTTGACGACCGCCATCACGGCGTACTGGCCGGCCGACCAGCCCGCGGGGTCCTTCGCCAGTTCCGCGACCTCGTCCAGCCCCTTGAAGAGCGTCAGATGGCCGCCCAGGGCGCCCAGCAGGCCCAGGACCACACCGCCGGCCGGCAGGGCCACCATGGGGTGCCCCAGGCGCCGGAAGGCCCCGTGGACGTACGGGAAGGCGAGGACGGCGAGCATGCCGAGCAGCGCCGCCACGGGGGCGATCGCCAGGGCCGAGAGCAGGTCGGGCCAGCGCAGCCGGCCGATGGCGGGCAGCCCGAGATCAAGGGTCGGGTGGTCCACCAGGGCGGTCGTCATCGCGCCGGCCCCCGCGGCCATCAGTGGCCCGAAGAGGTTGTCCCACAGAGCCCCCTTCAGCGGCTTCCCGGCCAGCGCCTCGGAGATCACCAGGGCCGCCGCCACCGGCGTCCCGAACAGCGCGCCGAGTGTCGCCGCGTCGGCCAGCGCGGGCCACAGCGAACCCGGCATGCGGGGCATCGCCAGGCGCCCCAGCCACAGCGCCAGCCCCACGTTCACGGCGATGATCGGGTTCTCGGGACCGAGGCTCGGCCCGCCGGCCAGCATCAGCACGGTCGCCAGCAGCAGACCCGGCAGGACGGCGGGCGGCAGCGCCACGGCCTCCAGGCCCAGGGTGGCCGGATCGGGCCCCGCGTGCCCGGGCGCCTTCCACACCACCAGCCCGACCGCGACACCGGTCGCGGTCAGCATCACCAGCATCCACAGCACCGAGTACCGGCCGATGCCGAGCGCGTTTGGCAGGTTGTTCCAGAGCACGTGCTGCAACCGCTCCGCCAGCGAGCTCACCAGCAGGTACAGCAGGCTGCTGCCGACGCCGACGACCAGGGCGGGCAGGATCAGCGGCAGCAGGGCGCGCGCGGGGGCCGAGGGCGGGGTGGGGAGCGCCTGCCGCGCGGTGTCCTGGGCCACGGGCCCACCATAAGCGGGCACATCGGGCCCAACATCCCGAAAGAAGTCGGGCCCGGAGCCCCCGAACGCAACGGACTTGCACCTCACGTGACGTGAGGACCCAAGGTGGAGCACGGAAAGGAGCGGAAGTGAGCTACTCCGTCGGACAGGTCGCCCGGTTCGCCGGCGTCACCGTGCGCACGCTGCACCACTACGACGAGATCGGCCTGCTGGTCCCGGGCGAGCGGAGCCCCGCCGGGCACCGGCGCTACGGCGAGGCCGACCTCGACCGGCTGCAGCGGGTCCTGTTCTACCGGGAGCTCGGCTTCCCGCTCGACGAGGTCGCGGCGCTGCTCGACGATCCGGACGCGGACCAGCGCGCGCACCTGCGCCGCCGGCACGACCTGCTGACCGCCCGGATCGAGAAACTGCGCAGGATGGCCGCGGCCGTGGAACACGCCATGGAGGCACGCAGGATGGGCATCAACCTCACCCCCGAGGAACGCTTCGAGGTCTTCGGCGACAAGGACCCGGAGCGGTACGCCGAGGAGGCCGAGCAGCGCTGGGGCGGCACCGAGGCCTACGCCGAGTCGCAGCGCCGGGCCGCCCGCTACACGAAGGCCGACTGGCAGCGCATGAAGGCCGAGGCCGACGAATGGGGCGAGCGTTACGCCGCCCTGGTGAACGGGGCCGAGCCGCCGGCCGGCGCACCGGCCATGGACATGGCCGAGGAACACCGGCGGCACATCTCGTCCTGGTTCTACGACTGCCCGTACGAGATGCACCGCGCTCTCGCCGGCATGTACGTGTCCGACGAGCGCTTCAAGGCGTTCTACGACTCGATGGCCCCGGGCCTGGCCGAACACCTGAAGGCGGCGATCGAGGCGAACGCGGCACGCCGCACGACGTGACCCGGTGTCCGTCCAGGCCCTGGCCGGGGGGCGGGTCCTAGCTAGTCCTGCCTGTCGACGACGACCGCCGTGCCGTACGCGCACACCTCGGTGCCCGCGTCCGCAGCCTCGGTCACGTCGAACCGGAAGGCCAGCACGGCGTTGGCGCCACGCGCGCGTGCCTGTTCCACCAGCCGCTCCATCGCCTGGGTGCGGGTCTGGACGAGTGTCTTCGTCAGGCCCTTCAGCTCTCCGCCGATCATCGACTTCAGACCCGCGCCGATCTGGCTGCCCAGGTGCCGGGAGCGCACGGTCAGCCCGAAGACCTCGCCGAGGACCTCCCGCACCCGGTATCCGGGCAGATCGTTCGTGGTGACCACCAGCACGTCGGGCTCGGGCCCCTGACCGCCGCCGTATTCTTCGATACCCATGTCCACAGCTGTTCCCCAGGCGAGGCACAGTGCATCCAGGTTCCACCGGTGGAACCTGGGGCGGACACATTGCGTTGATAGCTTTGTGCGGCCGCACAAGGAACCCGCTGTGCCTTCACCCCACAGGAGCCCGGAACCGTGACGACCGGAACCGCGATGACGCTGGCCCTCGGCCCGAGCTGGCTGGACCCGAACAAACTTCTCGACTCGTTCGGCATCTGGGGCCTGCTCCTGGTGGTCTTCGCCGAGTCCGGCCTGCTCATCGGCTTCTTCCTGCCCGGTGACTCGCTCCTGTTCACCTGCGGTCTGCTGATCACCTCCCACCAGATGGACTTCCCGCTGTGGGGCGCGATCGCCCTGATCTGCATCGCCGCGATCCTCGGCGACCAGGCGGGCTACATGTTCGGCAAGAAGGTCGGCCCGTCGCTCTTCAACCGCCCGAACTCCCGCCTCTTCAAGCGGGAGAACGTCGAGAAGGCGCACGAGTTCTTCGAGAAGCACGGCCCGAAGTCGCTGATCCTGGCCCGCTTCGTCCCGGTGATCCGTACGTTCACGCCGATCATCGCCGGCGTCAGCGGCATGGCCTACCGCTCGTTCCTGGTGTTCAACGTCATCGGCGGTGTCCTGTGGGGAGCCGGTGTCACCCTGCTCGGCTCCTGGCTGGGCGGGATCGACGTCGTCAAGAACAACATCGAGGCGATACTGATCCTGATCGTCCTCGTCTCGGTGATCCCGATCGCCATCGAGTTCCTGCGGGCCCGCTCGAAAGGCAAGAAGGCGACGCCGGCGCCGCAGCCGCTCCAGCAGCACCCCGCCCCGCCGATGATGGACGACGCGACGACCCAGCTCCGCAGGATCGAGCCGGCGTACACCCCGCAGCAGCCCCAGCAGCAGTACGGCCAGCAGCCGCAGCCGCAGCCGCAGCCTCAGCAGCAGTACGGCCAGCAGCACCCGTACTACGACCAGAACGGTTACGACCAGAACGGTTACGACCAGAACGGCTACGGCCAGCAGTACAACCCGTACGCCGAGGACCACTACCGAGCACCGTGAGCGCAGCACCGGCTGCTTTTGGGGGCGCGGGGAACTGCGCGACGAGTCACGACGGAGCCGCAGTGGCCGTCTCTGCCCGAGCCTCCTCGTGAACGGCCGCTCAGAACCCCCGCGTCCGCTTCGCCGCCCGCCGCTTCCGGGCGGAGCCCACCCGCAGCCCCAACCGTGAGATCTCCGACCCCAGGTTGACCCCGATGGCGATGGCCATGGCGAGCGACGCCGCCTTGGCCAGCGACACCAGCCCCTTGTCGACCTCGTTCTGGGCCATCGACAGCAGCCCGAAGTAGGTCGCCGACCCCGGCAGCAGGGGCCCGATCGCCGCGGTCGTGTAGGGCAGCGCGGAAGCGAACCGGTACCGCGACAGCAACTGTCCGAACAGTCCCACCAGCCCGGCGGCCGCGGCCGTGGAGGCGACCGGTGAGATCCCCCCGGCGTAGTGCATCGCGCCGTAGACGCACCAGGCCACACCGCCGTTGAGGGTCACGGCCAGCACGGTGGATCGTTCCTGCTGGAGCAGCACGGCGAAGGTCAGTGACAGCACCATCGACGCGGCGATCTGCAGCAGCGGCCGCTCGGAGCCGGGCAGCGTCGCGTCGGGATTGAGCCGGCCGCCCAGCTTCACGCCGAAGTACAGGATCGTCAGCACCCCGATGACGATGCCGACGAAGAAGTACATGACCTCGAGCAGCCGCGCGGAGGCGGTGATGTAGAAGCCGGTGAGCCCGTCCTGGACGCCCGCGACCAGGGCCCGCCCGGGCAGCAGTGCGAAGAGTCCACCGGTGACGACGGCGGACGCCGCGACGTCGACGTGGGCGAGCGCGAAGGCGACCCCGATCGCGGCCGGCGGCATCGCCGCGATCATGAACTGGTAGAACTCCGGCAGCCCCCGCCCCGCGCACAGCCACGCCAGCCGGTCGCCGAGCATCGCGCCGATCGCGGCCGCCACGAAGACCAGGACGTCACCGCCGACGAGTACCGAGGCAGCCCCGGCGAGCAGCCCGCTCGCGCCGGTGAGGGCCCAGCCGGGGTAGGGGTGCCGGTTACGGCGGATCTCCGCGAGCCGTCGGTAGGCCTCCTCCAGGGAGACATGGGTCTCGGGGTCGGTGAGGTCGTCCACGAGCCGGAAGACGGCGGACAGACGCGTGTAGTCGGTCCCGCGCCGCCGCACCGTCCGGGACGCCGTCACGGGGTCGTCGACAAGCGAGGGCTGATAGGAGATCGCCAGCAGCGTGAAGGTGACGCCGGGCTCGCAGCGGTCGAGTCCGTACGACCGGCAGACCGCGAACATCGCGGCCTCCACGTCCTCCGCGCCCTCACCGCCCGCCAGCAGCAACTCCCCGATACGCAGCGTCAGGTCGAGCACGCGCGGAACGGCGGGCCCGTCCTCCTCGGTCTTCTGCACAGGTTCCGGGGCCGGCCGCTCGGCCACCGGCATGCGCAGCATCGTGCGCATCCGGTCCTGCCAGGGCGCGTCCTTGACGAGACTGACCGTCGGGAACCCGGAGGCGGGCGTGAAGGCGGTGACGTCGTGGGCGCTGTAGGCGCTCGGCATGCTGAACGCAGAGCCCTCCGGCTCGCCGGCCGCCGGCTGCGGCGTCGCCAGCCCCTTCGGCACCGCGAACTCGGACGTGGTCTCGGGCTCGACACCGGCCTCGGGGACCGCGATGCCCGCCGGAAGGGCGAACTCGGACGTGATCTCCGGGTCGTACCGCGCCTCGTCCGACCGGGGCTTGCGGTCCTCCTCCTCCGTCACCGTCGTAACGCTCCCTGAACGACAACTTCACGTACGCCTCAGTATGCGCGTGACCACGCAGCGGCCACAAAAACCTGCCCACCGGGCCGGCGGACATGCGGCGGGCAGGCGAGCGGATATTGAAAAACGGGCCCCACGCGTGCGTGCGGCCCGTTTTTCGTGTGCGGACTGGCTCAGTGACCGCCCTGCTCCTTGAAGCGCTTGTACGACCGCTCGATCTCCACCTCGGCGTCGACCCGGCCCACCCAGTTGGCGCCCTCGACGGACTTGCCGGGCTCCAGGTCCTTGTAGACCTCGAAGAAGTGCTGGATCTCCAGGCGGTCGAACTCCGACACGTGGTGGATGTCGCGCAGGTGCTCCACGCGCGGGTCGGTGGCCGGGACGCACAGCAGCTTGTCGTCGCCGCCGGCCTCGTCGGTCATCCGGAACATGCCGATGGCGCGGCACTTGATGAGGCAGCCCGGGAACGTCGGCTCGTCAAGAATGACCAGAGCGTCCAGCGGGTCGCCGTCCTCGCCGAGGGTGTTCTCGACGAATCCGTAGTCGGTCGGGTAGGCGGTCGAGGTGAAGAGGCGACGGTCCAGGCGGATCCGACCGGTCTCGTGGTCCACCTCGTACTTGTTCCGCGAACCCTTCGGGATCTCGATCGTGACGTCGAACTCCACCGGTGGCTCCTCCATGATCAACACATAGTTCTGGTGGTTAAGTGTCCCTCACGCTGGTGTGTGATCGCGAAAGGGGCTGGTGGTCGTGCCAGAGCTGAGGCCTTGGCAGTCCGCGAAACCGCGTGTGCGGAAGATCGCGGGCGCCGTGCAACCGGGTCTGGCACGCGTGGTGGCTGCCACGAAACCGCAGGTCAAGCGGTTTGCGCGAGCAGTCGGGCCGCGGCTTGCGCGCATCACGCGTGCGAGCGGAACCCGGCCGGCCGGTCCGGCCCGCCCCCCTCGTCCCTCGAGTCTCAGGACCTGGCAGTACACCGCGGGCGCCGCCACGGCCGGGCTCGCGCTGGCCGCCGGCGCGGTGACCGCGGCGGGCCCCTGGGACGCCAACGGTCAGCGTACGGCCGAGCGGGACCGGGCCGCCGCCCCGGAACGGGCGGGTGGCGCAGATCACGGCTCCGACACCGCCAAGGGGGAGCCCAGCCCCGCACCCAGCGCCGGATCCGTCCTGACGGGCCTGGGCGCCGCCACCAACACCGTGAAGTCGGCGCCGAGCGGAGAGCCGGCCGGGATCACCGGAACGGCCGTCACGGACCTCCTGGGCCCCCTCCTGGACGTCTCCGCGCTCGGCGGCACCCACACCGCCGTGGTCGTGGACGTGGCCACCGGCAGACGTCTGTACGGCACCGCCGCCGACACGGCCCTCACCCCCGCCTCCACCACCAAGATCGCCACCGCCGTCGCGGCTCTGTCCGCCCTCGGCCCCGACCATCGCATCACCACGCGCGTGGCCCTCGAACCCGGCACCCGGGAGGTCGTCCTGGTCGGGGGCGGCGACCCGACCCTGACCGCCCGCAGGAAGGCGGACGGCTGGGCCAGCCTGCGCGTGCTCGCCACCGAGACGGCGAAATCGCTGACCGCGCGGGGCATCAAGCAGATCACGCTCTCGTACGACACGACCCTCTACAGCGGCCCCGACCTGCACCCCATCGGTGTCAACGACAACCTCGCGCGCGTGAGCCCCCTGATGGCCGACGAGGCCCGGACCGACGGCTCCGCCGAGGGCCCGGTGACCCGGGTGGGCGACCCCGCGGCCGACGCCGCGCAGAAGTTCGCCGGCTTCCTGACGGAGGCCGGCATCAAGACCTCCTCGCACGGCACCTCCAAGGCGGGCAGCCGGGCCGAGACCCTCGCCACCGTCTCCTCGCCCCCGCTGTCCGCGATCGTCGAGCGCATGCTGACCAACAGCGACAACGACATCGCCGAAGCACTGGCCCGCCAGACGGCGCTGGCGAGCGGCGGGCCGGCCAGCTTCGCCGGGGGAGCGGACGCGATCCGCGCCCAACTGGCCGCACTGGGCCTGCCGATGACCGGCGCCGGCTTCCACGACGGCAGCGGCCTGAACCGGGACGACCGGCTGACGGCGAACCTGCTCACCGCCCTGCTCGTCAAGGCCGCCGACGCGGACCGGCCGGGTCTGCGTCCGGTCCTCACCGGACTGCCCGTGGCGGGTTTCACGGGCACCCTGAGCACCCGGTACACGGACGGCGCGGCAGGCGTCGTACGCGCGAAGACCGGCACCCTGACCGGGGTCAACACCCTCGCGGGCACCGTCGTGGACAAGGACGGCCGTCTGCTGGCGTTCGCCTTCCTCGCGGCGGACACCACGAGTCCGCAGGAGGCCCAGGAGGCGCTGGACCGGACGGCGACGGCACTGGCGGGGCTGTGAACCACGTCCGCGCAAGCCCCGAACCCCGCCCCACCGCACAAGTCACGCCAACCTCACCAACCTCCACGGCCTGCCCCAAGTGGGAGCGCTAACGTACGGTTGACGCATGACGAGCATCGGTGGCGCTGCTTCTTCTGGGATGGTCGACTGGAATCTCGCGGTGGCGACCGCGACCCGGCTCGTGCGGCCGGGACCCGAGGTGAGCCGCGACGAGGCCCGGGTCATCGTCGCGGAGCTGCGGCGGCACGCGAAGGCCTCGGAGGAACATGTCCGGGGCTTCACTCGTATGGGGAGCGACGACATCCACGACACCCCCGTCCTGGTGGTGGACCGCCCTGGCTGGGTGAAGGCCAACGTCGCCGGGTTCCGCGAGCTCCTCAAGCCGCTGCTGGACAAGATGCAGGAACGACGGGCCGCAAGTCCCGGCGGTGCGGTCCTCGGTGCGGTCGGCGGCAAGGTCACCGGCGTGGAACTCGGCATGCTGCTGTCGTTCCTGTCGTCGCGGGTGCTCGGCCAGTACGAGACCTTCGCCCCCGCCTCCCGCGACCTTCCCGCGGACGAGCACGGCGGCGGACGGCTGCTGCTCGTCGCCCCGAACATCGTGCACGTCGAGCGCGAACTCGACGTACAGCCCCATGACTTCCGCCTGTGGGTGTGCCTGCACGAGGAGACGCACCGCACCCAGTTCTCGGCGGTGCCCTGGCTGCGCGCCCATCTGGAGGGCGAGATCCAGGCGTTCCTCTCGGAGACCGACGTCGACCCGATGACCGTCCTCGAACGCGTCCGGGACGCCGCCCAGTCGCTCGCCGGCGGTCGCCCCGAGACCGAGGAGGACGACGGCGGACGGTCGTTCGTCGAACTGGTGCAGACCCCGGCCCAGCGCGAGATCCTCGGCCGGCTCACCGCCGTCATGTCCCTGCTGGAGGGCCACGCCGACTTCGTCATGGACGGGGTCGGGCCCGCGGTCGTGCCGACCGTCGCCGAGATCCGCGAGAAGTTCCAGCAGCGACGGGCCAAGGGCGCCTCCCGGCTGGACATGACCCTGCGCAAACTGCTCGGCCTGGACGCCAAGCTGCGGCAGTACCGGGACGGCGAGCGGTTCGTGCGGGCCGTCGTCGAACAGGTCGGCATGGACGGCTTCAACCGGGTGTGGACCTCCCCGAACACCCTGCCGACGAAGGCCGAGATCGCCAAACCGGCGGACTGGGTCGCACGGGTGCATCGCAAGGCCGAGTCGTGAACGCGCGAGGGCGTGGTGAATCGGGTCCTGCCCGCGGCAGGCGAACGCCCCTCCAATCACCCGTCCGAGGGACCGTGAGCGATGGGTAGGCGTGCGATGCTCGGGGAACGGCCCGTTTCTGTCACCATCGACACACTCTGAGTGACCGATCTCGGGTTACAACCCCCGAAAACTTCATGAAGGGAACCGGACATGGGTCCCCATCCTGCGGTCGCGGCGATACGCCTGGCGGTCCGCCGCGTCCTCCACGACATCCTCACCGACAGCAGTTGCCACAGCCGTACCACCGGTGAACACGCCGGTGGGCGCATTGTCGCGCGCCTCACGCGCCCCGTCGGAGACATCCCGGAACAGTCACCGAACGAGCGGCCCCCCTCCCCGCTCGTCCTCGTGGCGTGCTCCGGCGGTGCCGACTCGATGGCGCTCGCCTCCGCCCTCGCCTTCGAGGCACCCAAACTCGGCGTGCGCGCGGGCGGCGTCACCGTCGACCACGGCCTCCAGCCCGGCTCCGACCTGCGGGCCGAGGAAGTCGTCGTCCGGCTGCGCGAACTCGGCCTGGACCCGGTCGAGTCGATCCCCGTGACCGTCGGCCGCGAGGGCGGCCCCGAGGCCGCCGCCCGGGACGCCCGGTACGCCGCCCTGGACGCCGCCGCCGAGCGGCACGGCGCCACCGCGGTCCTGCTCGGCCACACCAGGGACGACCAAGCCGAAACCGTCCTGCTGGGCCTCGCCCGCGGCTCGGGCATCCGCTCCCTGTCCGGAATGGCCGCGGTCTCGGGGGCCGGCGGCCGTTACCGACGCCCGTTCCTCCAGCTCGACCGGCAGACCGCCCGCAAGGCCTGCATGGCGCAGTCCCTGCAGGTCTGGGACGACCCGCACAACGCGGACCCGGCCTACACCCGCTCCCGGCTCCGCCACGAGGGCCTGCCCGCCCTGGAGAAGGCCCTGGGCAAAGGTGTCGTCGAGGCTCTCGCCCGCACCGCCCAGCTCTCCCGCGACGACGCCGACGCCCTCGACACCTGGGCCAGACAGGCCGAGGCCTCCGTACGGGACGCCGCGGGTCTGCTGGAGTGCGCGAAGCTGTACGCCCTGCCACCCGCCGTCCGCCGCCGGATCCTGCGCCGGGCGGCCATCGAGGCGGGCGCACCGGCCGGTTCGCTCTTCGCCCGGCACATCGAGGAAGTCGACCGGCTGATCACCGGCTGGCGCGGTCAGGGAGTGATCAATCTCCCTGGCAAGGTCGTCGCCCAGCGGCAGGGTGGCAGACTGGTTATCCGGCAAGGCTGAATCCGCACCCTCCGGGGTCCGGGCTCCGCCGGTGGGACGACCGAAAGTGATGCGGGTGGACGCGAAAGACATGGGTGCCGATCTCCAGCGGGTACTCATCACCAAGGAAGAGATCGACGCGAAGCTGGTCGAGCTGGCCGCGAAGATCGACGCGGAGTACGCGGGCAAGGACCTGCTCATCGTCGGCGTCCTCAAGGGCGCCGTGATGGTCATGGCTGATCTCGCCCGGGCGCTGTCCACCCCCGTCACCATGGACTGGATGGCCGTGTCCTCCTACGGCGCGGGCACCCAGTCCTCCGGTGTGGTGCGGATCCTCAAGGACCTCGACACCGACATCAAGGGCAAGCACGTCCTGATCGTCGAGGACATCATCGACTCCGGACTGACCCTGTCCTGGCTGATCAACAACCTCGGCTCCCGCGAGCCCGAGACCCTGAAGATCTGCACCCTGCTGCGCAAGCCGGACGCGGCCAAGGTCGCCATCGACGTCGAGTGGGTCGGGTTCGACATCCCCAACGAGTTCGTCGTCGGCTACGGCCTCGACTACGCCGAGAAGTACCGCAATCTCCCGTTCGTCGGTACGCTCGCGCCCCACGTCTACGGCGGCTGAACCCCGGCTGATACGCCGGAGGGTCCACTTGCGTAAGACGAACGGGAACCCCAGCGGGTTTCGCGCCGTTGGAGCATGCAGAGACGGGTTTCACCAGTCGTCCGCGCAGCTTCGTGCGGCTTCGGGCGACAATGCTGGGGTACCGTCAGAAGAACTGTCTTATCAAACTCACTATGGCAGGAGGGACGGGGCGACACCGCTCCGTATGGATGGACGTGAAGCGATACTTCCGTGGGCCGGTCATGTGGATCGTGCTGGCCGTCCTTGCCGTGGTCGTGTTGATGCAGGTCGTCGGCTCGTCCGGCGGCTACAAGACGGTGGACACCGGCCAGGTCGTGGCGGCGATCAACGACAACAAGGTGGAATCGGCGAAGCTGACCACCGGTGACGAGCAGACCATCAAGGTCACGCTCAAGGACGGTCAGAAGGTCGACGGCAGCTCGAAGATCCAGGCGAGCTACATCGGCGACCAGGGCGTGACCATCGCCAACACGCTGCAGACCAAGTACCAGGACAAGCAGATCCCCGACGGTTACACCGTCTCGCCGACCAAGCAGAACGCCTTCGTCGGTGTGCTGCTCTCCCTGCTCCCCTTCGTCCTCATCGTGGTCGTCTTCCTGTTCCTGATGAATCAGATGCAGGGCGGCGGCTCCCGGGTCATGAACTTCGGCAAGTCCAAGGCGAAGCTCATCACCAAGGACACCCCGAAGACGACGTTCTCGGACGTCGCGGGCTGTGACGAGGCCGTCGAGGAGCTCCACGAGATCAAGGAGTTCCTCCAGGAGCCGGCCAAGTTCCAGGCGGTCGGCGCCAAGATCCCCAAGGGCGTGCTCCTCTACGGCCGTCCCGGCACCGGCAAGACGCTGCTCGCGCGTGCCGTCGCCGGCGAGGCCGGGGTGCCCTTCTACTCGATCTCCGGTTCCGACTTCGTCGAGATGTTCGTCGGTGTCGGTGCCTCCCGGGTCCGCGACCTCTTCGAGCAGGCCAAGGCGAACGCCCCGGCGATCGTCTTCGTCGACGAGATCGACGCGGTCGGCCGGCACCGTGGCGCCGGCCTCGGCGGCGGTCACGACGAGCGCGAGCAGACCCTGAACCAGCTGCTCGTCGAGATGGACGGCTTCGACGTCAAGGGCGGTGTGATCCTCATCGCCGCGACGAACCGGCCCGACATCCTCGACCCGGCGCTGCTGCGCCCCGGCCGTTTCGACCGTCAGATCGCGGTCGACCCGCCGGACCTGCAGGGCCGTCTGGAGATCCTCAAGGTCCACCAGAAGGGCAAGCCGGTCGCGCCCGACGTCGACCTCGCGGCGGTCGCCCGCCGTACCCCGGGCTTCACCGGTGCGGACCTGTCGAACGTGCTGAACGAGGCGGCGCTGCTCACGGCCCGCAGCGACCGCAAGCTCATCGACAACCAGATGCTCGACGAGGCGATCGACCGTGTGGTCGCGGGTCCGCAGAAGCGGACCCGGATCATGTCGGACAAGGAGAAGAAGATCACCGCGTACCACGAGGGCGGTCACGCCCTGGTCGCGGCGGCTTCCCCGAACTCCGACCCGGTCCACAAGATCACGATCTTGTCCCGTGGCCGGGCCCTCGGTTACACGATGGTCCTGCCCGACGAAGACAAGTACTCGACCACGCGCAACGAGATGCTCGACCAGCTCGCCTACATGCTGGGCGGCCGCGCGGCCGAGGAGCTGGTCTTCCACGACCCGACCACCGGCGCCGCCAACGACATCGAGAAGGCGACGACCACCGCCCGCGCGATGGTCACGCAGTACGGCATGACCGAGCGTCTCGGCGCGATCAAGTTCGGCGGCGACAACACCGAGCCCTTCCTCGGCCGTGAGATGTCCCACCAGCGCGACTACTCGGAAGAGGTCGCCGCCCTGGTGGACGAGGAAGTCAAGAAGCTCATCGAGAACGCGCACAACGAGGCCTGGGAGATCCTGGTCGAGAACCGTGACGTCCTCGACAACCTGGTGCTCCAGCTCCTGGAGAAGGAGACGCTGGGCAAGGAGGAGATCGCCGAGATCTTCGCCGCGATCCACAAGCGGCCCGCGCGGCCCGCGTGGACCGGCTCCTCCCGCCGTACGCCGTCCACCCGCCCGCCGGTGCTCTCCCCGAAGGAGCTCGCACTGACCAACGGGGCGAACGGCGCGACGCCGGCGATCAGCACGGCCAAGTCCACGGCGGCCGAGCCCGCCCCGGCGGTCGAGAAGGCCCCGGAGGACCGTCCCGAGAGCTGAGTCACACCGGTCTCACCCGGCTCGGAATGGATGCCGCGCCCCCCAGGATCTAGCCTGGGGGGCGCGGCTTTCGGTATGCCTGCATGGCCCGCATATGAGGCGCGTGACCCACAAGCGCCCCCCTAAGGAACGAGGCACCCCAGATGACCGACCCCGTGACGCTGGACGGCGAGGGCACCATCGGCGAATTCGACGAGAAGCGTGCCGAGAACGCCGTACGCGAACTCCTGATCGCGGTCGGCGAGGATCCCGACCGCGAAGGGCTCCGGGAGACTCCGGCGCGGGTGGCGCGGGCGTACCGCGAGTTGCTGGCCGGCAACCACCAGCAGCCCGAAGAGGTCCTGACGACCACCTTCGATCTGGGGCACGACGAGATGGTCCTGGTGAAGGACATCGAGATCGTCAGTCTGTGCGAGCACCACATGCTGCCGTTCCACGGGGTCGCCCACGTCGGCTACATCCCGGCGGAGACCGGCAAGATCACGGGCTTGTCGAAGCTGGCGCGCCTCGTCGAGGTGTTCGCCCGCCGTCTCCAGGTGCAGGAGCGGCTCACCACGCAGGTCGCCGACTCCCTGATGAGGATCCTGGAGGCCCGGGGTGTGATCGTCGTGGTCGAGGCGGAGCACATGTGCATGTCGGTCCGCGGGATCCGCAAGCCGGGCGCCAAGACGACCACGTCGGCGGTCCGCGGCCAGCTCCGCGACGCCACGACGCGCGCCGAGGCGATGAGCCTGATACTGGCGCGCTGACTCCGCGGGCGGGGCTTCAGGCGACCGGCTCGGCTCCGCCGTGCTGGTTGTCGTCGTCCTCGGGGAGCTTGCACACCCGCTCCAGGAACACCGCCGCCGCTATGACACCGATGCCGGCGACCACCGAGAAGGCCGCGTAGAGAGCCTGGTCGCGGCGCGCGGGGAGGTCGAGGAGTTCCAGCAGGAAGAGGCCCGTACCGCCGTACATGCCGGCGACCAGGGCCGCGACCAGGGCGCTGGCCTGGCCGAAGACGACCGCGCGCGCGGCCATCAGGGGGTCGACGCCCTTGGCTCCCGGGCGCCGCTCGCGCTGGGCGCGGAGGCGGCCGCGCAGCGAGAGCGCCGTGGCGAGCAGCACCACGGCGATCAGGGCGAGGACGATCGGAGCGGCCACCGGCACGCTGGGCAGTGTCCCCACCGAGTTCCACAGGCGGGCCCCCGCCCAGGACAGCACCCCGGCCACGACGAACACGCCGGCCAGCACCCTGATCCGCAGCTCTTTCACTGTCTTCCTTCAGCTCCCCCGCAGCGATGTGGTCGTGTCGACCTTAACGACTACTCGGGCAGTCGGAGTTCCAGGTCCGCACGTGCTTCCACGCCGTGCCGGGTCACGGCCGCCAGCAGGTCGGCGACCGCGCCGCGGCCGGGCACCCGGGCCTCGGGGTCGATGTCGTACCACGGGGCCAGCACGAAGGCACGCTCGTGGGCGCGCGGGTGCGGAAGGGTGAGCTGCGGATCGTCGGAGACGACGTCCGCGTACGCGACGATGTCGACGTCCAGGGTGCGCGGGCCCCAGTGCTCGTCCCGCACCCGGTTGAACGCCTCCTCCACCGCGTGCGCCCGCTCCAGCAGCGAGGACGGCGGCAGGGTGGTCTTGAGCACCACGATCGCGTTGTAGTACGTCGGCTGGCTGCCGGGGTCGACGCCCCACGGCTCCGTCTCGTACACCGGAGACACGGCCTTGATACGGACGCCCGGGGTGTCCTCCAGGGCGTCGATGGCGCCCTGCAGCGTCTCCAGGCGGTTGCCGAGATTGGAGCCGAGGGCGACCACGGCCCGTCTGGGGTTGGAGAGGGTGGTGTCGGCGGCGTCGACCTGCTCGACGACGGAGGCGGGCACCGGCTGGACGGTCGGGTCGCTGGGACCCCGCAAAGAGGATGCGGTCATACTCGGCTCCGGGTGATGGTGACGGTGACGTCGTCGAAGGGGACGGTGATGGGCGCGTCCGGCTTGTGTACCTGGACCTCGACCTCTCTTACCCCCTCGTGCTTGAGGCAGACCTGGGCGATCCGCTCGGCGAGCGTCTCGATCAGGTTCACCGGCTCGCCCTCGACCACGGCGACGACCTCCTCGGCCACCACGCCGTAGTGCACGGTCTTCGTCAGGTCGTCGTCGGCCGCCGCCGGCCGGGTGTCCAGGCCAAGGACGAGGTCCACGAGAAAGGTCTGGCCCTCCTCGCGCTCCTTGGGGAAGACACCGTGGTGCCCGCGGGCCTTCAGGCCGCGCAGCGCGACACGATCCACGCGAATCACTCCTGCAATCGTCGGTAACGGCGAGGTCGCTTCGCGTGCGGGCGATCGACCGGCCTCAGACGAATCTACCTGCGGGCACTGACAGTGCCGGGGCACGGGGCGGCGGCCCACGCCGGGGTCGCCAGGGTTCATCGTGTGTTTCCCCGGGAGAACCCGGCGGCTCACGGGCCGGTGGCCGCACCTACCGGTGAGTTCGTGATTCCAGCCACTCTTGGGCCACTCGGACCGCATGGACCGGGCGGGCCGCTCAGGAGGGCGTGTCCTCGTCCTCGTCCTCACCGGTCTCGGACAGCACCGGCGAGGCGTGGTGGGACCAGAGCTTCCAGCCGTCCGGGGTACGCCGGAACACGTTCGTGGCGACGACCAGCTGTCCCACCAGCGGGCCGAGCTCCTGCCCGCCGGTGGGAGCCGGGCCACCGCTCAGGATGTTCTCCGTGCAGGTCACCAGAGCGGTGTCACCGGTGACGGAGACATGCACGTCGGTCAGGAAGAACTGGATGTAGTCGGTGTTCGCCATGATCAGCGCGTACGACCGCAGGACCTCCCCGCGGCCGGTCAGCACCGGCCAGCCCGGATGCACGCAGGACACCACGCCGGTGTCCGCCGGATCGTGGTACTCCTCGTCGACGCCCAGGTCGGCGGGGGTGAGCCAGAGGCCGGACACCGCCTCGAAGTCCGCCCGCTCGACTGCCTCGTAGAAGGCGGTGTTGGCGGCCTCGACCTGCTCGACGTCGGTGTGGGGGGCGCTCACCGGGTTCCTTCTGCGCGGTGGGGGAGGTGCTGCGGAGCGTGTGAGGCCTGCAAGGCGTGCGCGCCCGGCGTGTTCGCTTCGGTGCGCGCGCCTTCTATCGCGCGCGCGACGCGTACCGCGTCCGCCGTGGCGCGCACCTCGTGCACGCGCACCGCCCACGCGCCGGCGTGCGCCGCGAGCGCGGACACGGCGGCCGTCGCCGCGTCGCGCTCACGGGCCGGCGGGGGCGCTCCCTCGGGCCCTGCCAGGACCCGGCCGAGGAACCGCTTGCGGGAGGCGGCGACGAGGACCGGGTGCCCCAGGGCGTGCAGCCGGTCGAGGTGGGCGAGCAGGGTCAGGTCGTGCTCGGAGTCCTTGGAGAAGCCGAGACCCGGGTCGACGACGACGCGGTCGGGAGAGATGCCGCCGGCCAGGACCGCCTCCACGCGCGCGTGCAGTTCGTCGAGGACCTCGGCGACGACGTCGTCGTACACCCCCCTGACGTTGCCGCCGTCCAGGAAGCCCCGCCAGTGCATGACGACGAAGGGCGCGTCCGACGCGGCGACGGCGGGGATCATGTCGGGATCGGCGAGGCCGCCGCTGACGTCGTTGACGAGGGCCGCGCCGGCGGCCAGGGCCTGCCGGGCGACGGAGGCGCGCATGGTGTCGACGGAGACGACCACGCCCTCGGCGGCGAGACCGCGGACCACCGGTATGACGCGGCGCAGCTCCTCGTCCTCGTCGACGCGCGTGGCACCGGGGCGGGTGGACTCACCGCCGACGTCGACGAGGTCGGCGCCCTCGCTGACGAGGTCGAGGCCGTGCTTGACCGCGATCGTCGTGTCGAACCAGCGGCCGCCGTCGGAGAAGGAGTCGGGGGTGACGTTCACGACCCCCATGACGGCGCACCGGTCCCATGCCGGAAGCCCTGTCACCTGGCCACGTCCGCTGTGGTTGCTCATACGTTCAGCGTAGGCCCAGGAAATGGCCCGCCCGCCGGACGGCCTGCGGGCGGGCCCGAGCGGAGCCCCCGGGCTGGAGGGGAGGGGGCCGCTCGGGCCGGTCATGGGGTCACGCCGCCCGGACGTCCCGTTCGGCGACGGCGTGCGGGCAGGGGCGGGCGGCCGGGGCACCGCGGCGCAGGAAGCGCGGCAGCGGGAGGGCGAGGTTGACGAAGCCCTCGGCCTGCATGGCGGCGAGGCCGATCCGGGGGAGGTCGCCGGAGGCCCGGTAGACCACGAAGCGCGGCTCCCAGCGAGGCTGGAACTTCGCGTTGAACTTGTACAGCGACTCGATCTGGAACCAGCGCGACAGGAAGACCAGCAGTCCGCGCCAGGCGCGCAGCACCGGGCCCGCGCCGATCTTCTCGCCCCGCGCGAGCGCCGAGCGGAACATCGCGAAGTTGAGCGAGATCCGGGCGATGCCGAGCTTCGGCGCGGCCTGGAGGGCGGCCACGATGAGCAGTTCGTTCATCCCGGGGTCCGCCGACCGGTCGCGGCGCATCAGGTCGAGGGAGACGCCGTCGGTGCCCCAGGGCACGAAGTGCAGGATCGCCTTGAGGTCGCCGTACGGACCGGGTGTCTCGTTTGCCCACCCGTCTCCCACC
This sequence comes from Streptomyces sp. NPDC026515, assembly GCF_055567595.1. Classification (NCBI taxonomy): domain Bacteria; kingdom Bacillati; phylum Actinomycetota; class Actinomycetes; order Kitasatosporales; family Streptomycetaceae; genus Streptomyces; species Streptomyces sp. NPDC026515. Next base: position 179,681 of record NZ_JBVHQD010000017.1, read on the forward strand.
GCCGCCCCTTCGATCCTGTGCGCGGTGGCGATCAGGCAGTCGCCGTCGGTGGGGTCGCCGATGCGGCCGAGCGCCATCGAGAAGCCGCGTTCGGTGTCGGTGCCGCGCCAGTCCTCCGCCGCCCGGCGGATACGGTCCAGCTCGGCCTCGCCGAGGTCACGGATGCGCCGCACCCGGGTCTCGTAGCCGGCCCGCTCGATGCGCTTGACCATCTGGCGCACGTTGCGCATCGCGCGTCCGGCGAGCGAGAAATCCGCTGCGTCCACCACCGCCTCGTCGCCCAGTTCGAGGGCGTCCAGGCCGGTCTCGCGGGTCCACACCTCGCCGCCCGTCTCCGAGCAGCCCATCACGGCGGGGGTCCAGGAGTGGGCCTTGGCCTCGTCCATGAAGCGTTCGATGGCGCCGGGCCAGGCCTCGACGTCGCCGATCGGGTCGCCGCTGGCGAGCATCACGCCGGAGACCACGCGGTAGGTCACCGCCGCCTTGCCGCTGGGCGAGAAGACGACCGCCTTGTCGCGGCGGAGCGCGAAGTGGCCGAGGGAGTCGCGCGCGCCGTGTTTCTCGAGGAGGGCACGCAGTCTGACCTCGTCCTCCGTGGTGAGGTGCGCGGCGGGGTGTTCCGGGCGGAAGGCGAGATAGACGGTGGTGACCGCGGTGATCAGACCGAGGGCGCCGAGCGAGAAGGCGACCGTCCAGGAGGTGGATCCCTCGTAGTCGACGGGGCCCTCGAAGCCGAACAGGCCGTACAGGACGTGCGTGATGCGGTCGGCCAGGCTCGGGTCGCCGATCGTGCGCTTGGGGTGGGCGCTGACGACGACCAGCCCGAGCGCGAGCGAACCGGCGCTCATGAGCACGAAGTTGGCGAGCGCGCGCCACCGGCTGCGCGGGTCCGGCAGCGCCTTGAACTCGTCGCGGTGGAGGACCAGGGGCACGAACAGCGCCAGCGAGATCAGGGCCCCGATGACCGAGTGCCGGTACACGAACTGCGACACCGCGCCGGCCGGCAGGAGAGCGACGGCGGCCCGCCACGCCCGGCGCTTGCGCCGCTTCAGCCCGTGCGCGAGCAGCAGCAACAGCACGCCGACGCTGAGCGAGAGCGCCGCCGCGAACGGCCCCAGCGACCCGGGCAGTACCTCGGCCATGGCGTGCATACGGCTGTGCCGGAAGCGCGGGAACACCCCCGCGGCGATGTCCAGGACACCCACGACCGCGCATGCCCTGCCGACCAGTGCGGGGACCGCCTCAGGGCGCGGACCACGGACTATGCGCCGCGCCCGGCTTGATCGGCCCGGAACCCCGCCCGACATTTCCGCATCTATCCTGACAGACATCGCATCCCGTAGTTCCGCGAGAGACCTTGGACCCGGTGCCGATTCGGGCATCCGGCGACATTGCGCCCTCTAGGACGGTGTCTTGGGTGGAGAGGTTCACTCCCCACCGGAAAGCCGGGTCAAAGGCCGAGGAAAGTCCGGGGCAAGGCTCGCTTAAAGCGGCGGTCGTCACGGGGGAAAGCGCAGGCGGGAAACACCTCATGGGACTCACGAGCGACAAGACGCTGGCGTCGGCGATCCTACTGGCCGTACTGCTGTTCGCAGGCACGGTGTGGCTGTGGCCCCGGCTGGCGCGCCGGAACTGGCGATCCGTCAGCGGTCGCGTCGGCCTCCTGCTGGCCACCCAGTTGGCACTCTTCGCGTGCCTCGGGATAGCCGTCAACCAGGCTTTCGGCTTCTACGCGAGCTGGGCGGACCTGTTCGGCACGGAGACCGACCAGGGCGTCGTCGTCGACCACGCGGGCGCCGGCCCGGTCCAGCTGATGGCCACCTCCCAGGTGCACGGCATGGGCGGCTCGCTGCCCCGGACGTCCGGTCAGATCCAGCAGGTCGGCATAGTCGGCCCGACCACCCACATCACCACGCCCGCCTACGTGTACCTGCCGCCGGAGTACTTCCAGCCGCGGTACCGCACGCGGACGTTCCCGGTGGTGGTCGTCCTCAGCGGCTACCCCGGCACCGCGCGGGCGCTGGTCGACAAGCTGCACTACCCGCGCACGGCACAGCACCTGGTCAAGGACGGGCGGATGCGGCCGACCATCCTGGTGATGCTGCGGCCCACCGTCGCGCCGCCCCGGGACACCGAGTGCGTGGACGTCCCGCGCGGACCGCAGACCGAGACCTTCTTCGCCAGGGACCTGCCCGACGCCGTGCGCGCCCACTACCGGGCCGCCGCAAAGCCGGGCGGCTGGGGGATCGTCGGCGACTCGACGGGCGGGTACTGCGCGCTGAAACTCGCGATGCACCACCCCGGCGTGTACGCGGCCGGTGCCGGGCTCTCCGCGTCGTACAAGGCGCCCCTGGACGCCACGACCGGTGACCTCTTCCAGGGCGACCGCAAGCTCCAGAACCGCGCGAACCTCTGGTGGTTCCTGAAGCACGAGCCCGCACCGGACACCTCCCTGCTGGTCACCAGCAGCAAAGCCGGAGAGACCAACTACCGGGCCACGCTGAGATTCATCGCGAGTGTGCAGGCCACGAACCTGACCCGGATCTCGTCGATCATCCTCGACAGCGGCGGCCACAACTTCAACACCTGGCGCCGTGAGATCCCCGCGACGCTGGAGTGGATCAGCGGCCGGCTGAGCGACCGCTGAGCACGGCGCCCGGTGACGCCGTGCGAAGACTTCGTTGTCGCTGTGTTTTTACGGCCCGGGGCACCACGATTCGCCTACGCGCGGTAAGTTTCTGGCCATGCCACGTGGACGTCACCGTCATTCCCCGCCTTTGCACAGGCTGTTGCCTCCCTCGGCGATCGCCGGTGTCTCCCTCGTCTGCGCGCTGGGCCCCTGGTTGTTCTCCCAACCGACGGCCCTGCGCACGCTGGCCGCGATAGCCGCGGCGACCGCGGCCGTCGGTGCCGCCGTCATGCGCCGCTGGGACAGCGAGGCGGGCAAGCAGGTGGCCGACCTGTCACGCGCGCGTGCCAGTGACGAGTGGCGCCACGAGGAGCGGATCGCCGAGCTGGAGACCGACCTCGAGGAGTCGCGGGAGCTGCGCGCCAAGCTGGAGCAGCGGCTGCGCGCGAAGCGGACGGAGCTGGCCGGGCTGCGCAACGAGCACGCCTCCCTGCTGCGCCGCTACGCCACGGCGGAGACCGAGCGCGCGAGCGCCCTGGAGGGCCGCCGCCTGCTGGAGATCGAGGCCGTCACGCCGTCCAACGAGCTGCCGGCCGCCCGGACCTCCGAAGACGCCGAGGAGCTCGCGGAGGCCGTCGCGGAGCGGGCGGCGGCAGAGGAGCGGGAGGCCGTCGAGGAGCGGGAGGCCGGGGAGACGGCCCCCAAGGTCTTCTCCCCGGAGGGTTCCCAGCTGTTCCTGCGGGCCAAGGTGGCACTGGCCCGCTTCGACGAGGGCGAGGCCCCGGAGACCGGGACGGACGCCGACACCGGGACCGAGGGCGCGACGGAGACGGCCGCCGTACCCGAGGCGCCGAAGGGCGAGTCCGCACCGGAGGACGAGGAACAGGGGCAGCCCGAGGCGGCCGACGGGCACACGCGCGCGGCCGCCTTCACCACCGCCGAGCCGGCGGACACCACCCCCGCGCCCGCGGAGCAGGACATGCCCGCCACGCCGGCGCCGTCCGTCAAGTCCGTGCAGCCCAGGGGCCACTTCACCGTGCCGACCGCGGTCGCCGTGCTGCCGGCCGCGCCCATCCCGCGTCCGCTGGTCACCGGTGGCTTCGACTTCTTCGGCACCCAGAAGGGCGCGCCCGCCGAGGGACTGGAGTCCATGCACAACGAGGACCTCGCGGACGTCGTGGGCCAGGAGGCGCTCGCGCTCCACAAGGCCGAGTCCGAGGCCGAGTTCAAGCCCGCCGACGCGGAGACCCGGGGCGTCGGCCAGGTCATCGACCTGACCGCGCACGACGAGACCGAGCAGATCAACATCGGGGGCCTGCGCAGCGCCGCCTCCTGAGCCGGTCCTGAGCCGGGGCGCCCAGCGGGTGCCCCGGCTCAGGCGTTCCCGGGGCGGGGTGCCCCGGCTCAGGCGTTCCCGGGGCGGGGCGCCCAGCGGGTGCCCCGGCTCAGGCGTTCCCGGGGCCGTTCGCCATCCAGCGGTCCGGGCGTGCCGACCGGCGGCCCGTCCTGGACCTCTCGGCCTGCTCCCGGAGCAGCGACGCGGCCGCCTCCGCGTCCCGCAGCCGGGCCGTCACGGTCTTGCCGGCCCCCGTGTCCACATGGACGTCCGCGACCCGCCACAGCCGCTCCCAGGGGCCCTGCGTCAGCCGTACGCTCTGGACCTTGGCGTGCGGGACCAGCGCGAGGCGCCGGCGCAGCAGCCCGTGCCGTGCGGCGAACACGGTCTCCGTGACCGCGAGCCCGTACCCGCGCCACCACAACGGCACGCACCAGCGGGCCCGCCGGGGCGGCCGGGGCAGCTCGCCGGGCACCGTCACACCGGGCAGCACGCGCGCGACCACCGACTCGGCGACCGTGCGGGGCGCGACCGGCACCAGCACCGAGTTCGCCGACCCGGCCACGTCCAGCTCCACCCGCACCCAGCGCAGCGGCCGCCACAGCAGCGGCTCCACGATCCGCACGGTCTGCACCCGCCCGGGTGGCACCGTCTCGTGCGTCCGGTCGAGCAGCCCGTGGTCGATGCGCAGCCCGTCCGGGGACTCCCCGACCGTCCAGTCGTACTCCCCGACGAACCGCCCCACACTGGTCGTGGCCGCCGCGCCGAGCAGCGGTACGGCCGTGGCGAGGACCGTCCACACACTGTGCGTGGCCAGCCACAGCACCGGCGGGACGACGAGGGCGGCGGCCAGGGAGCCCCAGGTGGCGCCCGTCAGCGCGAGGGAGAGCGCGAGCTTGCCCGGGGGCACGTGCATCAGCTCCTGCGCCGGCGCCTCGCCGACCTCTCGTGCCGTCTCGGGTGCGAAGCCCGCGGCGCGCGCCAGCAGCTCCGCGCGGAGCGCACGCGCCTCGCCCTGGGCCAGGAAGGCCAGCTCGTCCTTCTTGTCGGTGCCGACGACGTCGATGCGCAGCTTGGCGACGCCCGCCACGCGCGCGAGCAGCGGCTGGGTCACGTCGACCGCCTGGATCCGCTCCAGCCGGATGTGCGCGGTGCGCCGGAACACCAGGCCGGTGCGTATGCGCAGTTCGCTGTCGGTCACCGCGAAGTAGGTGAACCACCAGGTCAGCAGGCCGTACAGCGCGCCCGCCGTGACCAGGACGGCGAGTCCGGCCAGGAGCATGGTGGTGGTCAGCTTCGTCAGCTGCTCCTGCGCCTGGTTCGGGTCGTGCACCGCCCAGCCGGTGAGCACCGCGACCGGCGCCCACGCCCGCCGGAACGGCGTCACGGGATGCAGCCGCCGCTCGCCCACGGCCTTGCCGGGGCGTATGGCGCCGTCGACGCCGGGCGCGGTCACAGGCCCGCCGATCGGGCTTCGCCGAGCGCGGTGAGCCGGTCGCGCAGCCGTTCCGCCTCGGCCGGGTCGAGCCCCGGGATGGCGGCGTCGGTGGCGGCGGCCGCGGTGTGCAGCTGCACGCTCGCCAGCCCGAAGTACCGCTCGACGGGCCCCGAGGTCACCTCCACCAGCTGCATCCGCCCGTACGGCACCACGGTCTCCTCGCGCCACAGCACGCCCCGGCTGATCAGCAGGTCGTCGGCGCGCTCGGCGTACCGCCAGGAGCGCCAGTTGCGGCCGATCAGCACCCAGCCCCAGGCCGTCAGGGCCAGCGGCAGCAGCGTGAAGGCCGCCCACACCGGGCCCGCGAGCAGCCCCGGCAGCAGGCCCACGGCGAGGGTGATCAGCCCCAGCCACACCACCAGCAGCAGCCGTCGCATCCGCAGCAGGCCGGGCGGCAGCCCCGTCCACACCGGCTCGGTCTCCGTCGCCCCGGCAGCGGCCGGGCTCCCCGTCTCCATGAGGTCAGCGTACGTACGAGAGACTGGGTCCATGACTCCCACGACGGAGACCACGGTCGGCATCGGCGGCGCCGCGGAGAGCACTGACATGGTGCTCAACATCGGCCCCCAGCATCCCTCCACGCACGGCGTGCTACGGCTGAAGCTGGTGCTGGACGGCGAGCGGATCGTCTCCGCCGAGCCGGTGATCGGTTACATGCACCGCGGCGCCGAGAAGCTCTTCGAGGCGCGCGACTACCGGCAGATCATCATGCTCGCCAACCGCCACGACTGGCTGTCGGCCTTCTCCAACGAGCTGGGCGTGGTCCTGGCCGTCGAGCGGATGCTGGGCATGGAGGTGCCCGTGCGCGCGGTGTGGACGCGCACCCTGCTCGCCGAGCTGAACCGGGTGCTCAACCATCTGATGTTCCTCGGCTCCTACCCGCTGGAGCTGGGCGGGATCACCCCGGTCTTCCACGCGTTCCGTGAGCGTGAGGAGCTCCAGAACGTCATGGAGGAGGTCTCCGGCGGGCGGATGCACTACATGTTCAACCGGGTCGGCGGCCTCAAGGAGGACCTCCCGGCCGGCTGGACCGCACGCGCGCGTGCCGCCGTCCGCGCCGTGCGCTCCCGGATGGACATCTTCGACGGCCTGGTCCTCGGCAACGAGATCTTCCGCGGGCGCACCCGGGGCGTGGGCGTCCTGGCGCCGGAGGCCGTGCACGCGTACGGCGTGAGCGGGCCCATCGCGCGCGCCTCGGGCGTCGACTTCGACCTGCGTCGCGACGAGCCCTACCTGGCCTACGGCGAGCTCCGGGACACCCTCAGGGTGGTCACCCGGACCGAGGGCGACTGCCTGGCCCGCTTCGAGTGCCTCCTGGAGCAGACCCACGTCGCCCTGGACCTGGCCGACGCCTGCCTGGACCGGGTCGCCGAGCTGCCGCCGGGCCCGGTCAACCAGCGGCTCCCCAAGGTCCTCAAGGCACCCGAGGGCCACACCTACGCCTGGACCGAGAACCCGCTCGGCATCAACGGCTACTACCTCGTCAGCAAGGGCGAGAAGACCCCGTACCGGCTGAAGCTGCGCTCGGCGTCGTTCAACAACATCCAGGCGCTGATGGAACTGCTGCCGGGGACGCTGGTGGCGGACATGGTCGCGATCCTCGGGTCGATGTTCTTCGTCGTGGGGGACATCGACAAGTAGGACCTGCGGCCGGGCGTCGCCGGGCCGGCGTCACAGCAGCGGGTTCGCGATGCCCACCGGCTGCAGCAGCCAGCCGAAGTCACCGAGGCCGCCGGGGGCGGTGAGCTCGGCCGCCTCGCCGGCGCTCGCGAGGGCGCGTACATAGGCGGCGGGATGGGTGGAGGCGAGCGTGAGCGGGGGGCGGGCGCCGACGAGGCCGAGGGCGCGCAGCGCGTCGCGCTGGGTACAGACGAGCGCTTCCGGGAGGGCGTACGCCGGGTCGAGCGCCGTACACGCGTCCAGCGCGACGTGCGCCGTGATGTCGCACGACCCGTCCGGGACGGGCGCCGTCGCGCGCCCCGCGCGAAAGCCGGTGAGTGTGCCGAACGGGGGGCGCGTGTCCACGGTGTGCGCGTAGTCCACCGCCACCGCGAGCCCCGCCCGTACGCAGGCGACGGCGTCGGACCACGCCCGGTCCCGGGGCAGCCCGATCTCCGCGCGCAGCCCCGGTTCGCCGCCCAGCGGCCACCACCGCGCGAGCCACCGCGCGTCCGCGCCCGAGACGCGCTCGCCGAGCAGTTCGACGCCGTCACGCCGGACGTGCACGAGGCGGCAGACACCGGCGGAGTCCACCTCGGCGACGTCGACCGGGACGTTGTCGAGCCACTCGTTGGCGAAGAGCAGGCCGGTGACCGAGCGCGGCAGCTCGGTCAGCCAGGTGACGCGGTCGGGCAGGCCCGGCGGGCGGTCGGCGACCTCGACGGCACAGGCACGTGTGCGCGCCGCCACGTCGGCGGGCAGCGCGGTGAGCACACCGCTGACCAGCTCGCCCCGGCCGGCGCCCATGTCGACGAAGTCCAGCGACTCGGGGCGGCCCAGGGCCTCGTCGACCCGGCACAGCAGTTCGGCCACGGCCTCGGCGAACAGCCGCGAGGCGTGGACCGAGGTACGGAAGTGGCCGGCCGGTCCCTCCGGGCGGCGGTAGAACCCGCCGGGGCCGTACAGAGCCGCTTCGGTGGCCGCACGCCAGCCACGGGCGTCGTCCGCCGTCTCTCGCGTCGCCTCATCCGTCACCGGGCCAGACTAGGCGCACAGGTGATCACCTTCTCCACCTTGCGGAGTACGTGTGCGGAACAGGGATCGGCCCTCCGGTTGACCCCTGCACCTATCACGCTTCCCTACTCTGGGTTACGTGCAGCGCCTCTATGACTTCCTCCGCAGGAACCCGACCTGGGTCGACACCTTCTGGGCCGTCGTCCTGCTCGCGGTTTCCTGCGTGAGTGCCGTGAACCTCAGCGGGGCGCCCGAGCACCACGGTTCGACCGCCGCCATGCTGGCCGTGTCCGCCGTCATGGCCGTGGTGGTCGCCCTGCGCCGCAGGTTCCCGGAACCGATGCTGCTGCTGGCCGCGGCGACCGGCCTGGTCCAGCTGGTCCTGGACGTCGAGACGACGGTCGCCGACTTCGCCATGCTGGTGATCGTCGCCACGGTCGCCGCGGTCGGCGAGCGCTGGGCGTCCCGGTTCGCCCTTTACGCGGGGCTGTGCGCCGCGCCGCTGGCGCAGATCCGGTGGCCGCAGGACAGGACGAGTCTCCTGGGGCACCTGGCCATCGTGGCGTTCCAGACGGTGCCGTTCGTGCTCGCCTGGGTGCTCGGCGACTCCATGCGCACCCGCCGTGCCTACTTCGCACAGCTGGAGGAGCGCGCCGCCCGCCTGGAGAAGGAGCGCGAGGCGCAGGCCAAGGTCGCGGTCGCGGCCGAGCGCGCCCGGATCGCGCGTGAACTGCACGACGTGGTCGCTCACAACGTGTCGGTGATGGTGGTGCAGGCCGACGGCGCCGCCTACGTCCTCGACGCCGCCCCGGACCAGGCCAAGAAGGCCCTGGAGACGATCTCCTCCACCGGCCGCCAGGCCCTCGCCGAGATGCGCCGCCTGCTGGGCGTGCTGCGCACGGGCGAGCACAAGGAGGTCGGCGAGTACGTTCCGCAGCCCGACGTCGAGCAGATCGACGACCTCATCGAGCAGTGCCGCACCTCCGGTCTGCCCGTCGACTTCAAGGTCGAGGGCACCCCGCGCCCGCTGCCCAGCGGCGTCGAGCTCACGGCGTACCGGATCGTGCAGGAGGCGCTCACCAACACCCGCAAGCACGGCGGGCCCAACACGGGCGCCAGCGTGCGGCTGGTCTACTTCGACGACGGGCTCGGCCTGCTGGTCGAGGACGACGGCAAGGGCGCCCCGCACGAGATGTACGAGGAGGGCGGCGTCGACGGCCAGGGGCACGGCCTGATCGGCATGCGCGAGCGGGTCGGTATGGTCGGCGGCACCCTCGACGCGGGGCCCCGACCCGGCGGAGGATTCCGCATCAGTGCTCTGCTGCCGCTCAAACCGGCGCATTGACACAGACGCACGCCCCCGGTTGACACCTGTCACGCCCCGGGGAAATCCCCGTAACACCCCGATGTACGGAAACGGAAGAGGACCCGATGACGATCCGCGTGATGCTCGTCGACGACCAGGTGCTGCTGCGCACCGGGTTCCGGATGGTGCTCGCGGCCCAGCCGGACATGGAGGTTGTCGCGGAGGCGGGCGACGGTGTCGAGGCCCTCCAGGTGCTGAAGTCCGCCGAGGTGGATGTCGTCCTGATGGACGTGCGCATGCCCAAGCTGGACGGGGTGGAGACCACCCGTCGCATCTGCTCGGAGCCCGAGCCGCCCAAGGTGCTCATCCTGACCACCTTCGACCTCGACGAGTACGCCTTCTCGGGGCTGAAGGCGGGTGCCTCCGGTTTCATGCTCAAGGACGTGCCGCCCGGCGAGCTGCTGGCCGCCATCCGCTCCGTCCACAGCGGCGACGCCGTCGTCGCACCCTCCACGACCCGGCGGCTGCTCGACCGCTTCGCACCGATGCTGCCCTCCGCCGGAAAGGAGCCCCAGCACCAGGAGCTGAACCGGCTCACCGACCGCGAGCGCGAGGTCATGGTGCTGGTCGCGCAGGGCCTGTCGAACGGGGAGATCGCCGCCCGGCTGGTGCTCTCCGAGGCGACGGTCAAGACCCACGTCGGCCGCATCCTGACCAAACTCGGCCTGCGCGACCGCGTCCAGGTGGTCGTGCTCGCCTACGAGACCGGGCTCGTCCGCGCGGGCGGCGCCCACGGCTGACCCGCACACGCGGCTCAGGCGGGGCTTTCGCCATCCGCCCTAGCGGAGTATCCCCTCCAGGAAGTCGCTGCCGAGGCGGGCGACGACCGTGACGTCCAGCTGGTGCAGTACGTACCTGCCGCGGCGGCGCGTGGTGACCAGGCCCGCCTTCTTCAGCACGCCCAGGTGCCGGGAGACCTCCGGCGCCGACAGGCCGTGCACCTGCGCCAGCTCGCTGGTGGTGGACGCGCTGCGCGCCAGGTACCGGCACAGCCGCATCCGGACGGGATGGGACAGCGCCGCCATCCGCAGGGTGAGCGCCTCCACCGACGCCGGCGCCGCGAGCTCCGGCGAACCGACCGGGTAGTGCAGCACCGGCTGCCAGCCGTAGCGGTGCAGGACCATCAGATGGGGCCAGCCCAGACTCGTGGGCACCAGCAGGAGGCCGTCGGCGTCGACCACGGCGTGGCCGTCGGTGAGCTTGTCCACGGTGATCCGCGCGCCCGTCTCGTCGAGCGTCACGACCGGCGAGACCGCGGCCAGCGCCTCGGCGAGCCCCTTGCGGCGCAGCAGCTCCGTCTTGTGGCGGGCGTCGGCTGCCAGCTGGTGGCGCAGCCGCGACCAGGCCTCGTCGAAGAACGCCTCGGCGCAGTCCTCCAGGAACCGGCGCAGCCACGCGCGCACACTGGGCGGATCGTCGAGCAGCCGCTGCGCGAACCGGACCTGCTGCGGACCGCGCGAGGCGGCCACCTCCAGCGCCCTGCGGCGGCCGGCCGGATCCGACAGCAGGGCCGGGGCCCGCGTGTCGTAGGAGAGCACGCAGGTGAACTCCAGGGCCGCGTCGACGAACTGCTCGTCCGTCAGTTTGTCCAGCTGGCCGAGCTCCTCGGCCAGCGTGCCGCCCGGGACGGCACCGGGGACGGCCGCGTACGCCAGGAACAGGTCCGAGAACGTCGACCGCCACAGGAAGTCGGCCTCGCACATGCGGTCGGCCAGGTGCGGCTCCATCCGGGCGGTGACACCGGTCACCCAGCCCTGGAGGCCGGGATGGTGCCCCGGCTCCGACAGCGCGTGCAGCGCCATGCCGAGCTCGGCCAGCGGCGAGGGCACGACGGCGACCCTCTCCGGCCGGAGACCAGCGATGTCGATACGTACGCTCATGTCCCCATCGTGCACCCAGCCACCGACAACGCCTCCCCCGATTGACGGGCGCCGTCAATCGACGCGACGCAGGCCGCGCGAAGGCGCAGGCTCGGGAGCCATGAGCAGCGTCCAGCAGCACTTCCTCGACACCTGCCGTGCTCGGCGGCACGGAGAGCCCGCGCCGCCCCCGCCCGGCGCCCATGACGTGCGCGTGGCGCGGGCGGTGCGCGACCACCGGCGGTTCCGCGCGGTTCTCGCGGGGCGGCCGGCGCGCGGGGGGCTGCGGGGCGCCGTGCTGCGCTGGATGCGCGCGTCCTAGGAGGAGGCGGCGCCCCTGACCGGGCTCCCTAGCGGGGCGTCGCAGGAAGCCGCCTCACGAAGTCCGCGACCGCCGCCCGCACGTCCTGCGCCGACCACTCCAGACCGGCCTCCGACACCGTCACCTCGGTCATGGACAGGCCCGGACCCTTCGGCTCCCAGAAGCCGGCGAAGAGATACGTGCCGGTCTCCTCGGCCTGCCGTACCGCCGTCTCCCTCAGCACATCGGCCTCGTACGGCAGCCAGACCTGGAACTCGTGGGTGTGCGGCTCCTCCGGGTGGACGCGCGTCCACGCGAGCCCCGCCTCGGCGAAGCCCTCGCGCAGGGCCGCGGCGACCACGCGCGCGTGGCGCACGTACTCCGGGAGACGGGGCAGCTCGCGCTCCAGGCCGATCAGGGCCGCGAGCGCCGTGGGGAACTGCTGGAAGATCATGCCCCCGTAGCGGTGGCGCCAGGTCTTCGCCTCCTCGACCAGGGGTTTCGGACCGGCCAGTGCGGCGCCGCCGATGCCGACGAGGGACTTGTAGAACGACACGTAGACGCTGTCCGCGAGGTCCGCTATCTCGTGCAGGGGGCGCCCGAAGCGGACGGTGCACTCCCACAGGCGTGCGCCGTCGAAGTGCACGACCGCATCGCGCTCCCGCGCCGCCGCCACGACCTCCGTGAGCTCCTCCCAGGTGGGCAGCACATAACCGGCGTCCCTGAGCGGCAGCTCCAGCATCAGCGCTCCGAAGGGCTCCTCGAAGTCGCGTACCTCCCGCGCGGTGGGGAGCCGGGGCTCACCCGTGACGCGGACCGTGCGCAGGCCGGCGACCTCGCGGAGGGCGCCTCGTTCGTGGACCTCGGGGTGGGCGAGGGCGTGCAGGGCGACCGTGGGGTTGCCGGTCCGGGCCGCCCAGCAGCGCAGCGCCACCTGCTGGGCCATCGTGCCGGTCGGGAAGAACGCGGCCGCCTCGGTGCCCAGCAGGGCGGCGACCCGCTCCTCCAGGGCCGCGACGATCCCGTTGCCGTAGACGTCCGCCGGTTCGTCCAGGTCGTACACGTCGGCGGCGCCTTCGTGGAGCCGCGCGAGCCGCTCTCGCAGGGAGGCGCGCGGGCCCACGCGCGCGAGCACGCGATCGGCCTTCCGGTAGGCGGCCGCGCGCCGCTCTCGCATTTGCTCCTCCGCCGACCGGGGTTCGTCCGGCTGTTCGTTCTGGGGTGTCGTCGCCGTATCGCTCATGCCGTGGATGATGCCGTGGCGCGGGGACGGAGGGCCTCGCATTTTCCGTACGGGAGGCATCCCGTGCGATGTGACCGGTCACCCACAGCCTGTGGACAGCCAACTGGGCCCGAACCCGATAGCGTTAACATGACGAGAAATCGTCCGGTACCCAGAGCGGACTGGAACGGGAAGGCCACTCTCGCGTGAGTACAGTCCAACAGCCAGACCCCGGTGACCGCCCCGCGCGGCTCACCGTCGGCGTCGTGGGCGCCGGCCGGGTGGGTCCCGCGCTGGCCGCGTCCCTGCAGCTCGCCGGACACCGCCCGGTGGCCGTCTCCGGGGTCTCCGACGCCTCCAGGCGGCGCGCCGAGGCGATGCTGCCCGACATCCCGCTGGTGCCCCCGGCCGAGGTCCTCCACCGTGCCGACCTGGTGCTCCTGACCGTTCCCGACGACGCCCTGCCCGGCCTGGTCGCGGGCCTCGCCGAGACCGGCGCGGTACGGCCGGGCCAGCTGCTCGTCCACACCTCCGGGCGGTACGGCACCCGGGTCCTGGACCCGGCCCTGCGCGCGGGCGCGCTGCCGCTGGCCCTGCACCCCGCGATGACCTTCACCGGCACGCCGGTGGACGTGCAGCGGCTCGCGGGCTGCTCGTTCGGGGTGACCGCGCCCGAGGAGCTGCGGCTGGCCGCGGAGGCTCTCGTCATCGAGATGGGCGGCGAGCCGGAGTGGATCCTGGAGGAGAACCGCCCGCTGTACCACGCGGCCCTCGCCCTCGGCGCCAACCACCTGGTCACCCTGGTCGCCCAGTCCATGGAGCTGCTGCGCACGGCCGGTGTCGAGGCCCCGGACCGGATGCTCGGCCCGCTGCTCGGCGCCGCCCTGGACAACGCCCTGCGCTCCGGTGACGCGGCGCTGACCGGGCCGGTCGCGCGCGGGGACGCGGGCACCGTCGCCGCGCACGTCACGGAGCTGCGCCGGCACGCCCCGCAGACCGTCGACGGCTATCTGGCGATGGCCCGCGCCACGGCCGACCGGGCGCTCGCCCAGGGCCTGCTGAAGCCGGAGCTCGCCGAGGACCTCCTCGGCGTCCTCGCCGGCGGCACCAACGGCACCCACGGCACCGAGGGGAACACCCGATGAGCACCGCCCTGCTGCGCACCGCCGCCGAACTGCACGCGCGCGTGCGGCACGGCCGCCGCGCCGTCGTCATGACCATGGGTGCCCTGCACGAGGGCCACGCCACGCTGATCCGCGGGGCCCGCGAGATCGCCGGACCCGACGGCGAGGTCGTCGTCACGGTCTTCGTCAACCCGCTGCAGTTCGGGGCCGGCGAGGACCTCGACCGCTACCCGCGCACCCTGGACGCCGACCTGAAGATCGCCGAACAGGCGGGCGCCGACGCCGTGTTCGCCCCGTCGGCCGAAGAGGTCTACCCGGGCGGGCAGCCGCAGGTGCGGGTCACCGCGGGACCGATGGGCACGCGCCTGGAGGGTGCCTCGCGGCCCGGCCACTTCGACGGCGTCCTCACCGTCGTCGCCAAGCTGCTGCACCTCACCCGTCCCGACGCGGCCCTGTTCGGGCAGAAGGACGCCCAGCAGCTGGCCGTCATCCGGCGCATGGTGCGGGACCTGAACTTCGGCATCGAGATCGTCGGCGTACCGACGGTGCGCGAGGCCGACGGGCTCGCGCTCTCCAGCCGCAACCGCTACCTGTCGGCCGACGAGCGGCGCACCGCGCTCACCCTGTCGCGTGCGCTGTTCGCCGGGCGTGACCGGCACGCGGCGCAGGAGGCGTTGCGGGCGCGGGCGCGCGAGGTGCCGTCCACCCGGGCGCGCGCCGAGGCGCTCAGCGCCATAGGGGAGTCCCGCGCGGCGGCCGACGCGCACGCCGTCGCCAAGGCCGTGCCGAACGCGGCCGCCGCCGTCCGCGCGGCCGCCCGGACCGTCCTGGACGAGGCGGTCCACTACGACCCGCCGCTCGCCCTGGACTACCTCGCCCTGGTCGATCCCTCCGACTTCACCGAGATCGACGACGACTTCACCGGAGAGGCCGTCCTCGCCGTCGCCGCCCGGGTCGGGACGACCCGGCTGATCGACAACATCCCGCTCACCTTCACCGCCCCCGGAGCCGCCTCGTGACCAGCACAGGCATACGACTGCACGCGCCCGCCCCCGGATGGTCCATCGACGCGGACGTGGTGGTCGTCGGGTCCGGCGTCGCCGGCCTGACCGCCGCCCTGCGCTGCGAGGCCGCCGGACTGACCACGGTCGTCGTCACCAAGGCGCACCTCGACGACGGCTCCACCCGCTGGGCGCAGGGCGGCATCGCGGCCGCCCTGGGCGACGGCGACACCCCCGAACAGCACCTGGACGACACCCTGGTCGCGGGCGCCGGCATGTGCGACGAGGGGGCCGTACGGATCCTCGTCACCGAAGGCCCCGACGCGGTACGGCGGCTGATCTCGACCGGGGCGCACTTCGACACCGACGCGGACGGCGACATCGAGCTCACGCGCGAGGGCGGCCACCACCGGCGCCGGATCGCGCACGCGGGCGGGGACGCGACCGGCGCGGAGATCTCTCGCGCGCTGGTCGAAGCGGCTTGCGCGCGGGGCGTGCGGATGATCGAGAACGCGCTGGTGCTGGACCTGCTGACCGACGCCGAAGGACGCACGGCGGGCGTGACCCTGCACGTGATGGGCGAGGGCCAGCACGACGGCGTGGGCGCCGTCCACGCCCCCGCGGTCGTCCTCGCCACCGGCGGCATGGGCCAGGTCTTCTCGGCGACCACCAACCCGTCGGTGTCCACCGGGGACGGCGTGGCGCTCGCGCTGCGCGCCGGCGCGGAGGTCTCCGACCTCGAATTCGTCCAGTTCCACCCGACCGTGCTGTTCCTCGGCGCCGACGCGGAGGGCCAGCAGCCACTGGTCTCCGAGGCGGTGCGCGGCGAGGGCGCGCACCTGGTGGACGCGGACGGCGTGCGCTTCATGGTGGGCCAGCACGAGCTGGCCGAGCTGGCGCCGCGGGACATCGTCGCCAAGGCCATCATGCGGCGCATGCAGGAACAGGACGCCGAGCACATGTTCCTGGACGCCCGGCACTTCGGCGCCGACATGTGGGAACACCGCTTCCCGACCATCCTGGCCGCCTGCCGGGCGCACGGCATCGACCCGGTCACCGAGCCCATCCCGATCGCGCCGGCCGCGCACTACGCCTCCGGGGGCGTGCGCACCGACGCGCGCGGGCGCACCACGGTGCACGGGCTCTACGCGTGCGGCGAGGTCGCGTGCACCGGCGTGCACGGCGCGAACCGGCTCGCGTCCAACTCCCTCCTGGAGGGCCTGGTCTACGCCGAGCGCATCGCCGCCGACATCACCGCGCGGCACGCGGAGGACCGACTGCACGCGCGCGTGCCCGTCCCGGTCCCGCATCCCGACAAGCCCGCGCACCCGCTGCAGGCCCCCGAGGCCCGCTTCGCGATCCAGCGGATCATGACCGAGGGCGCCGGCGTGCTGCGCTCCGACCGGTCCCTGACCAGGGCGGCGGAGCAGCTCCAGCGCCTGCACACCGCGGCCCGCGACGCCCTGGACGAGAATGGCAAGACAGCCGAGCCCGGCGTCGACACCTGGGAGGCCACCAACCTCCTGTGCGTCGCGCGGGTGCTCGTCGAGGCGGCCCTGCGCCGCCAGGAGACCCGCGGCTGCCACTGGCGCCTGGACCACGCCGACCGCGACGACACCGGGTGGCGCCGCCACATCGTCGTACGGCTGAATCCGGACCGCTCGCTGGCCGTGGGCACCACCGACACCGCAGACTTCCCCCCGACCCGGTCGCACCAGTCATCCCAGGAGCAGTGACAGACGTGAGCACCAACGACCTTCCCCTCGCCGACGGCGGCGGCTGCGGCGACGGCTGTGCCTGTGGCGCCGGGGGCGACGAGGAGTACCTGGAGTGCGGGCTGGACCCCGCGCTCGCCGGACTTCTCGCCGCCGCCGGCCTCGACCCCGTCGAGGTCGAGGACATCGCCAACGTGGCCATCCAGGAGGACCTGGACAACGGCGTGGACGTGACGACCGTCGCGACGATCCCCGAGGAGGCCGTGGCGACCGCCGACTTCGTCGCGCGCGAGGCGGGCGTCGTCGCGGGGCTGCGGATCGCCGAGGCCGTGGTCTCCGTGGTCTGCACGGACGAGTTCGAGGTCGAGCGGCACGTCGAGGACGGCGACCGGGTCGAGGCCGGACAGCCGCTGCTGTCGATCACCACCCGCACCCGCGACCTGCTCACGGCCGAGCGCAGCGCGCTCAACATCCTGAACCGTCTCTCCGGCATCGCCACCGCCACGCGCGCGTGGGCGGACGTGCTGGAGGGCACCACCACGCGCGTGCGGGACACCCGCAAGACCACCCCGGGCCTGCGCTCCCTGGAGAAGTTCGCGGTGCGCTGCGGCGGCGGCGTCAACCACCGGATGTCGCTCTCCGACGCGGCTCTGGTCAAGGACAACCACGTGGTGGCCGCCGGCGGCGTCGAGCAGGCCTTCAAGGCCGTCCGAGAGGCCTTCCCCGACCTGGCGATCGAGGTCGAGGTCGACACCCTGCACCAGCTGCGCGAGGCGGTCGACGCGGGCGCCGACCTGATCCTGCTGGACAACTTCACGCCGGGGGAGTGCGAGGAGGCCGTGGCGATCGTCGGCGGTCGCGCTCTGCTGGAGGCCTCCGGGCGCCTCACCCTGGAGAACGCGCGGGCGTACGCCGACACCGGCGTGGACTTCCTGGCCGTCGGTGCCCTCACCCACTCCTCGCCGGTCCTCGACATCGGCCTGGATCTGCGCGAGGCGGAGTGACCTCATGCTCCTCACGATCGACGTCGGCAACACGCACACCGTCCTCGGGCTCTTCGACGGCGAGGACATCGTCGAGCACTGGCGCATCTCCACGGACGCGCGGCGTACCGCCGACGAGCTGGCGGTGCTCCTCCAGGGCCTGATGGGCATGCACCCGCTGCTCGGCGACGAACTCGGCGACGGCATCGACGGCATCGCGATCTGCGCGACCGTGCCGTCCGTGCTGCACGAACTGCGCGAGGTCACCCGGCGGTACTACGGCGATGTGCCGGCGGTGCTGGTGGAGCCGGGGGTGAAGACCGGGGTGCCGATCCTCACCGACAACCCCAAGGAGGTCGGCGCCGACCGGATCATCAACGCCGTGGCCGCCGTCGAGCTGTTCGGCGGTCCGGCGATCGTCGTCGACTTCGGTACGGCGACGACTTTCGACGCGGTGTCCGCGCGCGGGGAGTACGTCGGCGGTGTGATCGCCCCCGGTATCGAGATCTCCGTGGAGGCGCTGGGCGTCAAGGGCGCCCAGCTGCGGAAGATCGAGGTGGCCCGGCCGCGCAGCGTGATCGGCAAGAACACGGTCGAGGCCATGCAGGCGGGCATCGTGTACGGCTTCGCCGGGCAGGTCGACGGGGTGGTCGGGCGGATGGCGCGGGAACTGGCGGAGGATCCGGACGACGTGACGGTGATCGCGACGGGCGGGCTGGCGCCGATGGTGCTGGGGGAGTCCTCGGTGATCGACGAGCACGAGCCGTGGCTGACGCTGGTGGGACTCCGGCTGGTGTACGAGCGGAACGTGTCGCGGACGTGAGGCGGCGGGGGGTGCGCGCGGCACGCGGCGGCCAGGTGGGTGGCCCTGCTGCGCCACACCATGTCCCCTATGTCGAGTTTGTCTGATTTACGCGTATCTTCGGTCCATGCCCACGCCATACGGATCCCGCGGCGGCATGGCGTTCGGTGCGGAGGAGCTGCGTGTGCTCCGCCGTGCTCTCGCCCTCGCCCTTCACCCCGGTCCCGCCTCCGCCGAGGACATCAAGGACTGTCATCGGCTCGCCGAGTCTCTCGACGAGGCGATGCGTGAGGGGGCCCGGTTGCGGGCCTTCCTGGTGGCCGATCTGGTCCGCTACCGCGCGGCCCTGCCCGGGACCGTCGCCGGCTATCTCACCCTCCTGGAGGAGGCGCTGGCCGCCGGCCACCGGCCCACCCCGGACGACCTCGCCGCACTGCGGGCGCTGCGCGGGAACCCCGGTGCCGCCGCGCTGCTCGACCGCTGTCAGGACCTCGCGGAGCGTGATGTGCGGGCCCGGCTCGCCCAGGGGGCCCGCAAGGTGCCCGCACCGGCCGTGCCGGCGTCCAGGATCCGCCTGACGGCCCTGCCGGGCGGAGTGGCCAAGGAGCCGGAGAAGAAGCCGAAGGAGCGGCCCGCCGGACGGCCCGCCCCGCAGCCCGCGGCCCCCGAGCCGGTGACGCCGAAGCGGCCCATTCCGACCCCGGGCGAGGTCTTCCCGCGACGCCGGCCCACCCCGCCGCCGCAGCAGCTCGCCGCCGGCTGAACCGGATCCCCGGCGGCCGCCGGCAGCCGCGGACGGGGGAAAACGGCAGCTCGCACGCCTTGTACGACGCTTTGCCCACCCCGCACCTTTCGCCCGGTCCCCCGTGGCTACTCTGGACGCATGGACTACGTCTCCGCGCTCGTGCCCCCGGTCGTCATGGCCGTCTTCTTCGTCGGTCTGGTCCGGGTGATCGTGAAGACCCAGGGCGGCGCCGCCAAGGCCAAGGAGGACGCCGCCGTGGACGCCGCCCTCGCGCGGGCCGCGCGCGGGGAGAGCGACCTGAAGGTCTCCGCCCCGGGCCGCGAGGCCTGATCGCGGACCGCTCCCCACGGGCGTACGACCCCCGCGCGGCCACAGCCACGCCTTCCGGGTCGTACGCCCCTTTTGTTCGCCTTTGTCAGCGAAAGTGCACGTCCGGCACGCCATTGGCGGGATCTCCCACTATTGTTCTGAGCTGTGCCTCGCCCATTGGGAGAACTCGAAGACGCGGTCATGACGCGGGTGTGGAAGTGGAACCGCCCGGTGACCGTTCGAGAAGTCCTGGAAGACCTCCAGCAGGAACGGTCCATCGCGTACACCACGGTGATGACCGTTTTGGACAATCTCCATCAGAAGGGCTGGGTGCGCCGGGAGGCCGAAGGGCGTGCCTATCGATATGAGGCCGTCTCGACACGGGCCGCCTACGCCGCCGCCCTGATGAACGAAGCGTGGTCCCAGAGCGACAACCCGGCCGCCGCTCTCGTCGCCTTCTTCGGGATGATGAGCGACGAACAGCGCCAGGCCCTGTGGGACGCCGTACGGATCGTGCAGGGCCCCGATAGGACGGAACAGCAGGAAGAACGCGAAGGCCCGGAAGCCCCGCAAGAGGAGAACCCCGGCTCCATGGCGGACCACCGCGGGCGATAGCGTCCGCTCATGTCAGCGATGCGCCCCGAAGTCACCGCAAAAGCCGTCACCGTCCGGCGGGCCCGGACCGGCGATGTCCCGGCGGTGCGCCGACTCCTTGACGCGTACGTCCGCGACCGCATCCTCCTCGACAAAGCCACGGTGACGCTTTACGAGGACATCCAGGAGTTCTGGGTCGCGGAACGCGACGACAACGCCGAGGTGGTCGGCTGCGGCGCACTCCACGTGATGTGGGAAGACCTCGCCGAAGTGCGCACTCTCGCGGTCAAGCCCGGCCTCAAGGGCGCCGGCGTGGGCCATCAGTTGCTGGAGAAGTTGGTGGAGACGGCGCGATGGCTCGGTGTTCGCCGAGTTTTCTGTCTGACCTTCGAAGTCGACTTCTTCGGGAAGAACGGCTTCGTGGAGATCGGCGAGACGCCCGTGGACACCGATGTCTACGCGGAGCTGTTGCGCTCCTATGACGAGGGCGTCGCCGAGTTCCTCGGACTCGAACGAGTGAAACCGAACACCTTGGGCAACAGCCGGATGCTTCTGCATCTGTGATCGCCCCGAGGGATCGCGGCGGACAAGAGGCATCGGGCGGAGTTGGGCGGGAGATCGGGCCCAATTCCGGGTGCCTCGCCTTGCCCAGGTGGCCTATGTCCGAAACGCGCATGTTTCCGGGCGGGAGCAGACCCCTCGGTCTCTCCCAGGGGTTTGTGTTTTTCCCGCAAAAGCGGTTTGCTTTCCAACGTACTGCAGTACTGCATATAACAGGGGGCGGCGAAACGGCGGGCGCCGCACACCCCGGCCCTGAAGTTATCGATGAAAGGAAATCCGGTGGCACAGAAGGTTCAGGTCCTTCTTGTCGACGACCTCGACGGTGGCGAGGCGGACGAGACCGTGACGTTCGCGCTGGACGGCAAGACGTACGAGATCGATCTCACGACGTCCAATGCGGACAAGCTGCGCGGCCTTCTCGACCCCTATGTCAAGGGCGGTCGTCGTACCGGTGGCCGTGCGTCGGGCGGACGTGGAAAGGCCCGTGCGGCTGCAGGCGGCAGCCAGGACACCGCGCAGATCCGCGCGTGGGCGAAGGAGAACGGCTACGAGGTCAACGACCGCGGCCGTGTTCCGGCGACGATTCGCCAGGCTTACGAGGACGCCAACGCCTGATCCCCCTCAGGTCCGTGGCTCGCGCGCCACAACCGGACCCGGTGGCACTCGGTGGCCATCGTGTCCACCAGCCGTACGAGATCGGGGGCGCATCCCACGCCCCCCACGGCCGGCAGCGTCGGCACACGCGGCATTCTCGGCAGCGAGGCTTCCACCTCGCGCCCCGGCCCGGGGGGCCGCAACCAGACGGCGGCCCCCTGCACGGGTTCCGGACGGTCCGCGGGCTCCGGCGGGGCGGCGGGGCCCTCGTCGGCTTCGGGAAGCGGTCGGGCCCCGGTGGAGACCGGCTCGGGCCGTGCCGGAGCGTCCATCCGGCCGTGCGCGCCCAGTGCCCGCAGGTCCAGGGCCAGCGCGCTCCACTCCAGCCAGTCCAGCAGTCCCGGCACCTCCTCCGCGCTGCCCGCGGCTACCAGCAGCAGCATCCGGTCGCCCTGGAGCGCCACCGGAGAGCCCGGCCCCAGATGCCTGAGCGCCTTCGCGCCCGCCGGGGCCGGCACGTCCAGCACGTCGAAACGCACGCCCGTGACCAGCCGCAGCGGTTCTCCGGGTGTCTCGGGCACTGTCGCCCAGCCCAGTTCGTTCTCGTACCAGTGCCGGAGCCGGGCCACCTGCGAGTCCGGTCCGGCGAAGCGGCCGGAACCCGGTGCCAAGGTGCAACCGGAACCGGGCGCGACGGCGTGATCGACGCCGGATCCGAGCGGACGACGGGGGTGAGGGACCGTTGAAGCGGCCAGAGGGACCGAGCCAGCCATGCCAACTGCAACCGCCGCGAACCCGCCCGAGTTACGCTGGGTGCGCGCGCGAGTGCGCAGCGTTCCGAACGGAGGCCTTCGCGGGGGCACGGAGGGACGCAAGGTTGTTCGCCCGTAGCGGAGGGACCGGGGGCATACGGCATGGACTGTCAGTCCGTGCGGGTAAGACATCCCTAGTGGGAGGGGGCGACACGCAGGCGAGGGCGTCTCACGTTCGCCATCGGCGTACTGGCGGAAGGGGTAACTGCCTGGCCTGCGGGAACATCGTCTCGCACCATCGGGTTGGAGCATATGTCGGCGTTCGGGGTCAGGAGGCCATCGACGGTGTCGGCAGTTGGAATGAGCGGTCCCCGCTTGCGGGACTAAGCTGCGGAAGGACAGAGAGGGGAAGTTCCCCCCACTGCCTGACCGCTCTGAGGAGCGATTAACGATGTTCGAGAGGTTCACCGACCGCGCGCGGCGGGTTGTCGTCCTGGCTCAGGAAGAAGCCCGGATGCTCAACCACAACTACATCGGCACCGAGCACATCCTCCTGGGCCTGATCCACGAGGGTGAGGGTGTCGCCGCCAAGGCCCTTGAGAGCCTCGGGATTTCGCTCGAGGCGGTCCGCCAGCAGGTGGAGGAGATCATCGGCCAGGGCCAGCAGGCCCCGTCCGGGCACATTCCCTTCACCCCCCGTGCCAAGAAGGTCCTGGAGCTGTCGCTCCGCGAGGCGCTGCAACTGGGGCACAACTACATCGGCACGGAGCACATCCTGCTCGGCCTGATCCGTGAGGGCGAGGGCGTCGCCGCCCAGGTCCTGGTCAAGCTGGGCGCAGATCTCAACCGGGTGCGGCAGCAGGTCATCCAGCTGCTCTCCGGCTACCAGGGCAAGGAGACCGCCACCGCCGGCGGCCCTGCCGAGGGCACCCCCTCGACGTCCCTGGTCCTCGACCAGTTCGGCCGGAACCTCACCCAGGCCGCTCGTGAGTCCAAGCTCGACCCGGTCATCGGGCGCGAGAAGGAGATCGAGCGGGTCATGCAGGTGCTGTCCCGCCGCACCAAGAACAACCCGGTCCTGATCGGTGAGCCCGGCGTCGGCAAGACCGCCGTCGTCGAGGGGCTCGCCCAGGCCATCGTCAAGGGTGAGGTGCCCGAGACCCTCAAGGACAAGCACCTCTACACCCTGGACCTCGGCGCCCTGGTCGCCGGCTCCCGCTACCGCGGTGACTTCGAGGAGCGCCTGAAGAAGGTGCTCAAGGAGATCCGCACCCGCGGTGACATCATCCTGTTCATCGACGAGCTGCACACGCTGGTCGGTGCGGGTGCCGCCGAGGGCGCCATCGACGCGGCTTCGATCCTGAAGCCGATGCTGGCCCGCGGTGAGCTGCAGACCATCGGTGCCACCACCCTGGACGAGTACCGCAAGCACCTGGAGAAGGACGCGGCCCTGGAGCGCCGCTTCCAGCCGATCCAGGTCGCCGAGCCGTCCCTGCCGCACACGATCGAGATCCTCAAGGGTCTGCGTGACCGGTACGAGGCCCACCACCGGGTCTCCATCACGGACGAGGCGCTGGTCCAGGCGGCCACCCTGGCCGACCGTTACATCTCGGACCGTTTCCTGCCCGACAAGGCGATCGACCTGATCGACGAGGCCGGCTCCCGGATGCGCATCCGCCGGATGACCGCTCCGCCGGACCTGCGCGAGTTCGACGAGAAGATCGCCGGCGTCCGCCGGGACAAGGAGTCCGCGATCGACTCGCAGGACTTCGAGAAGGCCGCCTCCCTCCGCGACAAGGAGAAGCAGCTCCTGGCCGCCAAGGCCAAGCGGGAGAAGGAGTGGAAGGCCGGCGACATGGACGTCGTCGCCGAGGTCGACGGCGAGCTGATCGCCGAGGTGCTGGCCACGGCCACGGGCATCCCGGTCTTCAAGCTCACCGAGGAGGAGTCCTCGCGTCTGCTGCGCATGGAGGACGAGCTCCACAAGCGGGTCATCGGCCAGGTCGACGCCGTCAAGGCGCTGTCGAAGGCGATCCGCCGTACGCGTGCCGGTCTGAAGGACCCGAAGCGCCCCGGTGGCTCGTTCATCTTCGCCGGCCCGTCCGGTGTCGGTAAGACCGAGCTGTCCAAGGCCCTCGCCGAGTTCCTCTTCGGTGACGAGGACGCGCTGATCTCCCTCGACATGTCGGAGTTCAGCGAGAAGCACACGGTCTCGCGTCTCTTCGGTTCGCCCCCCGGTTACGTGGGCTACGAAGAGGGCGGCCAGCTGACCGAGAAGGTCCGCCGCAAGCCGTTCTCCGTCGTCCTCTTCGACGAGGTCGAGAAGGCCCACCCGGACATCTTCAACAGCCTGCTGCAGATCCTGGAGGACGGTCGTCTGACCGACTCCCAGGGCCGGGTCGTGGACTTCAAGAACACGGTCATCATCATGACGACCAACCTCGGCACCCGGGACATCTCCAAGGGCTTCAACCTGGGCTTCGCGGCCTCGGGCGACTCGAAGACCAACTACGAGCGCATGAAGAACAAGGTCCAGGACGAGCTCAAGCAGCACTTCCGGCCCGAGTTCCTCAACCGCGTCGACGACGTGGTCGTCTTCCCGCAGCTGACGCAGGAGGACATCCTGCGGATCGTCGACCTGATGATCGGCAAGGTGGACGAGCGCCTCAAGGACCGGGACATGGGCATCGAGCTCTCCCAGTCCGCGAAGGAGCTGCTGTCCAAGAAGGGCTACGACCCGGTGCTGGGCGCGCGGCCGCTGCGTCGCACGATCCAGCGCGAGATCGAGGACACGCTCTCGGAGAAGATCCTCTTCGGCGAGCTGCGCCCCGGTCACATCGTGGTCGTCGACACGGAGGGCGAGGGCGAGACCAAGACCTTCACCTTCCGGGGTGAGGAGAAGTCCGCACTCCCCGACGTCCCGCCGATCGAGCAGGCGGCCGGCGGAGCCGGTCCGAACCTGAGCAAGGAGGCGTAGCCCTCAGAGGCTCGCCGAAAGGCCCGAAAGAAAGGGGCCGGTGCTCTCCCGAGCACCGGCCCCTTTCGCGTACCCGTCGTGCGGCTACGAGAGCTGGCCGTTGTAGTCGGGCAGCTTGTAGGTCTTCTCCGCGTGGCCGCCCGAGAGGTCGGTGGCGCTGTTCCCGATGTTCGCGATGATCGTGTAGCCGTTGTTCTCGATGTCGACGCGCTGGGCGGTCTTGTAGGCGGCGACGTCCTTGAAGAGGTCGAAGAGGCTGCGGACGTACAGGCCGGAGACGTCGTAGCCGTCGTGTTCGAGGTTGTACTCGGTCGGCAGGTAGAGGATGCCCGGGCGGGCCGTGACGAAGAACAGGGAGACGCCGTGCTCCTGGGCGTACCGGGCGATGTTCAGGACCGGCTTGTTGGCCGGCTGGGGGAAGCTGAAGCCGAAGTCGGTCTCCAGGGTCGTGTTGTCGATGTCGAAGACGATCGCCTGCCGCT
Organism: Streptomyces sp. NPDC026515; assembly: GCF_055567595.1. NCBI lineage: Bacteria > Bacillati > Actinomycetota > Actinomycetes > Kitasatosporales > Streptomycetaceae > Streptomyces > Streptomyces sp. NPDC026515. The sequence continues at coordinate 205,204 of NZ_JBVHQD010000017.1, forward strand.
CGCCCGGCTCGGCGGCGGCGATGCGCTGCTTCAGGTACGGCAGGGCCTGGTCCATCACGGACTGGCAGTCCTGCTGCCAGGTGGCGTAGTCGACCGTGGTGGAGCTGCTCGCCGTCGCGGCCTGGGCCGGCGCGGCCATCCCGGCGAGCGCGGCCACGGAGACGGCGGCGATGGACATGCGGCGGGTCCAGGTGCCTGGGGTCATCGGTTGGGGTCCTCTCACGTCCACGGAAGTGTCAGGGACATGATGTGTGGGCGAGGTGGCGTAGAGGAAGCCATCGGGTTACCCGGGGGTAGGTCGGGCGAGGCCTGGGTCACACGCCGGGGGCTTCGGGCCGCGGTCGCCGGTGACATAGCGCACGGGTCAAATGTCCGTTACTAGCCGGGATAGTGGAACCCGTGACGGGGGAAAAGGGATTTTCTAACCCATGTCGCCTCACGCCCGGAAGGGTGAGGTCAGGGCTGCCAGGCCGGGCGCACTCTGTCAAGAAAGGGTCAACTTCGCGCGTGTGTACTAGCTGATGCCGTAGATGGTGTGGTTTGGGTGAAGCGCGGCTCTCGGGTTACCAAGGGATGCCCCGTTCGGCGGCCGACGCGTGTCAGCCGGTGCCGGAGGGGGGTCCCCGCTGTCTACTTCACGAGGTTTCGATGTCCCTGCGCGCCACTCTCCGTGCCCCCCGTACGTCCTCTCTCCGTAAGCGCGCCGCCGTTCTGGCGGCCGGTCTCGGAGTCACGGCCGTGGTGGGGTCGGGGGTCGCGTCGGCCGCCACGTCCAGTGCCGCCGCCTGGATCGACCCGGTGCAGAAGTACACCTTGTCCGCGAGCTTCGACCAGGCCGGCGGCATGTGGGCCGCCAAGCACAGCGGACAGGACTTCGCGGTGCCGATCGGCACCCAGGTCGTCGCCGCGCACGGCGGCACCGTCGTCAAGGCCGGCGGCAACGGCGCCGGTGACGGTCCCGCGTACGGCAACGCCGTCGTCATCAGGCACGGCAACGGCCAGTACTCGCAGTACGCCCACCTGTCCCGCGTCGACGTCAGGGTCGGGCAGGTCGTCAGGACCGGTCAGCACATCGCGCTGTCCGGCAACACCGGCAACTCCACCGGCCCGCACCTGCACTTCGAGATCCGTACGACCCCGAACTACGGCTCCGCGATCAACCCGGTCGTCTTCCTGCGCGCCAAGGGCGTGACCGTCTGACCGGTGTGATCGCCCGGACGGAACGGCCGGGGAAACGGCCGGAACGCTAGGCGGAAGGGCCGGAACCTCGGTGGGCCTGGGTCACCAGGTCCAGGGCGACCTCCAGAACGGCTTCCTGCTTCTTCTCGGGGTCGCCCTCCAGGTCCTGCATGACGAACATCCCCGCGTGCAGCGTGAACATCGCGCTGATGCAGCGGACCTGGTCGGTCAGGGGTGCGTCCGGGTCGACGAAGATGCTCCGCAGGCCGCGCATCCGGTCCTTGAAGGTGTCACCGATCCGCAGCTCCCGCACGGTCGCCTGGTTCTCCTGCATGAAGCGGAACAGCGGCCCGGCCTCGGCGAGCGCCCGGCTGTAGCGCCGTACGATCTCCAGCTTGATCTCCAGCGTGTGCGGCTGCCCCTCGCCCCACTCGATCAGGTCCTGGATCGGCCGAGTCAGATCCTCGAAGACGCTGACCAGGATCTCTTCCTTGGTCTTGAAGTGGTAGTACAGGGCTGCCTTGGTCACGTCGAGGCGCTCGGCGATCTCCCGCAGGGAGGTCTTCTCGTAGCCCTGCTCGGCGAAGAGTTCCAGCGCCACGTCCTGGATGCGCTGGCGGGTGTTGCCCCGGCGCTGCTGCTTGGTGCCGTCCATGGTGACGCCCATCCTCTTATTCCTCGCACTCCCGCGAAAACTCACTCTGCCGGACGGACGTCCGCTCCAGAAACTTACTTGACGACCGGCTAGTGACAGGTCTACCTTCCCAGTGTACTGAACTAGCCGGGCGGCCAGTAAGTAGCAGCCGCCAGGGGGAGTGGGAGAGATGGCGGACACCCAGGCGGCCGAGACGGGCCAGGAAAAACCGGGGGCACCGGCAGCGGCCGAGGCGCCGCAGAAGGAACCCAAGAGCGTACGGGTCGTGATGCTCGCGCTCATGGTCGCGATGATGCTCGCGATGCTCGACAACATGATCGTGGGCACGGCCATGCCGACCATCGTCGGTGAGCTGGGCGGTCTGGAGCACCTGTCGTGGGTCGTGACCGCCTATACCCTCGCGACCGCGGCGGCCACCCCGCTCTGGGGCAAGCTCGGTGACATGTACGGGCGCAAGGGCGCCTTCATGACCTCCATAGTCATCTTCCTGGTCGGCTCCGCACTCAGCGGCATGGCCCAGGACATGGGCCAGCTGATCGGGTTCCGGGCCATCCAGGGCCTCGGTGCCGGTGGTCTGATGGTCGGGGTCATGGCGATCATCGGTGACCTCGTGCCGCCCCGCGAGCGCGGCAAGTACCAGGGCATGATGGCCGGCGTCATGGCGCTCGCCATGATCGGCGGCCCGCTGGTCGGCGGCACCATCACCGACAACTGGGGCTGGCGCTGGGCCTTCTACATCAACCTGCCGCTCGGCGTGGTCGCGCTGGCCGCCGTCAGCGCCGTCCTGCACCTGCCGAAGAAGCGGAACAAGACGCGCATCGACTACCTGGGCGCCGGTCTGCTGACCCTCGGCATCACCTCGATCGTGCTGGTCACCACCTGGGGCGGTTCCCAGTACGCCTGGACGTCCGCACGAATCATGGAACTGATCGCCATCGGCGTCGTCGCCCTGATCGGCTTCGTCTTCTGGCAGACCAAGGCCGCCGAGCCGGTCCTGCCCCTGCACATCTTCCGGAGCCTCAACTTCACCCTGATGTCGGTCATCGGGTTCATCGTGGGCTTCGTGATGTTCGGAGCCACGCTGTTCCTGCCGCTCTACCAGCAGTCCGTGCAGGGCGCGTCCGCGACCAACTCCGGCCTGCTGCTGCTGCCGATGCTCGGCGCGATGCTGGTGACCTCGATGGTCGCCGGGCGGGTCACCACTAACACCGGCCGCTACAAGGTCTTCCCCCTGGTGGGCGGGGTGCTGCTGGCCGTCGGGCTGTACCTGCTGTCCACGATGGACACCGACACCACCCGGTTCATCTCGGGCGTGTACATGGCCGTCGTCGGCCTCGGCATGGGCTGCCTGATGCAGATCACCATGCTGGTCGCGCAGAACAGCGTGGAGATGAAGGACATGGGCGTCGCGTCCTCGTCCACCACCCTGTTCCGTACCCTCGGCTCCTCCTTCGGCGTCGCCATCATGGGCGCGATCTTCAACGACCGGGTCAAGGGCGTCATGTCCGAGCGGGCCGGCTCGCTGGGCTCCAAGATCACCGAGCAGTCGGCCCAGCTGGACGCGAAGAGCCTTGCGAAGCTGCCGGCGGCGGCCCGCGAGGCGTACCAGCACGCGGTGTCGGCCGGCACGCACTCGGCGTTCCTGCTCGGTGCCGTGATCGCGGTGGCCGTCGTGGTGGCCGCCGTCTTCGTCAAGGAGGTGCCGCTGCGCGGCGGCCCCCAGAAGGCGGGCTCCGACGAGGCGGCACCGCTGCCGGTCGTCGAGGCCGTCTGAGAGACGCACGCGGGTGGCCCCGGGACCGAGCGTCCCCGGGGCCACCCGCTTTCCCGTCACCTCCGCAACACCCGGCGAGACCCTGCACCGCGCACGACCACGCGTCGGGTACGTATGGCCGGCTGCACCCCGCAGGCCGCCGCGGCCCGCGACCGCTACGGGCCCGCTACGGCCTGCGCCCGTCACCGGCCTTGGCCGACTGTGGCCCGCGGTCGACAGGCCCTTGCTTGCCGCTGGCCCTAACCCGTCAGGCCCTCGCTCGGCCCTGGCCCACGTCCGCTACGGCTCTGGGCGGCTGCGGCTTGAGGCTGTCGGGCCCTTGGTCGGTCCCAACGTGCCCGCCGTGCTCTCGGTCTGCCGTGCCGCGCGTCCGCTACAGCTTTGGTCTGCCGTGGCCCGCGTCCGCTACGGCCTTGGTCAGCTGCGGCCCGCGGTCGCCGGGCTGTTGGTCGGCTGCGGCCCGCGTCCGCCGCGTCCCGGTCGCCCTGGCCCGTGTCGGCTATGGCCTTGGTCGGCTGTGGCCTGAGGTTGCCGGGCCGCTGGTCGGTCCTGGCG
>NZ_JBVHQD010000017.1:209465-234732 GCF_055567595.1 Streptomyces sp. NPDC026515
CTCCGCCGCGTCCCGGTCGCCCTGGCCCGTGTCGGCTATGGCCTTGGTCGGCTGTGGCCTGAGGTTGCCGGGCCGCTGGTCGGTCCTGGCGTGCGCTCGCCATGCCCTCGGCCTGCCGTGGCCCGTGCCCGCCACGCTCCTTGTCTGCGGTGGCCCGTGCCCGTCGCGTCTTGATCAGCCGCGGCCCGTGACTGCCGCGGCCGCGGTCGGGCTGGGACCCGTGGCCCCCGAGGCTCCGTCCTCGGACCCGCAGCCGCCGAGGCTTCGACCTCCGCCCGTGGCCGCCGAGGCTCTGGACCTGGTGATTCGGTGGATCAGCGGTGGGTTTGGGGCGGGCCCGGGAGTGTCGGGTAGCTGCCTGTGGCGGTCGGGGCGTGTTCCGGGAGCCACAGCACGGCCACCGCGCCCTCCGCGCGGATGTGGTCGGGCGCGCCCACCGGCCGGATGTTGCGGAAGGTCAGCCGGGCGCCCAGGACGCGCGCCTGGCCGGCCGCGATGGTCAGGCCCAGGCCGTGGCCCTGGCCCGCGCGGTCCTCGCTGCCGGTGCGGAAGCGGCTCGGGCCCTCCGCCAGAAGCTTCTCGGGGAAGCCGGGGCCGTGGTCGCGGACCCGGATGACCCGGCCCTCGACGGTCACCTCGATGGGCGGCCTGCCGTGCCGGGCGGCGTTGGCGAGCAGGTTGAACAGCACCCGCTCAAGGCGGCGCGGATCGGTCGTGACCTCCGACTCGTGCACCACCCGCACCTCGATGGCCGGGTCCTTCGCGGCCACCCGCCGCGCGACGAAATCGCCCAGCATGATGTCCTGCAGCTCGGCCCGCTCGGAGGCGCTGTCGAGCCGGGCCACCTCCAGCACGTCCTCGACGAGGGTGCGCATCGCCTTCGCCCGGTCCAGGACCAGCTCGGTCGGGCGGCCGGGAGGCAGCAGTTCGGCGGCCGTGAGCAGCCCGGTCACCGGCGTACGCAGCTCGTGGGCGATGTCGGCCGTCACTCGCCGCTCGGCCTCGAGCCGCTGCTGCAACGCGTCCGCCATGGCGTCCACCGCGCGCGCCAGGTCGTCGGTCTCGTCCCGTACGAACCCGCCGATGGCCTCCCGCACCCGTACGTCCGGTTCGCCCTGGGCGACCTGGTTGGCCGCGGCCGCCGCCTTGCGCAGCCGCCGTGAGAGCTGCCCGCCGATCAGCACGCCGAGCGCGCTGCCGCCGAGCACGACCGCGATGGAGCCGATGACCAGGGCCTGGTCGAGGTCCTTGAGCACGTCGCTGCTGCGGTTCGGGAAGGTGCCGTGCAGGGACAGCACCCGCCCGTCCTTGGCCTGCACCGCCGCCCAGATGTCCGGCGCGCCGCTGCCCGGGTCGATGACGTCGGTCGCCCGGCGGCCCGCGTCGACCCGCTCACGCAGCGCCGGCGGCAGCTCGGGGTCGTTGACCTTCACGTCGGGGAAGTTCGCCCGGCCGTACAGCTCGTAGTTGCGCTGCGCGATCTGTAGCCGTTCGTTGGCCAGGTCGCGCGCGTTGTCCAGCATCGAGACCCGGGCGGCGTTGTGCACCACCAGGCTCAGCGCGACCGCGACCAGCGCGCCGACCAGCGCGATCGCCGCGCTCAGCTTCCACCGCAGCCCGGTGCGCAGCCGCGGACCGCGGTGCCGGACGGATCTCCTGACGGATCTGATGAGCCCCCGCATGACCGCCCCGCTCAGGCCTTCAGCTTGTAACCGAAACCGCGGACCGTCTCGATGCGATCCTGGCCGATCTTCGTACGCAGCCGCTGCACATGGACGTCGACGACCCGGGTGTCCCCGCCCCAGCCGTAGTCCCAGACGCGTTCCAGCAGCTTGTCCCGGGAGAGCACGGTCCCCGGTGCCGAGGAGAACTCCAGGAGCAGCCGCATCTCGGTCGGGGTGAGCGCGACCGGCTGTCCGGCCCGGCGCACCTCCATGCCCTCGGTGTCGATCTCCAGCTCGCCGAAGGTCAGCGGGCCGCCGGTCGCCTCAGCCGTGTCCTCGTGCGGCCGGTCGCCGCCACTCGCGTGCCCGAAGCGCCGCAGCACGGCGCGGATCCGGGCGACCAGCACCGCGCCGTCGAACGGCTTGGTGACGTAGTCGTCGGCGCCCGCCTCCAGACCCAGCACCACGTCGATGGAGTCGGCGCGCGCCGACAGCATGATCACCGGCACCGTGGACTCGTCGCGGATGCGCCGGCACAGGCTCACCCCGTCCAGGCCCGGCACCATCACGTCCAGCAGGGCGATGTCGGGCCGGTCGGCGCGGAACGCCTCCAGGCCGGACAGCCCGTCGGGCATGGCGGTGACCGCGAAGCCGTCCCGCTCCAGCGCGAGCTGGGTGGCCTCGCGGATGACGTCGTCGTCCTCGACGAACAGGACGTGGGTCTGGTCTGCCATCCCTGCTCTCTCGTGTGGTGGGGGGTGGGGTCAGCCGGCGGGTGAGGGGACCGGCGTGGCGTTGCCGCTGCCGGTCGCGTTGCCGTAGTCGGTGTGGTGGAAGTCCTGCTGGACGAAGCGCCCCGCGGTCCAGCCGTAGGTGATCACGTTCTCGCCGGACGGGCTCGACACCGGGTCGCCCTTCTCGTACACCTGCTTGGTGACGCTCAGGTCTCCCCGGTCGATCTCCGCGTAGACCGGTGACTCCTCGGCCTTGAACACGTTCTTGTACGCGCCGCTCTCCTCGCGGTACACGTACGCCCCCACCCCGACCGCGTCCCCGCAGGTCAGTACGTTCACGACGATGTCCTCGGCCGGGCCGCCGGTCAGATCGCCGTAGGTGACGTCGACCGGGTACTCGTCGCCCGCGCACGGCTTCAGGTCCCGCTTCACGGTGGCGGAGACCGCCGGATCGGTCTTCACGAGGGCGACCGCGTCGACCTTCGCGTACGTCTGGGACGGGTTGGGCGAGGGAACGGCGGCGGCCGGGGCCTTCTCCGCCGAGTCGGCGTGCGCCGGACCCTCGTCCCGGGCGCCGGTGCCGCCGGTGCCGCAGGCGGCGGCGAAAAGGGCGAGGGCGATGAGCACGGCCACCGCCGTACTCACCGCCTGTGCACTCGCCGGGCCCCGTCTGGGCCCTGTGCCGGTCAGGCCGCGCAACGCTCCCGCTCCTCACGCTCCAGCGCGCGTGCGTCGAGGTCGCGTGACTCCAGCTCCTCGCGGAGCCGGGCGAGCGCCCGGTGCAGCGTGCTCTTGACCGTTCCGGCCGACATGCCGAGGGCGGCGGCCGTCTCCTCCGTGGACATCTGCTCCCAGTGTCGCAGCACCACGACACTGCGCTGCTTCGGAGCCAGTACCTTCATGATGTCCATGAGGAGCGCGCGGTCCGCGTGCTGCTCGGTGGAGTCCTCCACGCTGGCGTCGGGCAGCTGCTCGGTCGGGACCTCCTCCAGCTTCCGGGCCCGCCACCACTCGGTGCGCGTGTTGATCATGACCCGGCGCAGGTAGGCGTCCGCGAGCCGCTTGTCCTCGATGGTCTCCCAGCGGCCGTACGTCCGGACCAGCGCGGTCTGGAGCAGGTCCTGGGCGTCCGTCGGGTCCGGGACCAGGCGGCGGGCGCTGCGCAGCAGCGCGTCCTGCCGCGTGCGGACGTACTCCTCGAATTCGAGCACCTCGCCCTGCGCCATGATCAACCGCCTCCCGATCCCCGTTTTCCCCGGCCCTGTGCCTGAGTTCCTGCCGTCCCGCGGTCGTGGCGGGCACAGAAACGAAGCTACGGACCGGTTGTCACGGGGCTGTGCGGAGCAGCCTGCGGGTAGCAATCGGCTGTCCGTCGGTTGTGTAACGGAAGTAGGCGCGGGGTAAGTGAGCCTCGTCCTATGGGTGGTTATGGGGGTATTTGCCGTGCGGGCGGGGTCGTAACACAGCCCTCTCTGCTGCGATGTGGCTGTTCGTCAGCCCAGCGGTAGCCGGTACAGGCCGCCCGAGAGTGGCTCCACCAGCCCGTCGGAGACCAGCCCGTCCAGCGCGCGGGCCCGCTGCACCGGCTCGTGCCACACCCGGTCGAGCGCCGCCTGCGGCACGGGGGCGGACGCCTCGCGCAGCACCGCCAGCAGCTTGCCGCGCACCTGCCGGTCGGTACCGGCGTACGTCTGCCCGCGCCGGGGCGGCCCGTCGTGCTCCGGCTTGCCGGCCAGCCGCCAGGCGCACTCCCCGGCGATCGGGCACCGCGGACACGTCTCGTTCTTCGCCGTGCACACCAGCGCACCCAGCTCCATGGAGGCGGCGGCCCAGCGGGCGGCGGTCGGCTCGTCCTCCGGCAGCAGTTCACGGGCGAGCCGCCGCTCGGCGGCGGTGGTGGCGTTCGGCGGGTACCGCACACCGGTCACGGCCCGGGCGAACACCCGCCGCACATTGGTGTCGAGCACGGCGTGCCGCTGCCCGTACGCGAAGGAGGCGACGGCCGCGGCGGTGTACTCGCCGATGCCCGGCAGCGCGAGCAGCTGCGCGTGGTCGGTCGGTACGTCGCCGTCATGCCGTTCCGTTATGGCGACGGCGGCGCCGTGCAGCCGCAGGGCGCGGCGCGGGTAGCCGAGCCGGCCCCAGGCGCGCACCGCCTCGCCGGGCGCCTCGGCGGCGAGGTCGGCGGGGCGCGGCCAGCGGGCCAGCCACTGCTCGTAGACGGGCAGCACCCGGCTGACCGGGGTCTGCTGCAGCATGAACTCGCTGACCATCACACCCCACGGGCCCGCCTCCGGGCGGCGCCAGGGGAGGTCACGGGCATGGGCGTCGAACCAGGCGATCACGGGGGCGTGGAGCTTCTCAGTCATGGCCCTTCCGATCCTGCCATGTCCGGCCACGGCTGGGTTGGACGTGCTTCCCGGCGGGGCCGCGCGGCCGCCGGTCCGGGGCCCGCGTGTCCGGCGCCCGTCCCCGGGCCCGGTTCTCCCGGCCCGCCCCGCCCGCCTGTCACGCGAAGAGGGAGTGTGCCGAGGGGAGTTGCCGAAATGATGATCCGGAAAAGTTGAGGTTTGAGCGGCGGGTGGGGCGAGGAAGTGCGTGGATCTCTCGTACAGTTTGCGCCGTGGGATCTCTGCGCAATCCGGTCGGGCCGCTTCCCTCCTCCATCTACTGGCGACGGAGGGTCGTCATGGTGTCCGTCGTCGCCGTGCTGGCGCTGCTGATCACCTGGATCGTCACGTCGGGTGGCGGGGGCGGCAAGAAGGGCGACGACGGGGCGGACGGCAAGAATCCCGCGTCCACGATCACGCCGGGGCCGTCCGGCAGCGGGCCGGCGATCAGCCAGGCGCCGGGCGGGCGGGACGAGTCGAGCGGTGGCGGTGGCGCGTCGTCCGGCGCGAGCACCGGCTCCGGTACGGGCTCCGGTTCCGGTTCCGGCGGCGGGAGTTCGGACGGGCCGGGTGACGGTTCGTCGTCCGGTTCCGGCGGGTCCTCGGGTGCCTCGTCGGGCTCGGGGGATGTCACCTCGGGCTCCGGCGGTACGGTCGCCTCGCTGCCGGGAACCTCCACCCTCCCCAACTGCACGGCGCAGTCCGTGTCGTTGAGCCTGAAGAGCCTGCACAACTCCTACTCGCCGGAGCAGACGCCGACCTTCGAACTCACCGCCAAGGACCGGTCGTCCAGCGACTGCAAGGTCGATCTCGGACCGAAGAACGCGGTGTTGACGATCACGCCGGCCAGCGCGGACGACATCTACTGGTCGTCGGCGGACTGCCCGAGGACGACGGCGACCCGCTGGTACCGCGTGCCGGCGGGCAGCAGCATCACCTACACGCTGAAGTGGGACCGCAGGCCGAGCGCTCCCCAGTGCGCGACGCCTTCGGCGGGATCGGCGGGGTCGGGCACGTATCTGCTGGAAGCCGCGACACCGGGCTTCACGAAGGCCCAGGCGTCTTTCGTCCTGGCGGCGGACTAGGTGTATTGCCCCGGGAGGTTGTGGACGGGTGAGCCAGGTTTCGGCTGAGGGATCTTGAACAGGTGAGGGCCTTCCGGTTCGGTGTGGATTGCGACGTCTACACCAACAGAAAGGCCCTCGTGCCCCACCGTAATGCACCCCTGACCGAGACCGGACGTCTTCGTCTGGCCCGCTGCGTGGTCGAGGACAACTGGCCCCTCAGAGCAGCCGCAGAACGCTTCCAGGTCTCGCCGACCATGGCCCAGCGCTGGGCCGACCCGTGCCGCCCCAGCGGCACGACTGCCCGCAGCTGCGCGCACCGTCAGGGGCGTGGGGAACTGCGCGGCAGGCCCCCACCGGCCCGTGGCCGAGCAGACCGCCTAGCCGGCGGAGTGACCAGCCTCACCAGCGGAGCTACACGTAGCGTTCGAGGATCGACGACTCCGCCAGCCTCGACAGGCCCTCCCGGACGCTGCGCGCCCGCGCCTCGCCGACCCCGTCCACGGTCTGCAGGTCGTCCACGCTCGCCGCGAGCAGTTTCTGCAGGCCCCCGAAGTGCTCCACCAGCCGGTCGATGATCGCCCCGGGCAGCCGCGGAACCTTCGCCAGCAGCCGGAAGCCGCGCGGCGACACCGCCGAGTCCAGCGCCTCCGGGGAACCCGTGTACCCCAGCGCCCGCGCCACCGTCGGCAGTTCCAGCAGCTCCGCGTGGCTCAGCGCGTCCAGCTCGTAGAGCGCCTCGTCGACGGTGCGGGAGCGTTTGGCCGTGGGCTCGGGGACGTAGTCCCGGACCACCAGCTCGCGCTCGGGCTCGACACCGGCGATCAGCTCGTCCAGCTGGAGGGCGAGCAGCCGCCCGTCGGTGCCCAGTTCGACGACGTACTCGGCGATCTCGGTGGCGATGCGGCGGACCATCTCCAGTCGCTGGGCGACGGCCGAGACGTCGCGGACCGTCACCAGGTCCTCGATCTCCAGCGCTGACAACGTTCCCGCGACCTCGTCCAGGCGGAGCTTGTACCGCTCCAGGGTCGCCAGCGCCTGGTTCGCGCGGGAGAGGATCGCCGCCGAGTCCTCCAGGACACGGCGCTGCCCGTCGACGTAGAGCGCGATCAGCCGCATCGACTGCGAGACCGAGACCACCGGGAACCCGACCTGCTTGGAGACGCGGTCGGCCGTGCGGTGGCGGGTGCCCGTCTCCTCGGTGGGGATCGTCGCGTCCGGTACGAACTGGACACCCGCACGGAGGATCTTCGACAGGTCGGAGGAGATCACGATTCCGCCGTCGAGCTTGCACAGCTCGCGCAGCCGGGTTGCTGTGAACTCGACATCAAGGACGAAACCGCCCGTGCACATCGTCTCGACCGTCTTGTCGAAGCCGAGGACGATGAGCCCGCCGGTGTTGCCGCGGAGAACCCGCTCCAGGCCGTCGCGCATCGACGTGCCCGGAGCCACGGCGCTCAGCGAGGCGCGCATCAGGCCATCGGAACCGGCACTCCCACCGGACTTTCCGGGAGCCGTTGCCCGGTCGTTGGCTGCCACTGCACTCCTCCGGTCGCAGGTTCTGAAGCGCTCCCGCACCCGCACGCGGTTCGTACGGACGGGCGAGACCAGGGCAAAGTCTACCGGCGCTCCTCCGCCTCCCGTGGGGCCTCTCGGCGACGGGACCGCGGCAGCACCCGCAGCGCGTCCCCCATGTCCGCGACTTCCAGGACCTTCATGCCCGCCGGGATCTTGCCGGGATCGCTCGGTACGAGCGCGTGCGTGAAGCCCAGACGGTGCGCCTCCGCGAGCCTGCGCTGGACGCCGGTGACCCGTCTGACCTCGCCCGCGAGGCCGACCTCGCCGATGGCGACCAGGTTCTTGGGGAGCGGGGTGTCGCTCGCGGCGGAGGCCAGGGCGAGGGCGATCGCGAGGTCGGCCGCGGGCTCCGAGAGCTTCACGCCGCCCACGGTCGCGGAGTAGATGTCCCGCTTGCCGAGCGCGCTGATCCGCCCGCGCTGCTCCAGCACCGCCAGCATCATCGAGACCCGCGAGGTCTCCAGACCGGAGGTGGTGCGGCGGGGGGAGGGGATCTGGGAATCCACGGTCAGCGCCTGGACCTCGGCGACCAGCGGACGGCGGCCCTCGAGGGTGACCGTCAGACAGGTCCCGGGGACCGGTTCGTCACGTCGTGTCAGGAAGAGTCCGCTCGGGTCGGCCAGGCCCGTGATGCCCTCGTCGTGCAGTTCGAAGCAGCCGACCTCGTCCGTGGTGCCGTAGCGGTTCTTGACGCCCCGCACGAGCCGCAGGCGCGCGTGCCGGTCGCCCTCGAAGTGCAGCACGACGTCCACGAGGTGTTCGAGGAGGCGGGGACCGGCGATCGAGCCGTCCTTGGTGACATGGCCCACCAGGAGGGTCGACATGCCCCGGTCCTTGGAGGCGCGGATGAGCGCCCCGGCCACCTCCCGCACCTGGGCCATGCCGCCGGGCGCGCCGTCGATCTCGGGGGACGCGACCGTCTGGACGGAGTCCAGGATCAGCAGCGAGGGCTTGACCGCGTCCAAGTGGCCGAGGACGGCGGCCAGATCGGTCTCGGCGGCGAGATAGAGGTGGTCGTCGATGGCGCCGATGCGGTCGGCACGCAGCCGGACCTGGCTCGCCGACTCCTCGCCGGTGACATAGAGCGTGCGGTGCTCCTCGCTCGCCGACTTGGCCGCCACGTCGAGCAGGAGGGTGGACTTGCCGACGCCGGGCTCGCCGGCCAGCAGGACGACCGCGCCGGGGACCAGGCCGCCGCCCAGCACCCGGTCCAGCTCCGGCACGCCGGTCGGGCGCGCGGTGGCCCGGCGGCCGTCGACCTCGCCGATGGGCACCGCGGAGGTGGTGACCCGGCCGGGCGCCGTGGTGCGGACCGCGGGGGTGCCGTACTCCTCGACCGTCCCCCAGGCCTGGCACTCGGGGCAGCGGCCGAGCCACTTGGCCGTCTGCCAGCCGCACTCGGTGCAGCGGTACGACGGACGGTCTTTCGCGGTCTTGGTACGGGCAGCCATGCGGAAACCGTAGCCCCCGCCACTGACATTGATATTGCTAGGCAGGTTCCGGTGGTCGTGGCTCTGCCACTGACTGACGTCCTGCTGGGCTGTCTTCCCGCTGTTCTGCCCGGCCGCCGGGGCCTGTTCAGCGGGGCCGTGGTGGTGCCCGTGACGGATGCGGAGGGACGGGTCCCGGCCGTACCTGATCGGGAACGAGCCGCAGGACATCGGGTTCGTGTCCCCTTATGAGGGATCGTTTCACCCGTACGGATTAAAAGTGCTCAAGGTGCCAGAAGGGACGTTACGCCGCCGCCTACGGTCGCACGGGTGATGAGCAGCAGCCCGGAAACCTCGACCCGCATGACCGGCGCGCACCGGGCGCACCGGGGGGCGCGTGAAGCGCGCGATCGTACGGCGGCGCGTGCGCTGGCGCAGCGACCTCCGGCGCGCTACGAGCAGTACCTGGACGGGCTGTTCACGTACTGCCTCTCGGTGCTGTGCGACCACGACGCGGCGACCTCCGCCCTCGGGGACGCCCTCGCCGTCGCCGAGCGCCGCGGCCAGCGCGTCCCTGAGGGCGGCGCGGACCGCAGGGCCTGGCTGTACGCGCTGGCCCGTTGGGCCTGCCTGCGTGGGCTGGCCGAGGCCAGGCAGAAACGCCAGGCCACCCATGCGGCGGGCCGGCCCACCGCCCCCGAACCGCCGGCCGCCGCCGAGACCGAGGAGCGGCGGCGCGGTGAACTCGCCCAGCTCGCCTGGCCCGAGGCCGCCGGCACCACCCCGGAGCAGCGCGAGGCGCTCGAACTCGCGGTACGCCACCACCTCGCCGCCGACGAGGTCGCCGCCGTCCTCGGAATGGACCTGGCCGGCGCCCGTGAGCTGCTCGCCTCCGCCGCCTGCGAGGTGGAACGCACCCGCGCGGCGCTCGCGGTCGTCGAGACCGGCGGCTGCCCCAGCGTGTCCCACCTCACCGGGGACAGCCAGCTGGTGCTGAGCAGCGCCCTGCGCCGCGAACTGGTCCGGCACGTCGACGACTGCCCGCGCTGCCGCCGCACCGCGGAACGCGCGGCCCCCGGCCGGTGGCCCGGCACGATCAGCACACCCGCCGAGCTGCCGGTCCTGGAGGCGCCCCGCGCGGCCCTGCACCTGGCGATGGCGCACCCCCCGCGCGCGCGGGGCGGCGCCGTGCCGCGCTTCGACCGGCGTGGTTTCCCGATGGACCCCAAGGACCGCGCGGCCCGCCGCGACCGGCTGCGCGCGCGTGCGGTCACGACGACCGTCGTCGCCACCGTGGTGGCGGCACCGGTGCTGGCCCTGTGGGCGGCGTACCGGGGTTCGCCGGCGGGGGAGAGCCACGAGGGGCCGTCCGTGACCGCCCGCGAGGAATCCGGCCCCGACACGCTGGGCGGCGGCGACGCCGGGGGCTACGAGAACGCCGGGAACGCCGGCACGAGACCCGGCCCGCGGATCGGGAAGGACGGCAAGGCCGACGTCTCGGTGGAGGTGGTCGGCGTCGCCGGCGGCGGCCGGACGAAGGCCGGCGCCGGGCACCTCGGGGTGACGGCCGCGAACGACGGCGACACGACGCTGATCACGCTCGTGGCGGGCGGGGACGGGCCGATGCGGTGGTCGGTGTCCACCTCGGCGGGATGGCTGTACTTCTCGCGGTCCTCCGGAACGCTCCGGCCGGGCGAGTCGCTCACGGTCAGGGCGTACGTCGATCATCTGCGGGAGCCCGCCGGGCACTGGAGCGCGCGGGTGGCGGTGGCGCCGGCCGGGGCGGTGGTGTCGATCGACGGCTACGGGACGGCTCCGCCGGTGAAGCGGGGGCCGACGCCTCCGGCCCGGCCGACGCCGACGCCCACCGGGTCGGCCTCCGCCGAGCCGACGTCTTCGCCGAGCGAGCCGACGTCCACACCGACCCCGACCGAATCGGACACGCCGAGCCCTACGGGGTCGGCCTCGCCGACGGAGAGTGAGAGCGCGGGAGCGTCAGCCGGTCCGTGACGGGATGCGGTGCGGCTGCGGGCGCGCGCCCGACGTGGCTGGTCGCGCAGTACCTCCCCCAGCCTGCGGCCGGCGGTACCCCCAGCGCCCCCGAAAGGGCGCGCCGCGCCCCCGAGAAGTGCCTCAGTCCGTCGGGTCCGCCGGATGCGGGGCCACCAGCGGCAGCCGGGAAGCCAGGCGCTGCTCGCAGAGTTCCGCCAGGCGGTCGTAGCCGGCCTTGCCCATCAGTTCGGTCAGTTCCGGGCGGTAGGAGACGTAGACCGGGTCGCCCGCGCCGTGTGCCGAGGTCGCCGACGTGCACCACCAGTGCAGGTCGTGGCCGCCCGGACCCCAGCCCCTGCGGTCGTACTCGCCGATCGAGACCTGCAGGACACGCGTGTCGTCGGGCCGGTCGATCCAGTCGTACGTGCGGCGGATCGGGAGCTGCCAGCAGACGTCCGGCTTGGTCTCCAGCGGCTCGCGGCCCTCCCGCAGCGCCAGGATGTGCAGCGAGCAGCCCGCGCCGCCCGCGAAGCCGGGGCGGTTCTGGAAGATGCACGAGCCGTTGTACGGGCGGGTCTGGCGGGAGCCTTCCTCGTCCTCCGAGACCCAGCCGTTCCGCGTGCCCTCGGCGTGGTGCTGCCAGACGTCCGGGGTGAGCCTCGACACATGATCGGCGACCCGCTTCTCGTCGTCCTCGTCCGAGAAGTGCGCACCCAGGGAGCAGCAGCCGTCGTCCGCGCGGCCCGCCTGGATGCCCTGGCAGCCGCTGCCGAAGATGCAGTTCCAACGGGAGGTCAGCCACGTCAGATCACAGCGGAACACCTGCTCGTCGTCCGCCGGATCCGGGAACTCCACCCATGCGCGCGCGAAGTCGAGGCCCTTCTCGTCGCCTGCCGGAGCCTGCTGTGACGTCTTCGACTTCTTCGGTGGCTTCACCCGAGAAGAACCGTCGGCGGATTTGGCGCCCTTGTGGTCCTTCGTCTTTTTCGTCTTTGGCACCTGTACAGGGTAAGTCGCGCGAGGTCGCTTCGGGGACGCCCTCCAAGGATGGGTTCCCGGCCACCTGGCAGTAGCGTTCCGTACATGAGACTCGGTGTCCTCGACGTGGGATCCAACACGGTGCATCTGCTGGTGGTGGACGCGCACCCCGGCGCACGCCCGCTGCCCGCGCACTCGCACAAGGCGGATTTGCGCCTTGCCCAACTCCTCGACGGCAACGGCGCGATCGGTCCCGACGGCGTCGAGAAGCTTGTCGGTGTCATCCACGAGGCCCTCCAGGCCGCGGAGGACAAGGGCGTCGAGGATCTGCTGCCGTTCGCCACCTCCGCGGTGCGCGAGGCCAGCAACGCCGACGACGTGCTCGCGCGCGTGAAGGCCGAGACCGGCGTCGAGCTTCAGGTCCTCACCGGTGCCGACGAGGCCCGGCTGACGTTCCTCGCGGTACGCCGCTGGTTCGGCTGGTCGGCCGGAAAGCTGCTGGTCCTGGACATCGGGGGCGGCTCCCTGGAGATCGCGTACGGCATCGACGAGGAGCCGGACACGGCCGTCTCACTGCCGCTCGGCGCCGGCCGGCTCACCGCCGGCTGGCTGCCCGGCGACCCGCCGACCCCGGACGACATACGGGCTCTGCGCCGCCATGTACGGGCCGAGATCGCGCGTACGGTCGGCGAGTTCAGCCGCTTCGGCGCCCCCGACCACGTGGTCGCCACGTCCAAGACCTTCAAGCAACTGGCCCGTATCGCCGGCGCGGCCCGCTCCGCCGACGGCCTCTACGTCCAGCGCGAGCTCAAGCGCAGCTCCCTGGAGACCTGGGTGCCGAGGCTGGCGGCCATGGACACGGCCCAGCGCAGCGCGCTCCCCGGGGTCTCCGAGGGCCGCTCGGGCCAGCTGGTGGCGGGCGCGCTGGTGGCGGAGGCCGCGATGGACCTGTTCGGGGTCGAGACGGTGGAGGTGTGCCCGTGGGCGCTGCGGGAGGGCATCATCCTGCGGCGCCTCGACCACATGGGTTCGGCGTAGCCGCCCCCGCGGGGAGCGCGGGCGGTCCGCGACGGCGTGCGGGCGCCCGGCCCCAGCCCGGACGCGACGATCGTCACACCGGCGAAGACGCACCCCGCTCCCACCCGACCGCACCCCGTAACCTGTCCCTCGTGGCAGAACCAAGGGACGTCGTCCGTATCCCGGATGCGAAGGTCGCGCTCTCCACGGCCTCCGTCTATCCGGAGTCGACGGCGACGGCCTTCGAGATCGCCGCGCGCCTCGGCTACGACGGCGTCGAGGTCATGGTGTGGACCGACCCGGTCAGCCAGGACATCGAGGCCCTGCGCAGGCTGAGCGACTACCACCGGATCCCGATCCTCGCCGTGCACGCCCCCTGTCTGCTGATCACCCAGCGGGTCTGGTCCACCGACCCCTGGGTCAAGCTCCAGCGGGCCCGGGCCGCCGCCGAGAAGCTGGGTGCGGACACGGTCGTCGTCCACCCGCCGTTCCGCTGGCAGCGCCAGTACGCCCGCGACTTCGTCGAGGGGGTCTGGCGCATGGCGAACGAGACGGACGTCCGGTTCGCGGTGGAGAACATGTACCCCTGGCGCTACCGCGACCGCGAGATGCTCGCGTACGCCCCCGACTGGGACGTCACCAAGGACGACTACCGGCACTTCACGATCGACCTCAGCCATGCCGCGACCTCCCGCACGGACGCGCTGGCCATGTTCGACCGGATGGCCGGCCGGCTCGGCCACGTCCACCTCGCCGACGGCCGCGGCTCCGCCAAGGACGAGCACCTGGTGCCCGGCCGTGGCACCCAGCCCTGCGCCGAACTCCTGGAGCGCCTGGCGCTCACCGGCTTCGACGGGCATGTGGTCATCGAGGTGAACACCCGGCGCGCGATGTCCGGAGCCGAGCGCGAGGCCGACCTCGCGGAGGCCCTGGCTTTCACCCGCCTGCACCTGGCCTCGGCGGTGCAGGTGCCCCGCCGGTGACCGGCACCGCTCCGGCCGGCAACGGGACAGGCCCCCGCCGCCGTGGCCGCCCCCCGCGCGCCGAGTCGGCGGACACCCGGGACCGTATCCTCGTCGCCGCCCGCGAGGAGTTCTCCGAACTCGGGTACGACAAGACGTCCGTCCGCGGCATCGCCAAGGCCGCCGGCGTCGACTCGGCCCTCGTCCACCACTACTTCGGCACCAAGGAACAGGTCTTCGAGGCCGCCATCTCGGTCGCCTTCGCCCCCGCGCTGGACGCGCCCGTCGCGATCGCCGACGGCCCGGTGGACGGCGTCGGCGAGCGCCTGACCCGCTTCGTCTTCGGCATCTGGGAGAACCCCACCACCCGTACCCCGCTGCTGGCGATCCTCCGCTCGGCCGTGAACAACGAGACGGCCGCCGCCGTCTTCCGCCGGCTGATCGCCGCCCAGCTGCTGCGCCGTCTCGCCGAGCAGCTGGACCTCCCGGACGCGTCACTGCGCGCCGAACTGGCCGCCGCCCAGCTGGTGGGATGCGCGATGCTGCGGTACGTGATCAAGCTGGAGCCGCTGGCGTCGGCGGACCTGGAACAGATCGTGGCGCGGGTGGCCCCGGTGGTGCAGGGGCATCTGACCGGGCCGTGAGGCCGGACCGGCGAGACACCCGTCCCGCATTCCGGACACCTCGTCCCGAAGCCTGGGCAACGGGCGTACGCTCGATGACAGCCCTATCTGCCTGAAGGAGCGAGCGACGATGCCCGAGCTGAGGTCCCGCACAGTCACCCACGGCCGCAACATGGCGGGCGCCCGCGCCCTTATGCGCGCCTCCGGTGTACCGGGCGCGGACATCGGCCGCAAGCCGATCATCGCGGTCGCCAACAGCTTCACGGAGTTCGTGCCGGGCCACACCCACCTCCAGCCGGTCGGCCGGATCGTCAGCGAGGCGATCAAGGAGGCGGGCGGCATCCCGCGCGAGTTCAACACGATCGCCGTGGACGACGGCATCGCGATGGGCCACGGCGGCATGCTGTACTCCCTGCCTTCCCGCGACCTGATCGCCGACTCGGTCGAGTACATGGTCGAGGCGCACTGCGCCGACGCCCTGGTCTGCATCTCCAACTGCGACAAGATCACGCCGGGCATGCTGATGGCGGCGCTGCGGCTCGACATCCCCACGGTCTTCGTCTCCGGCGGCCCCATGGAGGCCGGCCGGGCCACCCTCGTCGACGGCACGGTCCGCACCCTCGACCTGGTCGACGCGATCTCCGACGCCGTGAACGACAAGATCTCGGACGAGGACATCCTCCGTATCGAGGAGAACGCCTGTCCGACCTGCGGCTCCTGCTCCGGCATGTTCACCGCCAACTCGATGAACTGCCTGACCGAGGCCATCGGTCTCTCGCTCCCGGGCAACGGCTCGGTCCTGGCGACCCACACGGCCCGTAAGCAGCTGTACGTCGACGCGGCCCGCACGGTCATGGACATCACCCGCCGCTACTACGAGCAGGACGACGACACGGTCCTGCCCCGCAGTGTCGCGACCTTCGCCGCGTTCGAGAACGCCATGGCGCTGGACATCGCGATGGGCGGCTCCACCAACACGATCCTGCACCTGCTGGCCGCCGCCCAGGAGGCGGGCGTCCCCTTCGGTCTGGAGGAGATCAACGAGGTCTCGCGCCGGGTGCCCTGCCTGGCCAAGGTGGCCCCGAACGTCGCGAAGACCCGCACGTACTACATGGAGGACGTGCACCGCGCCGGCGGTATCCCCGCCCTCCTCGGCGAACTGCACCGCGGCGGCCTCCTCAACGAGGACGTGCACTCCGTCCACAGCCCCTCCCTCGCGGACTGGCTGAAGACCTGGGACGTGCGCGGCGGCTCCCCGTCCCCCGAGGCGGTGGAACTGTGGCACGCGGCCCCGGGCTGCGTCCGCTCCTCCGAGGCGTTCTCCCAGTCCGAGCGCTGGGAGGCCCTGGACGAGGACGCGGAGGAAGGCTGCATCCGCAGCGTCGAGCACGCCTACTCCAAGGACGGCGGCCTCGCGGTCCTCAAGGGCAACCTCGCCGTCGACGGCTGCGTGGTGAAGACGGCCGGCGTCGACGAGTCGATCTGGACCTTCGAGGGCCCGGCGGTCGTCTGCGAGTCGCAGGAAGAGGCCGTCGAGAAGATCCTCAACAAGCAGATCACGCACGGCGACGTGGTCGTCATCCGCTACGAGGGCCCCAAGGGCGGCCCCGGCATGCAGGAGATGCTCTACCCGACGTCCTTCCTCAAGGGCCGCGGCCTCGGCAAGACCTGCGCGCTGATCACCGACGGTCGCTTCTCCGGCGGCACCTCGGGCCTGTCGATCGGCCACGCCTCCCCGGAGGCGGCCTCGGGCGGCACCATCGCCCTCGTCGAGGACGGCGACCGCATCCGCATCGACATCCCGAACCGCACGATCGAGCTCCTCGTCGACGACACCGAGCTGGCCCGCCGCGAGCAGGCCCTGAACGGCGTCTACGCCCCGAAGAACCGCGAGCGCAAGGTCTCGGCCGCCCTGCGGGCCTACGCGGCGATGGCCACCAGCGCGGACCGCGGCGCGGTCCGCGACGTGACGAAGCTCGGCTGACACCGGCCGTCCGACATACGCGACAGGGGGCGCCTCCCGCAAGGGGGGCGCCCCCTGTCGCCGTAGGTCCTCACCAGACGAGGGGATCCTCCGTCCCCACGGCGAAGACGGTGCCGTCGGGGGCGGTGGCGTAGACGTGGGTGCGGAGGATCAGGGGGGCGGGCACGGTGGTGGCGACTCCGCCCGGGACCGTTCCGAAGCGGGGCGAGGTCTGTCCGGCGGCCTTCCCGTCGTGCGCGTCCACGGCCATGAGCCGTCCGTCGGCGGCCGAGAAGTACACGTGCCGGTCGTCGGCGACGGGTGCCGAGCCCCGGCTCACCGACGTCTCCAGGTGCCATGTCCGCTTGCCCGCGTCCAGGTCGACGGCGTCCAGGGACCCGGTGGCGGCCAGCACATAGACCACGCCGTCGTGTACCCCGGCCTGCGCGTCCGCACGTGGTACGGGTAGCTTGACCCGGCGGGTGGTTTCGGATCCCGGCATGTAGCGGACCACCGCGTCGGTGTCGCCGTACACCGGATCAGAGGCCAGCAGAAAGACCGCCCCGTCCTGTGCGCCGACCGGCCGCAACAGCCCCTTCAAAGGCGTGTCCCACCGTACGTCTCCGGTGGCCGGGTCCACGGCGGACACCTGGGTGTCGGCCCCGTCCGCGGGTGAACTGGTCACGTACGCCGACGCCGGATCCGAGGGAAAGAAGTCGATCCTCGGTGTGCCGTGTTCCCCTGTCGGCCGGCTCCACCTGGTGGTGCCGGTCGCGCTGTCCACCCCGGTGACCGTGCCGTCCGCGCGGGCGAGCAGCAGCATGTCGCCTGCGTACTCCATCCCCTTGTTCTCGGGCAGGTCTCGCTGCCATCGGCTCCTGCCCGAGTCCGGATCGAGCGCCGTCACATGCCGGGCCTCGTCCGTGACGAGTTGCACGAGCCCGCCGGACAGGACCGGTGCTCTGCTCCAGCGGACGTCGGCGACGGAGTGCCGCCAGAGCACGGCACCCGTCACCGGGTCCAGAGCGAAGGCCACAGACGATTCGGTACAGAACAGCTTCCCGTCTCCGGTGGCACATTGCGGTGTGGCCGCGCCCTTGGCGACCGGGTTGGCCTGCCAGGCGGCGAAAGCGGCCGTGGTGGTTCTCGGGTTGCTCTCCCGCTGCTCCGCACCGCTTCCGGCGGCCCACTGGACGAAGGCCGCGGCCCCGCCCAGCGCGAGCACGACGGCACCACCCGCCAGGGCGACCCGCCTGCGGAGGCGTGGCCGACGACGACGCTCCGGCTCCTTCGGGCGTTCCGGCGCCGCCATGTCACCGCTGCCACCGGTCCGCTGCGCCGGTATGAACGCCTGCGTGTCGTACGACGCCGACAACGACCGCAACTCCCGCATCATCTCGTCGGGCGTCGGCCGGTCCTCGGGCTCCTTGGCGAGACAGCGCAGCACCAGCGGAGCCAGTTCCTCCGGCATGCCGGTGAGGTCGGGCTCGTCATGTACGACCTGGTAGGCGACGACGTAGGGGCTGTCGGAGTCGAACGGCCCGCGTCCGGTGGCCGCATGCACCAGCACCGACCCGAGCGCGAAGATGTCGGCGGCCGGCCCCACCTCACGGGGCCGCCGGAACTGCTCGGGCGCCATGAACGGCGGCGTACCGATCAACTTCCCTGTCTCGGTCCGCAGTTCACTGTCCTTCGGTCGGGAAATGCCGAAGTCGATGACTTTCGGGCCGTCCTCGGCGAGCAGCACATTGCTCGGTTTGAGATCCCGGTGCACCACCCCGACCCGGTGAATGTCGCGCAACGCCTCCGCGAGCCCCGCCATCAGGCGACGCAACTGGGCAGAGGGCATGGGGCCGTTCCGCTTCACGTGCTCGGCCAGGGTCGGGCCCGGAATGAAGAGGGTGGCCATCCAGGGCCGCGCGGCCTCCGGATCGGCGTCCACGACAGGCGCGGTGAAGGCACCGCTTACCTTCCGCGCGGCGGCCACCTCCTGCCGGAAACGACCCCTGAATTCGCGGTCCTTGGCGAACTCGGCGTGCACGACCTTCACGGCGAGTTTCAGCCCCGAGGTGCTGCGGGCCAGGTGCACCACACCCATCCCGCCCGAACCCAGGCAGGATTCCAGGCGGTAGTGCCCGGCGTACTCGGGAAGTTCCGCTTCCGCGCCCGCTCCGGTGTTGCGCTGTGGCGTCATGGGATCACCCCCGTGCTGTTCTTCGCGGCGCGCGACGCACGGAGCCTAGTCGATGACTCGTGCGATACAGAGGCGGCTTGCTAGCCTCCGCGTGCGAGTTACGGACATGTGTTTCGTGGCTCGATTCAGGGGAATCAACGGGACTCCACGGCACTCGTGGGTCCGGTGGGGGGAGTTCTACATGTCTGTTGATCACGCGCAGGAGGCCGAGAACAGCGGCGAGGGGGAGGTCGTCACGACGCTGGCGGCGTCCGTGCGCTACTACTCGGTCGCCCCGGGCCTCCGCCTGAACGTCCGCAGCGGTCCCGGCACCAGTTACGACATCACGCGCGTCCTCCCCGAGGGTGCCAAGGTCCCGATCTATTGCCAGACACCCGGTACCACGGTGTCCGGGTACTACGGCACGTCCAAGATCTGGGACAACATCAGCAACGGCGAGTTCGTGTCAGACGCCTACGTCAGCACGGGCAGCGACGGCTACGTAGCCGACCGCTGCTCCTGACCGGTCCAGGAGGACTGGGTGACACCCATAAGACGCGTTTCCGTCCTTCTCGCAGGCTCCGCCGGAGCCCTTCTCATGGTGATGGGGTCGGCCGCCGTCGCCGACGCGGCCGCCACCGTGAACACCTACCCCGTCGCCCCGGACGTCCGCCTGAACGTTCACAGCGGTCCGGGCACCAACTACTCCATCACCCGCACACTGCCCGTGGGAACCAGGGTCCCGATCTTCTGCCAGACGCCGGGTACGACAGTGTCCGGGTACTACGGCACGTCGAACATCTGGGACAACATCGACAACGGTGAATTCGTCTCGGACGCCTACGTCCACACCGGCAGCGACGGCTACGTGGCCGACCGCTGCGCCTGACCGGTCACCCCGACCCGGAGCCCGCGGCCACCGGCGCCATAATCGTCCCGTGAGCGACGAACCAGGCACCCCGGACACCCCCGCGGGCTCCGCCGGCGAGGCCCCGAGCGGTCCCCGCCCCGAGCCCCTCCGTTTCTTCGGCACGTCCTGGGTCCACCACGACGACGGCTACCTCCTCCGCCGCATCGGCCTGGCCGTGGGATCGCTCGCCGCCGCCGTCGCCTCCTGCCTGGTTCTCCGCCTGGCCTACGAGGGCCTGCAACTCGCCGACACCGGGTCCTTCGTCACGGTCCTGGTCGTCGCGATGTTCGCCATCTGCAGCGCCCTGGCCTTCCGGAACACCTGGGAGTCCTTCGGCAAGCGCCCCGACCCCGAACGCCAGGCCTCCCTGCGCGGCCTCCTCGCCATCGGATTCGTCGGCTCCCTCCTCGCCTACTTCTTCCGCTCCCTGGTGGAGGCCCCGGGCGAGCGACTCCAGCGCGCCGAGTACGAGACCGCCGTCCAGGAGCACGAACGCCGCACCACGCGCCGCACGGGCAACCCCTCGAAGAAGAAGCGGAAGCGCTGAGACCGTCCGGCATGCCGAAGGGTGTCCGCGCGGGCCCGGCGATATCCCGTGTCGCCTTCCGCCCCGCCCCCGGGACCATGGCTGTATGACCACAAGCCAGCCGCGCCCCCCGGACCACACCCCCGCTCCCTCGCACGCCACCCGCGCGCACTCCTTCAACGCCGCCGCGGCCCAGTACGCCGCGAACCGCCCCTCCTACCCGGCCGCCCTCCTCGACGCCGTCGAGGAAGAGGCCGGCCGCTCCCTCACCGGCGCCCGGGTGGTCGACGTCGGCGCGGGCACCGGCATCGCGACCGCGGTCCTGCACGCGCGCGGCGCGGACGTGGTCGCGGTGGAGCCGGGCGAGGGCATGGCGGCACAGCTCCACCGCACGCTCCCCGGCGTGCCGCTCGTCCGCGGCAACGGCAACGCCCTTCCGCTCGCCGACGACACCGCCGACTTCCTCACCTACGCCCAGGCCTGGCACTGGACCGACCCGGCCCGCTCCGTGCCCGAGGCGCTCCGCGTGCTGCGTCCCGGCGGCGCGATCGCACTGTGGTGGAACACCGACGCCTTCGACATCGAGTGGATCGCCGGACAGAACGAGCGGATGAGCCGGTTCTTCGGCGTGGACGCCGCCGCCGAGAAGCGCAAGGCGGCCGACCGCACGGAACTGGCCGATCCCAGCGGACGCCTCCGCTTCACCCGCCGCGAGGTCCGCTGGAGCCGCCGCATCCCCCTCGACACCCATCTCGCCAACATCGGCAGCCACTCGGCGTTCCTGCTCACCCCCGAGGACCGCCGCACCGCCTTCTTCACGGACGAACGTGCCCGCCTCCTGCAGGCCTTCCCCGACGGCATCGTCGAGGAGACGTACGACGTCCTCCTGCTCGTCGCCCTCAACACCTGAGCCCTGCCGGCCTCCACCGGCCCGCAGCGGCGACCCTGCCGAGGGCCGGTCGAGGGCCGGTCGCGCGGTCTTGACGCCTCCACCCCTCCCGAGCATTATTCATCGCATGGTGAATTACTCGCCGGAGCCGCCCCAGGCCCCCGGCAACTCAGCCCTGCCCCCCGCCGTCCAGGCCACCGGCCTCACCGCCGTCCGCGGCCCCCGAACCGTCCTGCGCGGTCTCGACTTCACCGTCCCCCGTGGCCAGATCACCGGCCTGCTCGGACCCTCCGGATGCGGCAAGTCGACCCTGATGCGAGCCATCGTCGGCAGCCAGGCCAAGGTCACCGGCACCCTGAACGTCCTGGGACACCCCGCCGGCCACCCCACCCTCCGGACCCGCATCGGCTACGTCACCCAGGCCCCCTCCGTCTACGACGACCTGACCATCCGCCAGAACCTCGACTACTTCGGCTCGATCCTCGACCCCACCCGCCCCGCCTCCGACCGCCGCGCCGACGTCGAACGCGTCCTCGGCGAAGTCGACCTCACCAGCCACGCCGACTCCCTCGCCGGCAACCTCTCCGGCGGCCAGCGCAGCCGCGTATCCCTCGCCGTGGCCCTGCTCGGCACCCCCGAACTCCTCGTCCTCGACGAACCCACCGTCGGCCTCGACCCCGTCCTGCGCCGCGACCTCTGGCAGCTCTTCCACTCCATCACCGCCAGCCGGGGCGCCACCCTCCTCATCTCCTCCCACGTCATGGACGAGGCCGAGCGCTGCCACCGCCTCCTCCTCATGCGCGAGGGCGAGATCCTCGCCGGGGGCACCTCCCGGCCGGAGGCTGGGGGAGACACCCCCGAGGCCCTCCGCACCCGCACCGGCTCCGACACGGTCGAGGCGGCCTTCCTGCACCTCGTCGACGAAGCGGCCACCACCTCCCGCTCGAAGGAAAACGCACGATGACCACTCAGCCGGCCACCACCATGACCGCCCCCGTCAGCGCCCTCAACCCGGCCCGCACCACCGCCACCGCCGCCCGCGTGCTGCGCCAGCTCCGCCACGACCCCCGCACGATCGCGCTGCTCCTGCTCATCCCCTGTCTGATGCTGGTCCTGCTCCGCTACGTCTTCGACGGCAGCCCGCGCACCTTCGACAACATCGGCGCCTCGCTCCTCGGTATCTTCCCGCTCATCACGATGTTCCTGGTGACCTCCATCGCCACCCTCCGCGAGCGCACCTCCGGCACCCTCGAACGCCTCCTCGCCATGCCACTCGGCAAAGCCGACCTCATCGCCGGCTACGCCCTCGCCTTCGGCATCGTTGCGATCATCCAGTCGGCCCTCGCCACCGGCCTGGCCGTCTGGTTCCTCGGCCTCGACGTCACCGGCTCGCCCTGGCTCCTGCTCCTGGTCGCCCTGCTCGACGCCCTGCTCGGCACGGCCCTCGGTCTTTTCGTCTCGGCCTTCGCGGCCTCGGAATTCCAGGCGGTCCAGTTCATGCCGGCGGTGATCTTCCCCCAGCTCCTCCTCTGCGGCCTTTTCACGCCCCGTTCCCAGATGCACCCCGCCCTCGAAGCCCTCTCCGACGTCCTGCCCATGTCCTACGCCGTGGACGGCATGAACGAAGTCCTCCACCACACCGACATGACCGCCACCTTCCTCAGGGACGTCCTGATCGTCGCCGGCTGCGCCCTGCTGGTGCTCACCCTGGGAGCGGCAACCCTCAGGCGACGCACGGCATAGCCACCGCCGACGTCCGCCCAGCGGACAACCGCCCCCCGCCCGCCACCCCCGGTGCCAGACTGAACCGTATGAGTCAGAAAGTCGCAGTCCTCGGCACCGGCAAGATCGGCGAAGCCCTGCTCAGCGGAATGATCCGGGCCGGCTGGGCACCCGCCGACCTCCTGGTCACCGCCCGCCGCCCCGAACGCGCCGAAGAACTCCGCGCCCGCCACGGAGTCACCCCGGTCACCAATGCCGAGGCCGCGAAGACCGCCGACACCCTGATCCTCACGGTCAAGCCACAGGACATGGGCACCCTCCTCGACGAACTCGCCCCGCACATCCCCGCCGACCGTCTCGTCATCAGCGGCGCGGCGGGCATCCCCACCTCCTTCTTCGAGGAGCGCCTCGCCACCGGCACCCCGGTCGTCCGTGTCATGACGAACACCCCCGCCCTCGTCGACGAGGCGATGTCCGTCATCTCTGCCGGCAGCCACGCCACCGCCGCCCACCTCGCCACCGCCGAGGAGATCTTCGGTGCCGTCGGCAAGACCCTCCAGGTCCCCGAGTCCCAGCAGGACGCCTGCACCGCCCTGTCGGGCTCGGGCCCGGCGTACTTCTTCTACCTGGTCGAGGCCATGACCGACGCCGGCATCCTGCTCGGCCTGCCTCGCGACAAGGCCCACGACCTCATCGTCCAGTCCGCGATCGGCGCC
Organism: Streptomyces sp. NPDC026515; assembly: GCF_055567595.1. Classification (NCBI taxonomy): domain Bacteria; kingdom Bacillati; phylum Actinomycetota; class Actinomycetes; order Kitasatosporales; family Streptomycetaceae; genus Streptomyces; species Streptomyces sp. NPDC026515. The sequence goes on from NZ_JBVHQD010000017.1 coordinate 232,797, forward strand.
GCCGTGATGCTCCGCGACAGCGGCGAACATCCCGTCAAGCTCCGGGAGAACGTCACCTCGCCGGCCGGCACCACCATCAACGCCATCCGCGAACTGGAGAACCACGGCGTACGTGCCGCCCTCATCGCCGCCCTCGAAGCCGCCCGCGACCGCAGCCGCGAACTCGCCTCAGGAAAGAAGGACTGAGGCGGAGTCACAGGGGACTGCGGTACGGGGGAGTGAGGGAACTGCCGGGCGCCTAGCGGACCGCGTCCACCACGGGCCGGGCCGCGGCAGCCTCCGGGAAGGCACCTGGCGGCAACAACCCGATCGCCCGACAGGCCGTATCGACGATCGGCCGGGCGATCGCCCGAGCCTTCTCCGCCCCATGCCGCAGCACCTCCTCCACATATCCCGGGTCGAGGCACAACTCCTTGTGCCTGGCCCGCACGGGACCGAGTACGTCCAGCACCGCCTCCGCGGTGGCCCGCTTCAGAGCGCCGTACGAATCGTGAACGGCTGCCAGTGACTCAGGGTTCCCGCCCGTGCACGCAGCGAGAATCTCCAGCAGATTCGCGACCCCGGGACGCTCCTCCCGGTCGTAGACGACGTCCTGCCCGCTGTCCGTCACGGCCCGCATGATCTTCCTGTGGATCACCTCGGGTTCGTCGAGCAGATAGACGACGCCCGCTCCGGAGTCGTCGCTCTTGCCCATCTTCGACGTCGGGTCCTGCAGGTTCATCACGCGCGCGGCAACCGTCGGCACGGTCGCCTTCGGCACCACGAACGTATGCCCGTAGCGCTGGTTGAACCGCACCGCGAGATCCCGGGTCAGCTCCACGTGTTGCGCCTGGTCGTCCCCGACCGGCACCTCGTCCGCCCCGTACGCCAGGATGTCCGCCGCCATCAGCGCCGGATACGTCAGCAGGGACAGCCGTACACCCCGCCCGCGCACCGCCTCGCCGGCGACCTTCTCCTTGTACTGGATCATGCGCCGCATCTCCCCGTCGGTCGCCACGCACTCCATGAGGTACGAAAGCCGGGTGTGCTCGTCGACGTGACTCTGTACGAACACGGTGCACAGCCGCGGATCGAGCCCGGATGCCAGCAACAGGGTCGCCGCCTGCCGGGTGAGCCGGCGCAGCCGGGCCGGATCGTGGTCCACGGTCATCCCGTGCAGATCGACGATGCAGAACAGGGAGTCGGCCTGGTGCTGGTCCACGGCGGCCCACTGCCGCATGGCCCCCAGGTAGTTCCCCAGCGTCAGGTGCCCGGTCGGCTTGATCCCGCTGAAGACCCGTGTCATTCCTTCTCCACCTCCTGGTCGGAGCCGCCGCCCCGAGCGGCCGACCCTCAGAGGTTCCGGAGGGAGATACACGAACGGCCGCCGAGGCGGCGGCCGTTGAATGCGTACGTGAACGCGGCCGCCGTCAGGCGGCCCACCACAGCTGGGTGCACGTACGCGTAGTCATGCCGCCCACCATACGCCCAGGGGCTCTGTCCCGCCGCGAGTTGACACACCCCATCCGGTTACGTAATGTTCTCCGGGTTGTCCGACGTGAGCGCCGACTCCGGTCGGTCCCCGGACAGCCATTCCGTAAGTACCTGCCAGCAGTCGACGATTCGTCGTCGCGTTGTTTTGGCATGCGTATGTGCGAAATGAAGGAATCCACGTTCGAAAGGACGCGGCCCCCCGATTAGCGTCGGCGGCCGGGAATCCGCTAAAGTCTCACTCGTCGGAACGGCCCAACAGCCGCGAAGACAACACCCGCTGACCGGGAATCAGACGCCGAAAGGGTCTGATAGAGTCGGAACCGCCGGAAAGGGAAACGCGAGAGCGGGAACCTGGAAAGTACCGAGGAAAATCGGATCGGAAAACGGTCTGATAGAGTCGGAAACGCAAGACCGAAGGGAAGCCCGGAGGAAAGCCCGAGAGGGTGAGTACAAAGGAAGCGAC
>NZ_JBVHQD010000018.1:0-214941 GCF_055567595.1 Streptomyces sp. NPDC026515
CGTGAGGGAAACGCCCGGTTACATTCCGAACCCGGAAGCTAAGCCTCACAGCGCCGATGGTACTGCAGGGGGGACCCTGTGGGAGAGTAGGACACCGCCGAACAAATTTTGGGAAAGGCCCACGCCATATGGCGTGGGCCTTTTCGCGTTTATGCTCGACCTTATGCGCTACGACCTGGTCATCTTCGACAACGACGGCGTCCTCGTGGACAGCGAGCCCATCTCCAACCGGCTGCTCGCCGCCTATCTGACCGAGCTGGGACACCCCACCTCCTACGAGGACTCCATACGGGACTACATGGGCTCCGCGATGCACCGCGTCCACGAACTCGTCGAGGCGCGCACCGGGCAGCGACTGCCGGACGACTTCGACGATGTCTTCCATGCGCGGGTGTTCGCGGCCTTCGAAAGGGAGTTGAAGCCCATCGCCGGGGTCGCGGAGGTCCTGGAGCGGCTGGCGGCGGACGGGGTGCCGTACTGCGTGGCATCGTCCGGGAGTCATGAGCGGATCCGGGTGGGGCACCGCACGACCGGCCTGGACCGCTGGTTCGACGTGTCGCGGGTGTTCAGTTCGCAGGACGTGGGGCGGGGGAAGCCGGCGCCGGATCTCTTCCTCTACGCGGCCGAGCGGATGGGGGTCGCGCCGGAGCGTTGTGCCGTCGTGGAGGACAGCCCCCTGGGGGTCCAGGCCGCCGTCGCGGCGGGGATGGACGTGTACGGCTTCACGGCCATGACGCCGGCCGAGCGGCTGCAGGGTGCCACCCAGCTCTTCTCCGAACCTGGACAGCTGGCTGACCTGCTGGAATGACGGGGGGCATCGGCACGGCGCTGACAATTGTCATACCCAGCTCCGGACGTTCGTTTCTACTGGGAGACCCGTCCGGACGCGAAGCTGAGGGCATGACGAAGACGACGAACACCGGGTCCCGGAACAGGCAGCGGGTCGGCATGGTGGAGAACCTCCGGCCGCTGATCGTGGACGTGGCGGTGCCCCTCGGGTCGTACTACTTCTTCAAGGGGGCCTTCGGGATGAGCACCTTCGCGGCGCTCGCCTGGAGCAGCGTGGTGCCGGCCGTGCGGACGGTCTGGAGTGTGGCCAGGGAACGCCGGGTCAACGGGCTCGCGGCGCTGATCCTGGCCGTGAACGTGGTCGGGCTGGCGCTGAGTTTCGTCGCCGGTGACCCGCGGCTGATGCTCGCCAAGGACGGCGCGGTCAGCAGCACGGTCGGCATCGGGATCCTGGTGTCGGTGGCACTGGGCAGGCCGATGATGACGGCGGGGCTGAAGCCCTTCCTGGTCAAGGGGGACACGGCCCGGGAAGCCGCCTGGGAACGGCTGGCCGCCGGGAGCGCGGTCCGGTCGGCGGAGTTTCTGCGCAAGGAGCGGGTCTTCTCCCTGATCTGGGGAGTGGTGCTGGTGGTGGAGTGCGTCGTCCGGGTCGTCGGCGCCTACACGATCCCCGTGGACACCATGGTCTGGCTGAGCTCGCTCCTCCTGGTCGTCGCGATCACCCTCGGCATGGTTGTCTGCGGTGGAGCGGCGGCCGAGCCGATGGCGTGCCTGATCACCGACGAGGCGCAGCGCCGGGAAGCCGGGCAGGAGCAGGAACGACAGCTGGTGGGCGCCGCCTGAGCGGCGCGAGGGTAAAGCTGAAGGAAATTCATCTTTGGCTGGATCTACCCACGAGTACGCCGGGGCCCTACGCTCGCCGCCATGACAGATGTGCTGCGGCGCGGCAGGGCCTCGTTGGCGTTCAGCTTCTTCACGCAGGGCGCCACCTTTGCGCTGCTCGTGACGCGCATCCCCGCCATCCAGGACCGGTACGGCGTATCCGACGCGCTGCTGCCGGTCTTTCTCGCCGCCGTGCCGATCCTGGCCGGCGTGGGCAGTGTGACCACCGAGCAGTTGGTGAAGCGCATACCGCCCAGCCGGCTGCTGCGCTGGTCCCAGCCCGTGGTGATGCTGGCGCTGCTCGGGGTAGGGGCCGGCGACGAGGTGGCGGAGCTGGCGGTCGCGCTGGCCGTGTTCGGGCTGGCGGTCGGGGCGCTGGACGCCTCGATGAACATGCTCGGGGTGAGTCTGCAGCGGACGTACGGACGCAGCATCATGCTCAGCTTCCACGCCGCCTACAGCCTGGGCGGGATTCTGGGGGCCTCGCTGGCGTGGGCGGGGGCGCACTGGCATCTCGCGCTGTGGGTGTCGTACCTGCCGGTCGTCGCGGTGCTGTTGCCGGCCGCGCTGGCGGGCAGCCGCTGGTACGTGGACGGACGGCCGGCGGAGGCCGCGGAGGACGGTGCGGGCGCCGGTGCGGGCGGTGGTGTGGTCTTCAAGCTGCTGCTGCCGCTGTGTCTGGTGATGACGTTCGCCTACATCGGGGACTCCACCGTCTCCAACTGGAGTGCGAAGTATCTGAAGGACGTGCTGGGGAGCAGTGAGCAGCTGGCCACCGTGCCCTACAACGTGTACATGGTGACCACGCTGGTCGGGCGGGCCATCGGGGACTTCGGGGTTCGGCGGTTCGGGGCCGTGGCGGTCGTACGGCTGGGCGCGCTGGTGGCGGCGGTCGGGTTCGCGGTGGTGGCGGGTGCGTCCGGGGCGTGGGTCGGGATGGCCGGGTTCACTCTGCTGGGGCTGGGACTGTGTGTGCTGGTGCCGCAGACCTTCGCGGCGGCGGGGCGGTTGTTCCCGGGGGATTCGGACGCGGCCATCGCCCGGCTGAACATCTTCAACTACGTCGGTTTCCTCGTCGGTTCGCCGTTGGTGGGTGCGCTGGGCGACGCGTGGAGCTACCGCGGGGCGATGCTGGTGCCGATGGTGTTGGTGCTGGTGACGTTGGTGTATGCCCGTTCGTTCGCGGTGCGCGCGGACCGATACGGTGGCGGGCATGAGCGGCCGCGCACAGCTGATGTGGGACGAGGCAGTAACGGGCTATGACTTCGGTCCGGGTCATCCGATGGATCCGGTCCGGCTGGCGCTGACCCGGAAACTGGTCGATGCCTTCGAGCTCGACCGGGCGGTGAAGGTCGTCGCGGCGAAGCCGGCCGGGGAGTCGACGCTGCGGCTGGTGCACCGGGAGGACTACGTCGAGGCGGTCAAGGCGGCTTCGGCGGATCCCGCGGCGGCCGATCAGTCCTACGGACTGGGGACGGTGGACGATCCCGCGTTCGCCGGGATGCACGAGGCGTCCGCGTTGATCGCCGGGCAGTCGGTCGGGGCGGCCGAGGCGGTGTGGCGCGGCGACGCCGACCACGCCGTGAACTTCGCGGGCGGGTTGCATCACGCGATGCCGGGGGCGGCTTCCGGGTTCTGCATCTACAACGACGCCTCGCTCGCCATCGCGCGGCTGCTGGAGCTGGGGGCCGAGCGGGTCGCCTACGTGGACGTCGACGTGCATCACGGCGACGGCGTGCAGGCCGCGTTCTGGGAGGACCCGCGGGTCCTGACGATCTCGCTGCATGAGCATCCTCGTACGCTGTTCCCGCAGACCGGCTGGCCGGAGGAGGTCGGGGCCGGTGCGGGGGAGGGCTCCGCGGTGAATGTGGCGCTGCCGGCCGGCACCGGGGACGCGGGGTGGCTGCGGGCGTTCCACTCGGTGGTGCCGGAGCTGGTCGCCGGCTTCCGGCCGCAGGTGCTGGTGACTCAGCACGGTGCCGACACGCATTTCGAGGATCCGCTGGCGCACCTCGCCGTCTCGCTGGACGCGCAGCGGGCCGTGCAGGTGGCCTGCCATGAACTGGCGCACGAGTGCGCCGGGGGCAAATGGGTCGCGTTGGGAGGCGGCGGGTACGAGGTGGTGGATGTCGTGCCCCGGTCGTGGACGCATCTGGTGGCGATCGCCGCGGGGCGGGAGATCGCGCCGGAGACGCTGGTCCCCGAGGCGTGGCGGCAGGAGGTGTACGCCCGGACCCGGCAGTTGGGGCCGGGGCGGATGACGGACGGGCGGTGGCCGGTCGGATGGGCCGAGTGGGAGGCGGGGTACGACCCCGCCGACCGTCTGGACCAGGCGGTGCTGGCGACCCGGCGGGCCGTGTATCCGCTGCGGGGGCTGCTGGCGTAGGAGGTTCAGGTTCCCGCCCCCGCCGCCCCGGGACCGCCGCATCGGCCTGAACGGCCTCGCCCTCAACGCCGGACGGGCTGACGGGGCTGGGCCGTTAGGCCGGACGTGGGGTGTTGAGGGGGTTCCGGGGGGTTCGGTGGTTCGGGTCCGTCACTATCTCTGGCGTGGCGAGTGGTGCTGGACTTCGGGATTATCTGGTGGCTGCCGGGCTGGCGGGGGTGGTGGGTTCCGCCCGCGAGCGGAGTCTTCGGCGCTATCGGCTGTTCGCGGCCCGGGATCCACGGGTGTTGATCGGTATTGATCCACAAGGAGACTGGACCGAGCGGGAGTTGGTTCGGTTGATGGCGGGCAGGTGTGGGGTTTCGGACGATCCGCGATGCGTTTCAGGGCATGATGTGATCGATCCCGAGTTGACGGTGGCCGCGCTGGACGCCTTCGCGGAGCGGGTGGGGGACGCGGCCGGACGGCGGGCTCCGGTGTTGTTCGGGACCGGTCATCCGCACCGGCTGATCGGGTTCTACGCCGGTCTCGCGGACGCGTTGTCGGCGGCGGGGTGTGAGATTCTCACCCCCGCGCAGGGTCGCTGTGTCGACATAACGACCCGGTTCGGTCTACGTACGTGCAACCTCGATTACGTACAAGGTGTCGGGTTGGTGCGGGAATCGGAAGGTGAACGCCCCGGTTGTGCGCCGGGTACGCACACGCACTCGCCGCTGCCGGTTCGGGTGGCACTGGATGCGGCGGCGGGGGGTGGCGGGCCGCTGCCCGAGTTGGTGGTGGGAGACCACGGGTGGGTCTGCGGTGCAGGTCAGCTAGGGTTTGAGGCCATTGGTCTCGCGGATACGGATGACCCCGCGCTCTTCGTGGGCGAGGCCGAGGGGGTCGTGTCGGTCGCCGTTCCGGTTGATGACGGCGTGCGGTCCGACTGCTACATGCCGCTTACCCGCTACGTACTCAATCGAGCGTGTCTGTCACAGTAGGCCGCCGATGGGTGCACCTCTTCCCCACTCGCATCACACGCCCCTACATTGGGGAGTGAGCACGCAACGACGAAGAGTCACCGGAAGGGGAAGCCGGTGGCCCGTCGAGTGCGGAAGGTTCAGGTGTGTCATGGCAGCTGGCGAGAGGCCTCTCAACGAGGTCGTGTTCCTGACCGTGGCGGAGGTCGCCGCGGTGATGCGAGTGTCGAAGATGACCGTGTACCGGCTGGTGCACAGCGGTCATCTGCCCGCGATCCGGGTGGGGCGGTCCTTCCGCGTCCCCGAGCAAGCGGTGCACGAGTACCTTCGCGAGAGCTATGTGGGGGTGGAGACCGCCTGACGGCCGCTCCGGAATTCGTGCCGGAGCACCTCGATTACGACCTCAGCGCTCGGGCGGGTAGGCTAGCCCCTCGTAGGTCGTATGGGCCCATGGCGCCCAGCACCGAGTGATGAGAAGTGAGCGAGGGTAGTCGTGGGCTCTGTTATCAAGAAGCGGCGCAAGCGGATGGCCAAGAAGAAGCACCGCAAGCTGCTCAAGCGCACGCGCGTTCAGCGCCGTAACAAGAAGTAAGTACGGCGCCGAGCCGCGAGAGCTTGTGTGTGGCCCCCCACCAGTACGGTGGGGGGCCACCGCATTTTCCGGCCGCGACGGCTCACCCCGGCCTGTCGGGGGTCATGCCGGCGCAACATCAACCCGCTAAGTTGGCCCGATACGGGAACACGGAAGAAAGGCGCTGATCTTGTCAAAGGTCGTGCTCGTGACCGGAGTGGCCCGTCAACTCGGGGGCCGGTTCGTACGACGGATCCAGCGTGACCCCGATGTCGAACGGGTCGTCGCCGTGGACGCGGTGCCCCCGGAGCACCATCTGGGCGGGGCCGACTTCATCCAGACCGACATCCGCCAGCCCACCATCGCCCGCATCCTCGCGGAGACCGGCGCCGACACCGTCGTCCACATGGACGTGACCGGTACGCCGCTCGGCAGCGGGAGCCGGGCCACCGTAAAAGAGACCAACGTCATCGGGACCATGCAGCTGCTCGGCGCCTGCCAGAAGTCGCCGAACGTCAAGCGGCTGGTGATCAAGTCCAGTACGAACGTGTACGGGTCCGCGCCGAAGGATCCCGCCGTCTTCACCGAGACGACTCCGCCGAAGTCCCTGCCGAGCGGCGGGTTCGCTAAGGACACGGTGGAGGTGGAGGGGTATGTGCGGGGGTTCGCCAGGCGGCGGCCCGATGTCGCGGTGTGCGTGCTGCGGTTCGCCAACATCCTCGGGCCGACCGCCGACACCCCGCTCGCCTCCTACTTCGCCCTCCCCGTGCTGCCCACCGTCTTCGGATACGACCCCCGGCTGCAGTTCGTGCACGAGGACGATGTGATCGAGGTCCTGCGGATCGCCTCGCGGGAGCCGGCACGGGGGACCCTGAACAGCGGCACCTTCAACATCGCGGGCGACGGGGTGCTGTTGCTCTCGCAGTGCTCACGGCGGCTGGGACGGCCCACCGTGCCGCTGCTGCTGCCGGCGGTCACCTGGGCCGGATCCCTGGTGCGGACCCTCGGCATGAGCGACTTCTCGCCCGAGCAGATCCGGCTGCTGACGCACGGCCGGGTGGTCGCCACCGGCCAGATGCGCGAAACGCTGGGATTCCAGCCGAAGTACACGACGGCGGAGACGTTCGCGGACTTCGTGCGCGCCCAGGCCACGGGGCTGCTGCCGCCGCAGGCGGTGGCCGCCGCCGTTGACCGGATCGCCGCCCTGCCCGTCCTGAGCGGCGGGAAGACACCGACGCAGAGCGCCAACTGAGGAGCGCAACACGATGGCGGACGCCAAGGTCATTCCGTTCGACGACGACCGGTCCCGCGGGGCTTCCGTGCAGCGGCCCGCCCGGCGCCGGGGGCCGGGAAACCGGCGCAAGGGCGGCGGCGAGCAGGCGGTGGTGCGGGAGGTCCAGCCTCTCGCGGGGCGGATCCCCGCGCAGGAAGATGTGCATGTGAACCGGGAGAACGCTGAGACGGATGTGACGGAGCCGCACGACGACGCCGGCCTGGAGCGGCGCGTCGCACGCGGTCTCGCGTTCCTGCGCCGGCGGCTGACCGGGGACTACGAGGTCGACGACTTCGGGTACGACGAGGAGCTGACCGACCAGGTCCTGATGTCCATGCTGCGGCCGGTGTACGAGAAGTACTTCCGTGTCGAGGTGAAGGGCATCGAGAACATCCCGGCCGAGGGCGGTGCGTTGATCGTCGCCAACCACTCCGGGACGCTGCCGATGGACGGTCTGATGATGCAGGTCGCCGTGCACGACCATCATCAGGCGAATCGTCACCTCAGGCTGCTGGCGGCCGATCTGGTCTTCGTGCTGCCGGTGGTGAACGAGCTGGCGCGCAAGCTCGGGCACACGCTCGCGTGTGCGGAGGACGCCGAGCGGCTGCTGGAACAGGGCGAGCTGGTCGGGGTGATGCCGGAGGGGTTCAAGGGCATCGGGAAGCCGTTCAGCGAGCGCTACAAGCTCCAGCGGTTCGGGCGGGGCGGGTTCGTCTCGACCGCGCTGCGGCAGGGGGCGCCGATCATTCCCTGCTCGATCGTGGGGGCCGAGGAGATCTACCCGATGCTCGGCAACGCCAAGACGCTGGCCCGGGTGCTGGGGATTCCGTACTTTCCGCTGACGCCGACGTTCCCGTGGCTCGGGCCGCTCGGGGCGGTGCCGCTGCCGACGAAGTGGACGATCCAGTTCGGGGAGCCGATCCCCACGGACGGCTATCCGCCGGAGGCGGCCGAGGACCCGATGCTGATGTTCAACCTGACCGATCAGGTGCGGGAGCAGATCCAGCACACGCTGTACAAGCTGCTCGTGCAGCGGCGGTCGGTGTTTTTCTGAGGTGCGAGGCGTCGAGTCTCGGGTGCGTGGGGGCTGGTCGCGCCCACGCGGCCAAGCCGCATATCGGAAGACAGCCCCGCGCCCCTGATGAGACGGGGTGCCCCTCGACCGAGAGGCACCCCGAATCGGTCAGCCGTTGGCGTCCTCGCTGTCGATGCCCAGTCCCGGGAGGAGGCCGGGGAGGAGCGGCGGCAGGGTGACGTCCGGTGCGCTGGTCGGGCTCTTCGACGGGGCCGCGCTGCTGCCGCCCGAACTCCCGGTCTTCGGGGGGTCCAGGAGGCCGCCCGTGGTGCCGCCGATCAGACCCTCGTCGGCGCTGCCGGAGGCCGAGCCGCTGGGGCTGCCGGTGCCGGACTCGTGGCCCGAGGCGGAGCCTCCCGAGGACGACGGAGCCGTCGACCGGTGGCTGCCGGAGGAACCGGTCGACGCCGTGCCGGTGCCCTGCTCGCCGGTGCCGCTCCCGTTGCTCTGGGAGGGCGGCTGGGGCAGCAGGGACTGCAGCGGGGCGACCTCTTCGTCTATGGCGTCGAAGACCGACGACACCTGCTGGCTGACGTCCCCGAGCTGGACCGGGAGCTTGTCGCGCAGTGCGCCCCAGGCCTCGCGGTGGGACTGGGCGAAGGCGGACAGCGCCTGCATCGGGCCCAGCGAGTTCGGATCGCGCTCGTAGGCCTCGTGCAGCAGCCGGTGGCCCTCGGTGACGTCGTGCTGCATCCCGGAGAGCGTGCGGCGGATCTCACCGATGGACTCGTGGTCGAGGTGGCCGCCACGGCCGCGGTCCATCAGCCGGCGGGCCTCCATCAGCCGGGTGGAGGCCTGGTCGAGGTAGGTCTGGCCGCGCTGGTCCTCGCCGTCGGACAGATAGTTGAGCTTGAAGTCCTCGATGCCGCGCTTCAGGCCGTACAGCGAGTCGCCGGGCAGGGCGTCGGAGCTGGCGGCGGCGACACCGCCGAAGGCTCCGGCGGCCACGCCGACGCTCAGACCGCCCGCGGCCAGCCCCTTGGTGAGCCGGGAACGCGGTCGTAGTTTGCCCAGCGCGCCGGCCCGGTGTGCGCCCTTGGACCGGTGGGAGCGCTGCTCCGGAAGCGACGCGTCCGCCGCCCCGCCCAGGGTGCCCTCCGCCAGCATGGCCTCCATCGCGGCCACCAGCTGGGCCCGGTGGACGACCTTGACCTCCGGGTCGAGCACCGGCTTGGGCAGTGCGGCGAGCCCTGTCGCCAGGGCCAGCAGCTCGCCCTGCTCGGTCCGCTCGGCCCGGTCCGCGGTGACCGGCGGGTCGCCCGCCGGCACCTCGGACCGCTCGGCCGCCGGGTCCCGGTCGGGCTGCTCCTCCAGGGCCTGGGCGAAGGCGTTCGCCCGCCGGTGTGCCGATACGTTCGCGATCACTGGCGGCACCTCCTCTCGTCATGACGATCGACTCCCCAGGGGGTCCTGAGGGTTGCACGCCCTCGACCGAACCACACGATCGTGTGATCAGGGTCTTGCTGGACGTGACCACAGGGAGCCTGTATCCCGCACAACGAGCGGCTCGGCACTTGGGTTACGGACGAACGACGATCGGCTGAGAAAGGCAACGGGCTTTCACCGAACGTGAGTTGGATGTCGCCGAGGGTGCCCGCCTCAGCGCACGTCGTCCGGGAGGAGCCGGGCGAGCGTGCGCACGGCCCGGTACTGGAGGGTCTTGATGGCACCCTCGTTCTTGCCCATCACGCGGGCCGTCTCGGCGACCGAGAGGCCCTGGAGGAAGCGGAGCGTCACGCACTCCTGCTGCTGGGGGTTGAGCCGGCGTACGGCGTCCAGGAGGGCGGCGTTCGACAGGGACTCCAGGACGGAGTCCTCCGGGGAGCGTTCGACCTCGTTGGCGTCGAGCATCTCGCCGGTGGTGACCTCCAGCCGGAACCGGCTCGACTTGAAGTGGTCGGCGACCAGGTTGCGGGCGATGGTGACCAGCCAGGCGCCGAAGTCACGGCCCTGCCAGGTGAAGGTGCCGATCCTTCTGAGGGCGCGCAGGAACGTCTCACTGGTGAGGTCCTCGGCGGTCGCCTTGCCGCCGACGCGGTAGTAGATGTAGCGGTACACGGTGTCGCTGTACTGGTCGTAGAGGCGTCCGAAGGCGTCGGACTCGCCGGCCTGGGCGCGCTCCACGAGATCCATCATGCGGGCGCTGTCGCTGTCCGCGGCCGGACGGCGGGCGGTGGGCGCGGCGGTGCCGGAGGCACGGCCGCGTCTGCTCACGGCCGCACTGCCGTCGGCCAGTGCGTAGCACGGGCCGATCGGTGCGGCCGTGGCGAAGGCGGGGACGGCGTACGCGGTCGGGACAAGGCCGCGCAGCGTCTCTTTGACCGTTGCGACAGTTGCGCGCAGCGTAGCCAGGCCCGAGGCGTCAACCCCGACGTGTGGGTACACGGGACTCCCAGAGGCAGAGCTTCCATCACGTGCAGTGCGGAACCTTTCACCCGTCGTAGCGACGGAGGGGTACCGGTTTGCGTCTGAGGAGAATAACGCTTCGTGCAGGCACTGCTACACCGAGTTGCTCAAATCACCGATTGCGTCGCTTCTGTAACCGGTTTGGGATGGTTCAAGTGTCGCAAGGTGATCGGTTGTTGATCAGAAACATGCGTGTTGAGGCGGAGTCGAGGGCGTGTTGGGATGGCGCCGCGATAATTCGGGCGCGTGAGGTTTGAGGCGTCCCGTCAGGGGCGGGGGAAACCGCGCGGGCGACCACGGGTCACCCGCGGCCGGGGCACCCCCCGCGGTCCTGCGGCGATGTCGCGCCCCGCGCTACCGGCGCCGTCGGCTCAGCGCGATCGCCGCCGCCGTGCCGCCGGCCACCGCTCCCACCCCGGCCGCCGCCGGGATGCCCACCTTCGCCGCCTTGCGGCCCGTCCGGTAGTCGCGCAGGCGCCAGTCCATCTCGCGGGCGTGCCTGCGCAGCTTCGTGTCCGGGTTGATGGCGTACGGGTGACCGACCAGGGAGAGCATCGGGATGTCGTTGTGGGAGTCGCTGTACGCCGCGCAGCGGGAGAGGTCCAGTCCCTCGGCGGCGGCGAGGGCGCGTACCGCCTCGGCCTTCGCCGGGCCGTGCAGCGGCTCGCCGACCAGCTTGCCCGTGTAGATGCCGCCCACCGACTCGGCGACCGTGCCGAGCGCTCCGGTCAGGCCCAGGCGGCGGGCGATCACACCGGCGATCTCCACCGGCGCCGCCGTGACGAGCCACACCTTCTGGCCCGCGTCCAGGTGGGCCTGGGCGAGGGCCCGGGTGCCGGGCCAGATGCGCTCGGCCATGTACTCGTCGTAGATCTCCTCGCCGATGGTCTGGAGCTCGGCGACGCGGTGGCCCTTGACGATGGACAGGGCGGAGTCCCGCGCGTCCTGGATGTGCTGCGGGTCCTCGACGCCGGCCAGCCGGAACCATGCCTGCTGCCAGGCGAACCTGGCCAGGTCACGGGTCTCGAAGAACTTCCGCTTGTACAGGCCTCGGCCGAAGTGGAAGATCGCGGCGCCCTGCATGACCGTGTTGTCGAGGTCGAAGAACGCGGCGGCCCGGGTGTCGCCGAGCACGGGGAAGTCCGGTTCCGCGGCGTCCGTGGACAGGGCGCCGTCGGCCGGGGCCGACGCGTCCTCGGCCAGGGCTTCCTGGCTCTTGCGCGCGGCCTCCGCCGAGGCCTCGCCTGCCAACACGCTCCGCGCCGTGGCGGAGCGCCTACGGGGAGTGAGCCATCCGAGAGCGGCCATGTCGTGAGCATAGCCAGTCTGTTCGGTGGTCCCGGAGTCGCGGGAGTTGGGCGGGTGTGAACTCTCTGCGACCGCTCCGTTAAACAGGGCGTCGAACAGGGCGTGGCAGGGCGGGAGAATGGACCGCATGAGTCCTCTCTTCAGCCGGAAGGCACCTGCGTCTCGTGCGCGTTTGGTCACTCTGATCCGTAAGCCGGGTTGTCATTTGTGCGATGACGCACAGGTCGTGGTCGAGAAGGTGTGCGGCGAGCTGGGGGTGGAGTGGGAGGAGAGGGACATCACCCAGGATTCGCAACTGCACGATCTGTACTGGGAGCAGATCCCGGTCGTACTCGTCGACGGTGAACAGCACACCTTCTGGCGTGTGAACGAAGAGCGCCTCCGCAAGGCACTGACCGACTAGTCCAAACGGGACGCAAAGTCGCTTAGGATCGACGGCGGCTTGGTCTCGGGGGCGGGATGAGTGAGGAGTGTGTACCGTTTTGCCCCCAATCGAGATGGAGCGCGACCACCTCTGCGCCGGTTCCCCGTCACCGCGCCGGGGGCGCGTGACCCCGGTCACGTTGGCCGGGCAAATCGGACACCATCTTTGTGCACGCGTTCACAAAGACATAGCCTGCTGTCGACGGGGCGGTCTGGGAACGTGTGACCGTCCGCAGCCCCGCTCTACCCGCAGGAGCACCGTGGCAACTGGCCGAACTCACCGACCGGCGACTCGCAGCCGAGGGATCCCCGAGGCCACCGTCGCCAGGCTTCCGCTGTACCTCCGGGCGCTGACCGCACTGTCGGAACGCTCGGTGCCCACGGTCTCCTCCGAGGAGCTGGCGGCCGCCGCGGGGGTCAACTCCGCGAAGCTGCGCAAGGACTTCTCCTACCTGGGTTCGTACGGAACGCGCGGTGTCGGCTACGACGTCGAGTACCTCGTCTACCAGATCTCCCGTGAGCTGGGCCTGACCCAGGACTGGCCGGTCGTGATCGTCGGTATCGGCAACCTCGGCGCCGCCCTGGCCAACTACGGCGGCTTCGCCTCCCGTGGCTTCCGGGTCGCGGCCCTCATCGACGCCGACCCGGCGATGGCCGGAAAGCCGGTCGCGGGCATTCCGGTGCAGCACACGGACGACCTGGAGAAGATCATCACCGACAACGGTGTGTCGATCGGGGTCATCGCCACGCCCGCGGGTGCCGCCCAGCCGGTCTGCGACCGGCTCGTGGCCGCCGGTGTCACCTCCATCCTCAACTTCGCGCCGACCGTGCTGACCGTCCCGGACGGCGTCGACGTGCGCAAGGTCGACCTCTCCATCGAGCTGCAGATCCTCGCCTTCCACGAGCAGCGCAAGGCCGGCGAGGAACACGAGGCGACCGCTGCGCCCGCCGTCGCCCACCAGGAGTCCACCGAGCAGGGACCCGACGGGGACGTACCCGCCGTGATGCCGGCATGAGTCTCCTCGTCGTCGGGCTGAGCCACCGCAGCGCGCCGGTCAGCGTCCTGGAACGGGCCGCGCTCACCACGGACGCCCAGGTCAAGCTGGTCCAGGACACGGTCGCCGCCGAACCGGCGGCCGAGGCCGCGGTGCTCGCCACCTGCAACCGCATCGAGCTCTACGCCGACGTGGACAAGTTCCACGCCGGAGTCGCCGAGCTGTCCACGCTGCTCGCCCAGCACAGCGGGGTCGGTCTCGACGAGCTCACCCCTTATCTCTACGTGCACTACGAGGACCGGGCCGTCCACCATCTGTTCTCGGTGGCCTGCGGCCTGGACTCGATGGTCGTGGGCGAGGGCCAGATCCTCGGGCAGATCAAGGACTCGCTCGCCCTGGCGCAGGACCTGCACAGCGCCGGCCGGCTGATGAACGACCTCTTCCAGCAGGGGCTCAGGGTCGGCAAGCGCGCCCACTCCGAGACCGGCATCGACCGGGCCGGACAGTCGCTGGTCACCTTCGGCCTGGCACAGCTGGCCGCCGGCAGCGACGTCGAGACCTGGGCCAAGGGCCGCAAGGCGCTGGTCATCGGCGCCGGTTCGATGTCCTCGCTGGCCGCCGCCACGCTGGCCCGGGCCGGCGTCGCGGAGATCGTCGTGGCGAACCGGACGTACGACCGCGCCGCGCGCCTGGCCCAGATCCTGAACGAGAGCGGCGACACGGACGTGGTGGCCCGCGCGGTACCGATGGGCGCGGTGCCGGCCGAGCTGACACGTGCCGACGTGGTCGTCTCCTGCACGGGGGCGACCGGTCTGGTGCTGACGGCCGAGGCGGTCGCCGCGGCGGTCGAGGGACGGACCGGCGCGCCGGTCGCCGAGATCGCGGACGACCGGCCGGCGCAGGGCGCCCCCAAGCCGGCCGCCGCCGGCCCCGGCAACGACGAGAACTGCCCGCTCGACCTCACCGCCGAGCAGAGCGGCTTCTCCGTGATGGGCGAGGCCGCCGTCGCCGGGATGGCCGCCGCCGAGCTGGAGCAGCACGCGGCCTGGGTGGACAACGCCACCGTCGACATCCGGGAGGCCGGGCGCCGTACCCCCGAGACCGACGCGGAGCTGATCGGCGCGCTCGCCGCGGCCGTCGCCCGGGTGGGACGCATTCCCGAGCTGCGCAGGCCCGAGCCGGTCGCCGGCTTCGACCGGCCCGCCCCCGAGCTGTTCCTCCTCGACCTCGCCATGCCCCGCGACATCGACGCGGCCGCGCACCGGCTGGCCGGGGTGCGGCTGGTGGACATCGAGTCGCTGGCGGGAGCGTCCGCGGACGCCCCCATGGCGGCCGACGTGGACCAGGTGCGGGAGATCGTCGCCGACGAGGTGACCGCCTTCGGGGCGGCACAGCGAGCCGCGCACATCACGCCGACCGTGGTCGCGCTGCGCACCATGGCCGCCGACGTGGTGGCCGGTGAGATCGCGCGGCTCGACGGACGCCTGCCCGGCCTGGACGAACGGCAGCGCGGGGAGATCCGCCAAGCCGTGCACCGGGTCGTCGACAAGCTCCTGCACGCGCCGACCGTACGGGTCAAGCAGCTCGCGGCCGAGCCCGGCGGCGCCGGGTACGCGGACGCGCTGCGGACCCTGTTCGACCTCGACCCCGAGACGGTGGCTGCCGTCTCCCGGGCCGTGGAAAGCACAGACAAGAAGGACCGACCGGCATGAGTGACAACCCACTGAGACTGGGGACCAGGCGATCCAGACTCGCCATGGCCCAGTCCGGGCAGGTGGCGGAAGCCGTGGGCCGGGTGACCGGACGGCCCGTCGAGCTCGTCGAGATCACCACCTACGGTGACACCTCCCGCGAGCACCTCGCACAGATCGGCGGCACGGGGGTCTTCGTGACCGCCCTGCGGGACGCGCTGCTGCGCGGGGAGGTCGACTTCGCGGTTCACTCGCTGAAGGACCTGCCGACCACGCAGCCCGAGAACCTGGTCCTGGCCGCCGTACCGGTACGCGAGGACCCGCGTGACGTGATCGTCGCCCGGGACGCGCTGAAGTTCACCGACCTGCCCCGCGGGGCCCGCATCGGCACCGGTTCGCCACGCCGGGCGGCGCAACTGAACGCGTACGCGCGCACCCACGGGCTCGACGTCGAGACCGTCCCGGTCCGCGGCAACGTCGACACGCGGATCGGATACATATACGACGGCGAGCTGGACGCGGTGGTGCTGGCCGCGGCCGGACTCAGCCGCATCGGCCGGCTCGACGAGGTGACCGACTTCCTGTCGGTCGACACGGTTCTGCCCGCCCCCGGCCAGGGGGCACTGGCGGTCGAATGCGCCGCGGACAACGCGTCGCTGATCGCCGCGCTCGGGGAACTCGACGACCCGTTCACGCGGGTCGCCGTGACCGCCGAGCGATCACTGCTCGCCGCCCTGGAGGCCGGCTGCTCCGCCCCTGTGGGCGCGCTGGCCGACCTTCTGGCCGACGGGCAGACTGTCAAGGAAATGCGCCTGCGTGGCGTCGTCGGTACGACCGACGGCACACGGATGGTGCAGATGTCCACCACCGGTCCCGTGCCCGAGACAATCGACCAGGCGACGGCGCTCGGTCGCGAACTCGCCATCGAGATGCTTGCCCAGGGCGCGGCCGGTCTGATGGGGGAGCGAGCACAGTGAGCCCCACCAACCTTCCCGCCGGCCTTGAACACGGGCACGTCACCTTCCTGGGTGCCGGACCCGGGGATCCGGGGCTGCTGACCTTGCGTGCCGTGGAGGCACTGTCCAGCGCGGACGTCCTGGTCGCCGAGCACGAGGTGCTCGACGTGATCAGAGCCCACGCCAGGCAGGGCGTCTCCGTCGTACCCATGAATCCGGGTTCCTCGGCGGACCCGTATCAGGGCACAGGCACGCCTCAACTCAAGGTTGTTGACGGAGCGTCAACAACCGCCGCGCTCCCGCCCGCGCGGGATGCCGCTCATCTTGTCATGGAGGCCGCGCGGGGCGGCAGGCGGGTCGTCCGTGCGGTGTCCGGGGACCCGGGACTTGATACGTACGCGACCGAGGAAATGCTCGCCTGCGCCGCCGCCGGTGTGCCCTTCGAGGTCGTCCCGGGTGTCGCGACGGCGGTCGGCGTGCCCGCCTACGCCGGCGTACCGCTGCGGGACGCGCAGGGTGCGGACGTGCGTTTCGTCGACGCCCGTACCGCCTCCGACCGGTGCTGGACCGAGGTCGGTGCCTCCGACGGCACGGTCGTGGTGTCGACGACCCTCGACTCGGTGGCCGCGGCCGCCGGGGAACTGGTCGCCGCCGGCCGCAAGCCGGACACCCCGATGACGGTCACCGTCGCCGGCACCACCACCCGGCAGCGGACCTGGACCGCCACCCTCGGCACGGTCGCCCAGACCCTGAAGCAGGCGAAGGCGCTGCCCTCCCCGGAGGGCGGCCGGCCGGTGATAGCCGTGGTCGGTGAGCGGTCCTCCGCCGCCCAGCGCGACCAGTTGTCGTGGTTCGAGTCCAAGCCGCTGTTCGGCTGGAAGGTGCTCGTGCCACGGACGAAGGAGCAGGCGGCGACCCTCTCCGACCAACTGCGCTCGTACGGCGCCGTGCCGCACGAGGTGCCGACCATCGCCGTCGAGCCGCCGCGCACGCCCCAGCAGATGGAGCGCGCGGTCAAGGGCCTGGTCACCGGCCGGTACGAGTGGATCGCCTTCACCTCGGTGAACGCGGTCAAGGCCGTACGGGAGAAGTTCGAGGAGTACGGGCTCGACGCACGCGCCTTCGCCGGCATCAAGGTCGCGGCGGTCGGCGAGCAGACCGCGAAGGCCCTGGTCGCCTTCGGCGTGAAGCCGGACCTGGTGCCCTCGGGCGAGCAGTCCGCCGCCGGACTCCTTGAGGACTGGCCGCCCTACGACCCGGTCTTCGACCCGATCGACCGGGTGTTCCTGCCGCGCGCCGACATCGCCACGGAGACGCTGGTCGCCGGGCTGATCGAGCTGGGCTGGGAGGTGGACGACGTCACGGCCTACCGGACCGTGCGGGCGTCGCCGCCGCCGGCCGACACCCGCGAGGCGATCAAGGGCGGCGGCTTCGACGCGGTGCTCTTCACGTCGTCGTCCACAGTGCGGAACCTGGTCGGCATCGCGGGCAAGCCGCACAACGTGACCGTTATCGCGTGCATCGGCCCGGCCACGGCCAAGACGGCCGAGGAGCACGGGCTGCGGGTGGACGTGATGGCTCCGGAGCCGTCGGCCGGCAAGCTGGCGGAGGCGCTGGCGGAGTTCGGGCTGCGGCGGCGTGCGGCCGCGCTGGAGGCCGGCGATCCGGTGACCCGGCCCAGTGAGCGGCGGCCGGGGGCGCGGCGGCGCCGCAGCACTACGTGAGGTAGGCCGCGAGGGGCCTGGGGGCTGCGCCCCTCAGGCCCCCTTCGCCTTTTCGAGCCGGTGGAGATCTGCGGGCCGGCGGGGGCCTGTCGCGCGGTACCTCGCGCCCCTGCCGGGCGCTATGGCTGACCGGGGCATCGGTCGTGGTCCAGGACCTTCTTCAGGTCCTCGATCACCGTCGGGATCTCCTGGTCGAAGGCCGGGCCGTCCAGGCCCTCGTCGGCGACCACGGCCAGCAGGGCCCGGGTGCCCACCGCGGTCACGATGACGTGGCCCGAGCTGCACTGGACGGTCAGCCGGCGCTGCCCTGTTCGGCCAGGCGGTGGCCGAGGGAGATGGCGGCCGCCGCGAGGGCGGCCATGGACTCGGGGTGGGTCCGGTCGGCGTCGCTCGCGACCACCAGGCCGTCGACGGTGGCCAGGGTGGTTCCGGAGACGCCCATCACCCGGTCGCGCAACGAGACGAGGATGTCATGCACGGAGTCGTTCATGGTGACTTCTTCCTGTCCTGTCCTGTCGTGCGGGCGGTGCGTGGGCATCCGTCCCCCCCCTCGCGCTGGACCGGACCCGCGGCAACCTCGCCCTGGCCCGCCACAAGCTCAAGGGGCTGGAGAGCGAACTGGAGGTCTGACCTCCGAGGACGCCACCGGACGCTCCGGCCCGCGCCGGGCCGGAGCGCCGACGCCGCGTCGGCAAGCGCGCCCGGGTCGCGGGCGTAGCGTAGGCGGCATGACGAAGTACGGCTCCTTCCCCGGCACGCGGCCGCGGCGGCTGCGGACCACCCCCGTCATGCGCCGCATGGTCGCCGAGACCCGGCTGCATCCCGCGGACTTCATCCTCCCGGCGTTCGTGCGCGAGGGCGTCACCGAACCGGTGCCGATCGCCAGCATGCCCGGCGTCGTCCAGCACACCCGGGACACCCTGAAGAAGGCGGCCCTGGAGGCCGTCGAGGCGGGCATCTCCGCGATCATGCTGTTCGGGGTGCCGGAGGAGGGCAAGAAGGACGCCCTCGGTACGCCCGGCACCGACCCGGACGGCATTCTCCAGGTCGCGCTGCGGGACGTACGGGCGGAGGTCGGCGACGACCTGCTCGTGATGTCCGACCTCTGCCTCGACGAGACGACCGACCACGGACACTGCGGGGTGCTGGACGCCGAGGGACGCGTCGACAACGACGCCACCCTGGAGCGGTACGCCGAGATGGCCCAGGTGCAGGCCGACGCGGGCGCCCATGTGGTCGGGCCCAGCGGGATGATGGACGGGCAGATCGGCGTCGTCCGCGACGCCCTCGACCAGATCGGGCGGGAGGACGTCGCCGTCCTCGCCTACACCGCGAAGTACGCCTCCGCCTTCTACGGGCCCTTCCGGGAGGCCGTCGGGTCCTCGCTGCAGGGAGACCGCAAGACCTACCAGCAGGACCCGGCCAACGCGCGGGAGTCCCTGCGGGAGCTGGCCCTGGACCTGGAGGAGGGGGCCGACATGGTGATGGTCAAGCCGGCCGGACCCTACCTCGACATCCTCGCCCGGGTCGCCGACGCCGTCGACGTGCCGGTCGCCGCCTACCAGATCTCCGGCGAGTACTCGATGATCGAGGCCGCCGCCGAGAAGGGCTGGATCGA
Source organism: Streptomyces sp. NPDC026515 (assembly GCF_055567595.1). NCBI lineage: Bacteria > Bacillati > Actinomycetota > Actinomycetes > Kitasatosporales > Streptomycetaceae > Streptomyces > Streptomyces sp. NPDC026515. Next base: position 19,057 of record NZ_JBVHQD010000018.1, read on the forward strand.
CCGGGACCGGGCCATCCTGGAGACCCTGACCGGCATCAAGCGGGCCGGTGCCCAGAACATCCTCACCTACTGGGCCGTGGAGGCCGCCCGGATGCTCGGCTGAGTCTCCGGATCACCAGTCGAGGGCGTCGTTCCGGTCCTGCTGCCAGTAGGTCACCCGCAGCGAGCTGTCGTAGTACACGCCCTTCGCCGGCAGCGACGGTGTCGCCGGGGCACCGCCGCTGCTGTGGGGCGTCATGCCCTGGAAGGCCACGGCCAGCCTGCGTCCGGTCGTACCGCCGTCGCCGCTGCCGTCGGCGGCGGACAGCAGCACGCCCGCGTACCCGGACTCGCCCGGGGCCAGGGTGGTGACCGCCTGTGGGTGGGTCTCCTCGGCGGGCTGCGGCACCCACTGCATCTCGTCGAAGCGGAGCACGGGGTAGTAGGTCAGGCAGCAGGTCCTGCTGCCGGTGTTCCTGACCGTGATCAGCATGTGGTTCAGGGGGCGGGAGAGCGGCTGGACGGTGACGGCGGTGTCGGAGCCGTCGCACAGGACCTGGGCGGAGCCGCTGCCGCCGCTCGGCTTCTTCGTGGCCGTGTCGCCCACGGGTGCGGACGTGGACCCACCGGTGCCGGTGCCGGTGCCGGTTCCCGTACCCGCGCCGGTGCCGCCGTCGGCGGTCTCCGAGGGCTTCGGCGTGGCTGTCGTCGCCGTCGTCTGCGTCGACGTGGTGGTCGGCGGGCGGGACGCTCCCTCGTCCCGCGTGCCCGTGCCGTTGTCACAGGCCGTGAGGGCGAGGGCGGCGACGGCGGCACCGGCGGCGGCGAGCAGGCGGACACGGCGGGCGGTACGCATGTCGAATCCTCTTTCGAGTGGTGGCGTGCTTGGATGGCCACAGCCTGTGGGCCACTGCGTCCCGTCCGCCACAGTTGCCGGACGATCAGGGACGCTGGAACGGCCGCACCGGCTCTGAACTGGGAGAACATCCCTTTCCTGGAACGCGGGACGGGGGTGCGGGGGACGGAGGAACCGTGTCGGACGGCGCTGCGGGAAGCGACTTCGCGGAGCTGTTGCGGGAGTTGAAGGACCGCTCGGGACTGAGTTACGGCACGCTCGCCAAGCGGCTGCACATGAGCACCTCGACCCTGCACCGCTACTGCAACGGGGATGCCGTACCGGCGGACTACGCGCCCGTGGAACGCCTCGCCCGGCTCTGCAAGGCCGGTCCGGCGGAGCTCGTCGAACTGCACCGGCGGTGGGTGCTGGCGGATGCGGGGCGGGGGCGGAAGGCGGACGCCCCGGCCAAGGCGGGGAAGCGCGGGCAGCCCGAAGAGCCCGAAGAGCCCGAAGAGCCCGGGAAGCCCGAGGAGCCGGCGCCCGAGCCCGGGTCCGAGCCCGGCGCTGATGCCATGCCGGTGCCGGAGGTGGTGGTCGGACCCGGGGCCGCCGGGCGGCGCGGACGCCGTGTCCCGCGGCCCGCCGTCCTGGCCGGGGTCGCGGTCGTCGTGCTGCTCGGCGCCGCGGCCCTCGCCGTTCAGCTCCCTTCCGGCGGGACGGACGAGAGGGACACGGGGTCCGCGGGCGCCGCCACCGTCGCCGGTGCCGCTCCGCACCGCACGGGGCGCTCCTCGACGGCGCCGACACCTCGTTCGTCCGCGGCCTCGCCGTCGTCCTCCGCCCCGACCTCGGCACCGGCCGCCGGTCCGGCCGGGGCCACCGCCTCGTCAGGTTCCACGGCCACCGCGGACGGCGGCACGGCCGCGCCCCCACTGACCGTCAACACCCAGCCCTACAGCTGGGAGAGCCCCTGCTCCCAGCACTACCTGATCGACCGGGGCCCGGCCGACGTGGCACCGCCACCGCTGGAGACCGACGCGACCGCGTGGGTGACCGCGCACCAGGCGGTCTCCTCGGGGGAGCAGTACGTCACGCTGACCGTGCAGGGTACCGGCGCGCGGTCCGTGGTGCTGGAGGGGCTCACGGTCCGTACGGCGGAGCGGAGTTCGCCGCTCGCCTGGAACGACTACGCGATGGGATACCCGGGCGTCGGCTGCGGCGGGAACGTGCCCACCCGCTCCTTCACCGTCGCCCTGGACGCGATGCGGCCGGCGGTCGTGCCGGAGGCCGGGCACCGGGACTTCCCCTTCAAGGTCAGCGACTCGGACCCCGAGGTGTTCTACATCAGGGCCGACGCCTCGGCGTACTCCGTGGGCTGGTACCTGGAGCTGTCCTGGTCCAGCGGGTCGCGGCACGGGACGCTGCGGATCGACGACAAGGGGCGGCCGTTCCGCACGAGCGGGAACAACGCGCGTCCGGCCTACGAGTTCCCGCTGGGCGGCGAGGCCTGGCGGTCCGCGTCGTCGGCGGGGTGAGGCATCGACGCGGCGGAGGGGCCTTCGTCGCGTACGCCCTCGCCGTCCCGGCAGCCGCCGAGGGCGGCCGCGGCGACCAGCGCCAGGGCTGCCGCCGCCAGGAGACGGCGGTGGCCGGCGGCCGGGGCGGGGTGCTTGGCGGACATGCGAGGGCTCCTTCGACGTCGTCTGCGTGTTCGGCACGGCGGGCGTGCCCGGCACGGCGGGCGTGATCGGCATGGCGGGCGTGATCGGCATGGCCGGCGCGGCCGCCGATCGCGAGGTGCCCTCAGCCTGTGGGGCGGGGCGTCCCCACGCCAGACCTCCTGGACGATTCGGGACGTGTGAGCCCGGTCCACGGCTGTGACGTGCGCGGATCCCATCTCGTGGGATGCCGGGACGGGACGCCCGGGTGACCGGAACGGGCTGCCGGGCGCCGTTCGTCCGTATCGCGGAATCACAGGTGTAGACAGCATCCACCTCTCTAGGCTCCGGCCAAGACGAGGATCAGCCGGAGGAGCCGTCCATGTCCGTCACCCGTGCCCCAGCCGCCCTGCCACCGCTCGCGGCCCGTGCCCGTACCGTCGGCGGTTCGCCGGTTCGGGAGATCCTCGCGGTGACCGCCCGTCCCGAGGTGATCAATTTCGCGGGCGGGCTGCCGGCCCCCGAACTCTTCGACCGGGAGGGCATCGCGGCCGCCTTCCGGGCGGTGCTGGAGGAGTCGCCGGAGCGGGCGTTGCAGTACTCGACCACGGAGGGCGAACCGGCTCTGAGATCCGCAGTGGCGGCGCGCGTCACCGCACAGGGCCTGCCCACCGACCCCGACGACCTGCTCGTCACCACCGGCTCGCAGCAGGCACTGTCCCTCCTGGCGAGCGCGCTGACAGACCCCGGCGACACGGTCCTCGTCGAAAGTCCCTGCTATCTGGCGGCACTTCAGGTCTTCGGGCTGGCCGGGGCCCGGATCCTGCCGGTCCCCTGCGATGCGGACGGCGTCGATCCGGCCGCCCTGGAGGAACTGATCCGCGCCGAGCGGCCCAAGCTCCTCTATCTCGTCCCCACCTTCCAGAACCCCACCGGCCGCACCATGCCCGCCGCCCGCCGCGCCGCCCTGGCCACCACCGCCGCCCGGCACGGTCTGTGGATCGTCGAGGACGACCCCTACGGCGAACTCCGCTACGAAGGCGACCGCGTCTCCTGGATCGCGTCCTTCCCCGGCGCCGCGGACCGCACGGTCCTGCTCGGCTCCTTCTCCAAGGTGATGGCCCCCGGCCTGCGCCTGGGCTGGCTCCGCGCCCCCGGCACACTGCGCCGTGCCTGCGCGGTCGCCAAACAGGCGGCCGACCTGCACACCCCGACCCTCAACCAGCTCGCCGCCGCGCGGTACCTGGACGTGCTGGACCGTCATGTCGCCACCGTGCGTGCCGTGTACGGCGCCCGGCGGGACGCCATGCTGGCCGGCCTCGCCGACGCCCTGCCGGCCGGCTCCACCTGGAACCGGCCCGAGGGCGGCATGTTCCTGTGGGCCCGGCTCCCGGAGCCGTACGACACCACCGCCCTGCTGCGCCGGGTGGTGGAGCACGACGTCGCCTACGTCCCCGGTGAGCCCTTCTACGCCGCCCGCCCCGACCGCACCACCCTGCGCCTGTGCTTCGTGACCCAGACACCCGAGGAGATCGGGGAGGGGCTGCGCAGGCTGGCCGCGGGGCTCAGCACCTGAGGCGTGCCGGCCCCCCCGGCTCAGCCCCCCCGGCTCAGTCCCCCGGCTCAGTCCCACCAGAAGTGCCACAGCCGCTCGCCCACCAGTTGTCCGGCGTACGACGAGAGGGTGTCGTCGGCGCCCGGCAGCACGCTGTACGGGCAGAACGCGAAGTGCTCGGCGGCCACCGCCGCCGCCTCGTCGAGGTCCGCGGGCGGGGCGGCCACGGAGACGGCGAGATGGTCCAGGCCGAGGGCCACCACCCGGATTCCGAAGCGGTCCTCCCAGGAGCGCAGCACCGCGCACAGCCGGGCCACGTCCTCCTCGTGGTTCACCGGCCCGCTCCAGCCGATGGCCGCCGGTATGTCCGCGCTGCGCCGGGCCGACACCAGCGCCAGGTGCGGCTCCTTCAGCCAGGGCCGCCCCTGGCTGAGCACGTCGGCGACGTCGGCGGCCCGCAGGTCCGGGTCGGCGACCAGCGCCGGGGCGGGGGCGAGCCCCGGCCACTCCTCGCCGTCCGGCGGGTCCTCCTCCCAGTAGTCCTCCAGCACCTCGTCGGCGTCGTGGTCCCCGGGGTACGACGTCTCCTCGGGCGCGAACTCCCAGTCGTCCACCTCGGAGACGTCGATCAGCACCGGCAGCAGCCCCGCCCGGCCGGCCGGCGCGCCCAGCGCCGTCCACGTCCCGGGACCGGCGGGCTGGCCCGCGTACCACAGCAGCGGCTGGTGCCACGGGCCGTCCAGGGTCTCGTCCAGCAGTGTCCCGGGCGGGAGTTGGAGCCCCAGGGACCGGCCGCTCGGGTCGGTCGCCAGCTTGGGCAGCGGGTTGGGAAGAGTCGCCATGGACAGACTGTAAGGGCGCCCACTGACAACGGCGGTTGCGCCCCTGGGAAGCGATCCCGTCACTCCCCGCCGAGTCCCTGCGCCGCCACCACCTCCCGCAACGCCAGGCAGCGTCCGGCCGGTTCACCCGCCAGGGCGCAGAGCTGTTCCACGGCCGCGCGCGGCGGCAGGGTGCGGCCGCCCAGATAGCGCTGCCAGGACGACTTGCTGAACGTCGTTCTCGCCGCCAGCCCCGCCAGGCTCAGCCCGGTGCGGTCCCGTACCGCGCGCAGGGCGGCGGGCACCGCCTCCGTGCCGCCGCCCCGGGCCGCGACCTCGTGCAGGGCGAGCAGTCCCACCGGATCGCCGCCGCCGAGCCGGGCCAGCGCCGCCACCGCCTCCGGGGGCGGCAGTGAACGGCCGGCCAGATAGCGCTCCCAGGACTTCGGGCTGTACCCGGTGTGCGACGCCAGCCGGTGCAGACTCAGCCCGCTGTGCTCCTTCAGCCGCCGCAGCCGCACGATCAACTGCCGTGAACACGGCTCCAGCTCGGCAGGCAGCGCCTTCCGGTGACGCGACATGGTCCCCCGATCGTCGTCCCCACCCGAAGGACGCCGCGGGGCCGCATCCCGTATGACCGGGGCGGTTCCCGTTCCGCCGTACCGGCGTGTCGCCGACACGCCCGGCGTATGCGCAGGCCGGCGCATGCGGTGTCCCGTCCGGCCGTCACCTGTGGGGGAGCCGTGGCCTGTGCCGCGCTCCGGCCCGCACGCTCGGATCGATCTGTTCTCACGACCGGAAAGAGGAACGCATGCGATCGAACCTTCTGGCCAGGACCCTGGTCGGTGCCGTCGCCGTGGCGGGGCTCGCCGCCGGCGGCCTGGCGGCCGCCGGCACGGGTTACGCCGCCCCGCAGTCGGCCAGGACCGCGGTGAGTGCCCGGACCGCCGGCATCCAGGCCGTGAACAACCTCGGCCTGGACACCGCGCACGCCGCGAACTGGCAGTGCTGGATGGCGCGGTGGGGCTACAACCCCGGCGCGATCGACGGACAGCTGGGCACCAGCAGCTGGAAGGCGGCCCAGCGGATGTTCAACGACCAGGGCCTGGGCGCCGGCACCGTCGACGGGGTCGTCGGACCGAACACGATCAGGGCGCTGCAGGGCTACCTGAACCAGTACGGCTACAACCTCGACGTCGACGGTGTCGCGGGACCGGCGACCAGGGCCGCGTTCTGGGACTTCAACGCCTACTGCTGAGCCGCCCGGACGGTCCGGGCGGCTTCGGGCCTCAGAGCCGCTCGGGCGTCCGGATGCCCAGCAGGGCCATGCCCTGGTGAAGGGTGCGGGCCGTCATGTCGCACAGGAGGAGACGGTTCTCCACCTGGGCGGGGGTGTCGGCCTTCAGGACCGGGCACTTGTCGTAGAACGACGTGTAGAGAGAGGCGAGTTGGTACAGGTACGCGGCCAGCTTGTGCGGGGCGTACTCCGCGGCGGCCTCGAAGACCGTGCCGCCGAACACGTCCAGGTGCAGGCCCAGCGCCCGCTCCGCCGCGTGCAGTTCCAGCTCGGGGTGGGCGGCGGGCCGGACCTCCCCGGCCTTGCGCAGGATGGACTGGATCCGGGCGTACGCGTACTGGAGGTAGACGGAGGTGTCGCCGTTGAGCGAGACCATCTGGTCCAGGTCGAACTTGTAGTCCCGGTTGGGCGACGTCGACAGGTCCGCGTACTTCACGGCACCGATGCCGACCTGGGCCGCCCGCTCCTGGATCTCGGCCTCGGTGAGGTCCCGCGCCTTCTCCCGGACCACCTCGGCGGCCCGCTGCACCGCCTCGTCCAGCAGGTCCTCCAGCCGTACGGTCTCGCCCGCACGCGTCTTGAAGGGCTTGCCGTCCGCACCCAGCACCGTGCCGTAGCCCATGTTGTGCGCGGTGACGTCGTCGGTGAGCCAGCCCGCCCGCCGGGCCGTCTCGAACACCATCTTGAAGTGCAGCGACTGACGGACGTCCACGACGTAGAGCAGCGAGGTGGCGTGCAGGCCGGTGACCCTGTTGCGGATCGCCGTCAGGTCGGAGGCCGCGTAGCCGAACCCGCCGTCGGCCTTCTGCACGATCAGCGGGACCGGCTGGTCGTCCTTGCCCCGGATCTCGTCGAAGAAGACGACGAGCGCGCCCTCGGAACGGACCGCGACGCCCGTCTCCTCCAGGATCCGGGCGGTCTCGGGCATGCCGTCGTTGTACGCCGACTCGCCGACGATCTCGTCGTCCCGGATCTCCATGTCGAGCTTCTCGAAGACCGAGTAGAAGTAGACCTTCGACTCGTCCACGAACCGCTGCCACAGGTCGAGGGTCTCCTTGTCGCCGGACTGCAGGGCGACCACCCGCTTGCGGGCCCGCTCCTTGAAGTCCTCGTCCGCGTCGAAGACCGCCCGGGAGGCCTTGTAGACCCGGTTCAGGTTCGACATGGCCTGCTCGCCGTCCGTGTCGGTCTCCGTGGACAGCTGGTCCGGGTTCTCGATCAGGTACTGGATGAGCATGCCGAACTGGGTGCCCCAGTCGCCGATGTGGTGCCGGCCGATGGTCCGCTCGCCGGTGAAGTCGAGCATGCCGCGCAGCGCGTCGCCGATCACCGCGGAGCGCAGGTGGCCGACGTGCATCTCCTTGGCCACGTTCGGCTGGGCGTAGTCGATGACCGTGACGCCCGGGTGCTCCTTGGCCGCCACGCCGAGCCGGTCGCCGTCCGCGTACCGCGCGGCCAGGTTCTCGGTGATCGCCCGGTCGGAGAGGGTGATGTTGAGGAAGCCGGGGCCGGAGACCTCGACGTCCTGGATCAGGTCCGCGCCGGTGACGACGTGGGAGACGACCTGCGCCGCCAGCTCCCGGGGGTTGGCCTTCGCCTTCTTGGCGGCGGCGAGGATGCCGTTCGCCTGGAAGTCGGCCCGGTCGCTACGTCGCAGCAGCGGGTCGACGGCGGCCTCCGGCAGGGTGGCCGAGAGGGCGTCGGTGAGCTGCTTGTTCACGGCGTCGCTGAGGGACGTGACCGGGGCCATGGGGTGGGAGCCGTTCTCCTCGGGGGTTCTGACAGACGGCTCCAGTATTTCACGCGGGGTAAAGGGGTTTTCGCGGCCACGAGCTCGGGGGTGGGTGTGCGTCGCCGGATGCGGGGTGCGGCGTGGCGTGTCGCGCGGTTCCTGCCCCCGGCCTTCGGCCAGGGGCGCCCCCAGCGCCCCTGGGAGTGCGGCCGTGCCGCCGGGCCGAGGGGCGCGCCGGTAACCCGCTTTCGTGGATTCGGGGTCGGCTGGGAGAATGGAGCGGTCAGCCGTGCGACCGTACCGGCTGCCCCGTGCCAGAAAGAAGGACGTGCCGATCGTGGCTCAGAGCACCGAGACCACCGACTGGGTCTCCCGTTTCGCGGATGAGGTCATCGAGGAGTCGGAGCGTCGGGCCCCGGGCAAACCGGTCGTCGTCGCGTCCGGGCTCTCCCCGTCCGGACCCATCCACCTGGGGAACCTGCGCGAGGTCATGACCCCGCACCTGGTCGCGGACGAGGTCCGGCGGCGCGGGTACCAGGTCCGGCACCTGGTCTCCTGGGACGACTACGACCGGTACCGCAAGGTGCCGGCCGGCATCGCGGGCGTCGACGGGTCCTGGGCCGAGCACATCGGCAAGCCGCTCACCTCGGTGCCCGCCCCGCAGGGCTCCGCGTACCCGAACTGGGCCGAGCACTTCAAGGCCGCGATGGTCGAGGCGCTGGCCGAGCTGGGCGTGGAGTTCGACGGGATCAGCCAGACCGCCCAGTACACCTCCGGGGTGTACCGGGAGCAGATCCTGCACGCCATGAAGCACCGCGGTGACATCGACGCGATCCTCGACCAGTACCGGACCAAGAAGGCCCCCGCGAAGAAGCAGCAGCAGAAGGCCGTCGACGAGGCCGAGCTGGAGGCCGCGGAGGGCTCGGGCGCGGCGAGCGAGGACGACGGTTCCGCGGGCTCCGCCGGCTACTTCCCCTACAAGCCGTACTGCGGCGGCTGCGGCAAGGACCTGACGACCGTCACCGCCTACGACGACGACACCACCGAGCTGACCTACGTCTGCACCGAGTGCGCCTTCACCGAGACCGTCCGGCTGAGCGAGTTCAACCGGGGCAAGCTGGTCTGGAAGGTCGACTGGCCGATGCGCTGGGCGTACGAGGGCGTCGTCTTCGAGCCGAGCGGGGTCGACCACTCGTCGCCGGGTTCGAGCTTCCAGGTGGGCGGGCAGATCGTCGGGATCTTCGGCGGGCAGCAGCCCATCGGACCGATGTACGCGTTCGTGGGCATCAGCGGGATGGCGAAGATGTCGTCCTCGCGCGGTGGCGTGCCCACGCCTGCCGACGCGTTGAAGATCATGGAGCCGCAGCTGCTGCGCTGGCTCTACGCCCGCCGCCGGCCCAACCAGTCCTTCAAGATCGCCTTCGACCAGGAGATCCAGCGGCTCTACGACGAGTGGGACAAGCTGGACGCCAAGGTGGCCGAGGGCGCCGCGCTGCCCGCCGACGTCGCCGCGCACGCGCGTGCGGTGGGCACGGCCGCCGGTGAGCTGCCGCGGACCGCGCGGCCGCTGCCGTACCGGACGCTGGCGTCGGTCGCCGACATCACCGCCGGGCACGAGGACCAGGCGCTGCGCATCCTCAGCGAGCTGGACCCGTCCAACCCGCTGACGTCGGTGGACGAGGCCCGGCCGCGCTACGACAAGGCCGAGGCCTGGATCAACACCCAGGTACCGGCCGACCAGCGCACCATCGTGCGGGACGAGCCGGACGCCGAGCTGCTGAAGTCCCTCGACGAGGCGTCCCAGCAGTCCGTACGGCTGCTGCTCGACGGCCTCGCCGAGCACTGGTCGCTGGACGGGCTGACGCACCTCGTCTACGGCGTGCCCAAGGTGCAGGCCGGGTTCCCCGCCGACGCCACGCCCAAGGAGCTGCCGGCGGAGATCAAGACGGCCCAGCGGACGTTCTTCGCGTTGCTCTACCACCTGCTGGTGGGCCGTGACACCGGGCCCAGGCTGCCCACGCTGCTGCTCGCCGTGGGGCAGGAGCGGGTGCGGGCCCTGCTCGGAGCCTAAGGCCGGCACGACGGAAGGGGCCCTCCTCGGTGGAGGGCCCCTTCCTCATGTCATGCCGTCGCGTCGCCTACGCGATGTGGTCTTCCTGCAGTTCCGCCGTGTGGCGGTTGGTGAAGCGGTTGACCATGCGCTCCGCGTCACGCTGCGCGAGCGTGATGCCGTAGGTCGCCTCCACGTCGCCCTTGAACTGGCCCGAACTGGGGTAGCCGCCGTCTATCGACTTCTTGAAGACCAGGTAGAAGTCCTCCTCGGTCGGCTCCGGGGGGCCGCCGCCCTCGCCGAGCTCACGGGTGCGGCCCGGACCGGAGGGGATGGGGAAGCTGCCCGTCGTCTCCGACTCCGACTCCTCCGGCAGGAGCTGCTGCTCCGGCGGGAACTGCCGTTGGAGCTGCTCCTGCTCGTACTGCTGCTGGAGCAGCTGGCGCTGGTACTGCTCCTGCTGGTACTGCCAGGCCGCGTACTGCTCCTCGGTGTACTGCGGCTCGAACGTCGGGTCGTAGTCGCCGTGGTACTCGATCTGCTGGGGGTCCCTCGCGTGCAGCCAGGGGTTCAGCGTCGGGTCGAGTTCCGGCGCCGGAACCGGTGCGGCCACGGGCTGCCCGGCGCCGGCGGCCGGCTCGGGACGCTGCTCGCCGGCCGGTGCCGACTGCTGCGCAACGGGAGCGGCGACGGCCGCCGGAGCGGGCTCGGGGACGGCCGTGGGCGCCGGAGCCGGCAGGAGCGCCGGCAGGTCTATGCCCGCCGCCGCCAGACCCTCCGGGGCCGTCTGTGCCAGGGGGACGCCGTAGCGGGCCAGCCGCAGCGGCATCAGGGACTCCACCGGGGCCTTGCGGCGCCATGCCCGGCCGAAGCGGGAGCGCAGTCTCGCCTGGTAGACGAGACGTTCCTGCTCCAGCTTGATGACCTGGTCGTAGGAGCGCAGCTCCCACAGCTTCATCCGGCGCCACAGCAGGAACGTGGGCACCGGGGAGAGCAGCCAGCGGGTGAGGCGGACGCCCTCCATGTGCTTGTCGGCCGTGATGTCCGCGATCCGGCCGATCGCGTGCCGGGCGGCCTCGACGGCGACCACGAACAGGATCGGGATCACCGCGTGCATGCCCACGCCCAGCGGGTCCGGCCAGGCCGCCGCGCCGTTGAAGGCGATCGTCGCCACGGTCAGCAGCCAGGCCGTCTGCCGCAGCAGCGGGAAGGGGATGCGGATCCAGGTCAGCAGCAGGTCGAGGGCGAGCAGGACGCAGATGCCCGCGTCGATGCCGATCGGGAACACATAGGCGAAGTTCCCGAAGCCCTTCTTGATGGCCAGCTCACGGACGGCCGCGTACGAGCCGGCGAAGCCGATTCCGGCGATGATCATCGCGCCGGTCACGACCACACCGATGAGAACGCGGTGCATCCGGGTCAGCTGTATTGGCGCGGCCACCCGTACTCCCCTCCCCTTGCATGTTGTTGCGCGCAACAGGGTGGCACATCAGTGCGGCTCGCGTGTGGCCGGTCAGTCCTTCTTGGCTGACGACTTGGAGGCCGAGGCGCTCGCGGAGGGCGATGTGGAGGCCTTCTTCGAGGGCGTCGTCGCAGGTGAACTCGGGGCGGGGGCCGAGCCGTTGGCCGTCGCGACCGAGGCCACGGCCTCCTTGGCGGCCTTCGACGCGGACTTCGTGAGGGTGTCCGCGTCCGGCGTCTTCTCGCCCGCCAGACCCGCACCGTTGTAGTCGACGGTGACGACCACGTTCGCGACCCGGGCCACGACCGTCTGCTGCCGGAAGGCGCCTTCCTTCTTCTTCAGGTCGTAGCGCACCACGGTCGCCTGGTCGCCGGTGTCGGCCACCGGCTGCGACTTGGTGTTCTTGGCGCCGGTCACGGACTGCGCCTCCTGCAGCTGGCTCCCGTAGTACGCCTCGGCCTGCTTCTCGCCGGAGCCGCGGCTCGCGTCCGAGTCGAAGCGGAGGAAGGAGATGTTGAGCCAGCGGAACTGGGAGCCCTTGACGCCGTTGTTGTCCAGGCTGCTCCAGGAGCAACTGCCTCGCGTGGCCACATCGTCCGAAGAGCCCTCCTTGCCCGACTTCGCACCCTTCGGTACGAGTGCGGTGAGGGTCTTCTTCGACAGCACCGCACACGGCTCCGGCAGCTTCCGGTACTTGGCCGCCTGGACGGTGGGTGAAGCGGCGGCGCCCCCGCCGGAGCCGCCGTCGGTGGGGGCGGTGGCCGGGTTGGAGCCGCCGCCCGTCTCCTTCGCGGCGTCGTCGGAGCCGGAGGAGCAGGCCGCCGCGAACAGCGCCACGGCGGGGACGGCGGCCGCGCAGACGAGGCCGCGGCGCAGGCGCCCTGCCCGTCGCTGCGCGTTCCGCTCGTTCCGGTCGTCTTGCTGGACTGCTACTCGCTGCATGGTTCCTTCACTCATACGTTCGGGGTTCCTGCGGTCGGATCGGGTCCGAGGGGCCACGGTACGCGGTGAGGGAGCTGTGCGGTTTCGGTTCGCGGGCTTTGCGGACGGGGTGCGCGGGGCGTGCCCGGGCGCTCAGCCGTTGAGGGCCTCGGCCAGCTGGGCGGCCAGATTCTGGGCCCTGTCCTGCAGTTCCTTGCTGTCCGGGACGGTGCCCATGGCCATCGGCTGCTCCTCGTACTCGATGGTCACCACGACGTTGGACGTGCGGAACACCACAGTGACCGTGCGTTGTTCGGCCGTCGAACCGGAGCCGCTGGGCTGGTCGTCGAGATACGCCTCGTCGCCGAGGTCGGCGAGGGTCCGGGGCTGGAGGTCGGCCGCGGCGGTCGAGGCGGAGGCCGAGCCGGACGCCGAGGTGGAGGGGCTGGTGGAGTCCGAGGGGGAGTCGGACTCCGAGGAGGAAACGGACGGGGACGGTGTCCCGGAGGCCGGCCCGGACGGCGACTGCGACTCGGTGGCGCTCGGGGGCGCGGACTGGGGGATCCCGGCCGCCGACTCCCGCTGCGTGTAGATGGTCTGCGCCTCGTTGTCGTCGCTGACCGCGTTGTCGTAGGAGACCACGCGCTCGAAGTCGACGGACAGCCGGTCGGTGGCGTCGGCCGACTCGACCTTCCAGCGGCAGCCGACCTTGCGGTCCGTGTCGTAGGTGAGCGAGGCCTCGCCGGCGTAGGCCTTGTCGCGCTGCTCCTCGTCGGTGATCTGGGCGATGCCCGGGAGGAGGGAGTCGAGGGTGTCCTGGCTGACCGCGCCGCAGGGCTCGGGGAGGGTGCGGTACTTGCCGGGCTGGGCGGCGACGGTGGAGGTGCCCGCGTCGGCGTTCTTGTCGCTGATGTCGTCGCCGCCGCTGGAACCGCTCGTGCAGCCGGCCAGCAGGGCCGCGAGGAGGGCGGCGATGCCGGTTACGTACGCCTTCCGCTGCACGGTCAGGCCCCTTTCCGTTCACTGGGTCGCTCGGTCCTGCTCCAGTGTCCCCGCTGGTTAATCGCTTGCCGCAGCGGGGCGTCCCCTGGAGACAATGTGTACCGCACGCACTGCCGTGAACGCCGGTCCCAAGTCTGTTTTCGGGTGCCCTGGCGACGCATTTGCGCTATGCCTTTATTGAGCCTTTTGTCCTTTTTGTTAGGTTGTTCGCGGGGGAATGAGGAAGTCATGTCGTACGTGGAGATACCGGGCGCGAAGGTGCCCATCCGGATGTGGACCGACCCGGCCGGCGTCGAGGAGGGGGCGCTCCAGCAACTGCGCAACGTCTCGTCCCTGCCGTGGATCAAGGGCCTCGCGGTCATGCCGGACGTCCACTACGGCAAGGGCGCCACGGTCGGTTCCGTCATCGCCATGCAGGGTGCCGTGTGCCCGGCGGCGGTCGGCGTCGACATCGGCTGCGGGATGTCGGCGGTGAAAACGTCCCTGACGGCCAACGACCTCCCGGGCGACCTGTCGCGACTGCGGTCGAAGGTCGAGCAGGCGATTCCGGTGGGGCGGGGGATGCACGCGGACCCGGTGGAACCGGGAGACTTCCACGGACTGGCGACGGCCGGGTGGGGGGAGTTCTGGGGACGCTTCGACGGGGTTGCCGACGCGGTCAAGTTCCGCCAGGAGCGGGCGCACCAGCAGATGGGAACGCTGGGAAGCGGCAACCACATGATCGAATTGTGTCTCGACCAGTCCGATTCCGTCTGGCTCATGCTGCACTCCGGTTCCCGGAACATTGGCAAGGAACTCGCCGAGCACCACATCGGCGTGGCCCAGAAGCTCCCGCACAACCAGGGCCTGGTCGACCGCGACCTCGCCGTCTTCGTCTCGGACACCCCGCAGATGGCGGCCTACAGGAATGATCTCTACTGGGCGCAGGAGTACGCGAAGTACAACCGCACCCTGATGATGGCGCTCCTGAAGGACGTGGTTCGCAAGGAGTTCAAGAAGGCCAAGCCGGCCTTCGAACCGGAGATCTCCTGTCACCACAACTACGTGGCCCAGGAGCGGTACGACGGTATGGACCTGCTGGTGACCCGAAAGGGCGCGATCCGGGCCGGCTCCGGCGAGTTCGGGATCATCCCCGGCTCGATGGGCACCAGCTCGTACATCGTGAAGGGACTCGGTAACGAGAAGGCCTTCAACTCGGCGTCCCATGGTGCGGGTCGGCGCATGAGCCGCAACGCGGCGAAGCGTCGCTTCACGACCAGGGATCTGGAGGAGCAGACGCGGGGTGTGGAGTGCCGCAAGGACTCCGGGGTGCTGGACGAGATTCCGGGGGCCTACAAGAACATCGACCAGGTCATGGACCAGCAGCGCGACCTCGTGGAGGTTGTGGCGAAGCTGAAGCAGTTCATCTGCGTGAAGGGCTGATGCGGAGGGCCCCGGTCGACGCCGGTGCCCTCCGTCACCATGTCACCGATGGCTGTTCGCGGACGCCGTCCCGTCACGCAGGCACCAGAGGCGGAGACTGCAACTCCTGGTCGGCCTGCCGAGCACTTCTGCCGCTGCCATGGGGCTGTTGAGGTTCAGCAGGATCTGGTCCTCTGACCCCAGACGGTTCGGGTAGTACAGGTCGGCGGCCAGGCGCTGAGCCGGCTCCATCATGTAGAGCACGTTGTAGATGTCGTCGCGGGTGTTGCGCCGTGGGTTGCGTGCGACCCCCACCACGTCCAGTCCGTAGTCGGCCAGGTGCGACGCGATGGAACTCTGGCCGTGGTGAGGGAGACGAAGGGGAATCCCCTGCCGGTGAAGCCGATCGACCCGTCCGCGTCGAGCAGGCCGCGCAGATAGTCGCGGCGCGAGAATTCGACGGGGGTGGTTTGATCGTCTTGGACTTGGGGCCGTAAGGAAGGCCGAGTCCGTTGACCGTTGTCCTGGCTTCCGGAGAACACAGAGTCCAGACGGCCGCGGTGTGGGTCTCGGCGAAGTCGGGCACCGTGAGGTCCATGAACCGGTGCGCGTCAGGCTCGCATTCAGCCACAGGAAGGCTCCACTTCCATGCTGGTCAGGACCTCGGCCGGGACTGCCATCCCTGCCGAGGGCCGTCGAAATGATCGCGTGGCGCGAGCCTGGGGCGGACGTTCGGGTGGTGATCGGGTGATCGGCGAGGTTCGCCCGTGTGGGTTACCTGCCCCTACTTCGCGTGGTGGACCGCGTAGATCATCACGAAGGCCAGGAAGTGGATGCCGAAGAGGAAGTAGGCCAGGAAGTACCAGACCTGGCGTTCGTTCCTGGTCTCCTGTTTCAGGCGGACCTCTTCGAGCTGCCGTTCCAGCGCCGAGGCGGGATCGTCGTCCGGCATCACAGGTCCCGGTGGACCTTGGAGTTGGAGGCCTGGGCGCGGGGGCGTACCACCAGGAGGTCGATGTTGACGTGGCTGGGGCGGGTCACCGTCCAGGTGATCGTGTCCGCCACGTCCTCGGCCGTCAGGGGCTCCGCGACGCCCTGGTAGACCTTCGCCGCCTTCTCCTCGTCGCCGCCGAAGCGGGTCAGCGCGAACTCGTCCGTCTTCACCATGCCGGGGGCGATCTCGATCACCCGCACCGGCCTGCCGACGATCTCCAGGCGGAGCGTCTCGGCGAGGACGTGCGCGCCGTGCTTGGCGGCGACGTAGCCGCCGCCGCCCTCGTAGGTGCCGTGGCCGGCGGTGGAGGAGACGACGACCACCGTGCCGTCGCCGCTCGCCTCCAGGCGGGGGAGCAGGGCCTGGGTGAGGTTGAGGGTGCCGATGACGTTCGTCTCGTACATCGTGCGCCAGTCGGCCGGGTCGCCGGTGGCCACCGGGTCGGCGCCGAGGGCGCCGCCGGCGTTGTTCACGAGGACGGCGACGGTCCTGAAGGCGGTCGCGAACTCGTCCACGGCCGCGCGGTCCGTCACGTCCAGCGGGTAGGCGGTCGCCTGGTGGCCGGCCTCGTTGATCTCCTTGGCCAGCGCCTCGATGCGGTCCTCCCGGCGGGCGGTGAGGACCACGCGGTAGCCGGCCTCGGCGAGCCTGCGCGCGGTGGCGGCGCCGATTCCGCTGCTGGCGCCGGTGACGACCGCGATGGGGGAGGGGGCCATGGGGTGCTCCTCGGCGGGGTGAGACAGGTGTGCGGGTGCCCTGGTGAGTCTAGGCGCCGCGGGAGTGGGGAGATCGGCCGGCGGCCCGGCGTCAGTTCCTGGGCGCCCACATGATCAGTGCCATGCCCGCCAGGCACACCGCCGCTCCCGTGAGGTCCCAGCGGTCCGGGCGGTAGCCGTCGGCGACCACGCCCCACAGGATCGAGCCCGCGACGAAGATTCCGCCGTATGCCGCCAGGATGCGTCCGAAGTGCGCGTCCGGCTGGAACGTGGCGACGAAGCCGTAGGCGCCGAGCGAGAGGATGCCGCCCGCCACCCAGACCCAGCCCCGGTGCTCCCGTACACCCTGCCAGACCAGCCAGGCCCCGCCGATCTCGAAGAAGGCGGCGACGACGAAGAGCGCGGCGGAGCGGAGGATCACCATGCCCGCAGCCTGCCACGGCGTCGGACTGTCACCTGTTGGAGGGCGCCTGCGCCTGGGCTCAAGTGGCATGTATACGTACGGACGCCGGAGACTTACGGGACGGACGGCACGGACGGGACGGGTGGCATGGCGATGCGTCGTTACGGGCTTGCGTTGGTCGGAGCGGTGGCGGTGAGTGCGCTGGTGGTCGGCGCGGGCGGTACCGCGTGGGCCGAAGACGCCGATCTGGAGGTGCACGGGTCGGCCGTGATGAACGGGGACGTGGTCGTGGTCCGGGTGATCCCGCGCAACCTCGGGCCGGGCATCGTGTCGGACGCGACCGTACGGCTGCGCTGGTCGGCGGCGCTGGCGGACACGCAGCAGCTGCCGCCCGCCTGCACCCGTTCCGGGGACCGGGAGGTGGTGTGCGGCACCGGGCCGCTCGCCGTCGACCTGCCCGGCGGGCAGCTGGTGGTCCCGGTACGGCTGCGGGAGCGGTCGGCGGAGGTGACGATGGAGGCCGACATGGCGTGGAGCGGGGGCGCGGTGGACCGCGACCGTACGAACGACATGCAGCGCGTGCTGGTGCTGGCCACCGGGGACCCGTACGCCTTCTGACCCGCAGTACTGCCGGTACTCCCCGTACTCCCGGCAGTCCCGGGACTCCCCGCGGGCGGCACGGGCATCCGGGCCGGGGTGCCCGGCGGGCCGGGCGGGGGATGCGCGGGCACGTCGTCGTCGGCGGCTCGGCGGCCATCGTGTTCGTCGCGGTGGCCGCGCTGGTCGCGGCCCGGCTGGCGGCGGGCCCGTCGGCCCCGGTGGCCAGGACGGCTCCGTCACCGGCGGCGGTGGCGGCCGGATCCCCGAGCCCCACGCACGCGCCCTCGCCGTCGCCTTCCCGCTCCTCCGCCGAGCCGAGCGCGTCCCCGAGCCGGTCGGTCCGGCCCACGCCGTCGCCGCGCACCGTGCCTGCGGTGCGGGTCGCCTCCAGCGCCCGCAAGGGCGTCGGCGTGTGGTCGTTCGACGGGGTGAGCCGGGTGCTGGCCGCGAGCGGGGCGAGCTGGTACTACACCTGGAACACCCAGCACCAGGGCGTGACCACCCCGGGTTCGGCCTCCTTCGTGCCGATGATCTGGGGCGCCGCCTCCGTCACCGACGCGTCGCTGGCCCAGGCGCGGGCGGCGGGGCCGTACCTCCTGGGCTTCAACGAGCCCGACATGGCGCAGCAGTCGAACATGCCGGTCGACCAGGCGCTGAGCTGTGGCCGCGGCTGATGGCGGCGGGCAAGGTGCTGGGCAGCCCGGCCGTGGCGTACGGCGGGGACACGGCCGGCGGCTGGCTGGACCGGTTCATGACCGGGGCACGGGCGAAGGGGTACCGGGTCGACTTCATCACCCTGCACTGGTACGGCGGCGACTTCCGCACCCCGCAGGCCGTGCAGCAGCTGACGTCGTATCTGGCCTCGGTGTACGAGCGGTACCACGAGCCGGTCTGGCTCACCGAGTACGCGCTGATCGACTTCTCGCAGGGGACGCGGTTCCCGTCCGCGCGGCAGCAGGCGGACTTCGTCACGGCGTCCGCCAAGGCGCTGGACGCGTTGCCGTACGTCCAGCGGTACGCGTGGTTCGGGCTCGGCGCGGACCCGAAGCCGAGCAGCGGGCTGTTCACGGACGGTACGACGGCCACGGCGGCGGGCCGGGCCTTCCGGGCGGCGCGCTGAGCCGTCTCGGTGCCGCCGGCCGCGTGAGCCGCCGGCGGTACCGGTGGGGGGAATACCGGTGGGTGGGGTCTCGTTCTGCAGGTATAGTTGAACCGTAAACAACCTGGAGGGTGAGCGAGCATGCAGTTCGGGATCTTCACGGTCGGCGACGTCACGCCGGACCCCACGACGGGCCGGACGCCGAGCGAGCGGGAGCGCATCAAGGCGATGGTCGCGATCGCGCTGAAGGCCGAGGAGGTCGGCCTGGACGTCTTCGCGACCGGCGAGCACCACAACCCGCCGTTCGTGCCGTCGTCGCCGACCACCATGCTCGGCTACGTCGCCGCGCGCACCGAGAAGCTGATCCTCTCCACCTCCACCACCCTGATCACCACCAACGACCCGGTGAAGATCGCCGAGGACTTCGCGATGCTCCAGCACCTGGCCGACGGCCGGGTGGACCTGATGATGGGCCGCGGCAACACCGGCCCGGTCTACCCGTGGTTCGGGCAGGACATCCGGCAGGGCATCAACCTCGCCATCGAGAACTACGCCCTGCTGCACCGGCTGTGGCGCGAGGACGTGGTGAACTGGGAAGGCAAGTTCCGCACGCCGTTGCAGGGCTTCACCTCCACCCCGAGGCCGCTGGACGGGATCGCCCCGTTCGTCTGGCACGGCTCGATCCGCTCGCCGGAGATAGCCGAGCAGGCCGCCTACTACGGTGACGGCTTCTTCCACAACAACATCTTCTGGCCCGCCGACCACACCAAGCAGATGGTGGAGCTGTACCGGACCAGGTACGCGCACTACGGGCACGGCACCCCCGAGCAGGCCATCGTCGGCCTCGGCGGCCAGGTGTTCATGCGGCACAACTCGCAGGACGCGGTGCGCGAGTTCCGGCCGTACTTCGACAACGCGCCGGTCTACGGCCACGGGCCCTCCCTGGAGGACTTCACCGACCAGACCCCGCTGACCGTCGGCACGCCCGAGCAGGTCATCGAGAAGACGCTGGCCTTCCGGGAGTACGCCGGTGACTACCAGCGCCAGCTGTTCCTGGTCGACCACGCGGGGCTGCCGCTGAAGACGGTCCTGGAGCAGATCGACATGCTGGGCGAGGAGGTCGTACCGGTGCTGCGCAAGGAGTTCGCCAACGGCCGTCCGGCGAACGTTCCGGAGGCGCCCACGCACGCCTCGCTGCTCGCCGCGGCCGCTTCGCAGGGTTCGGAACCGGAGAAGCCGGAGAAGAAGGAGGCCGGAGCATGAAGCTGGTCGTCGTCTCGGCGGGGCTGAGCGTGCCGTCGTCCACCCGGCTGCTGGCCGACCGGCTGGCCGCCGCGGTGGGCCGGCAGGCCGCCGGTGCCGAGGTCGAGGTCGTGGAGCTGCGCGACCTCGCGGTCGAGATCGCGCACAACTTCACCAACGGCTTCCCCGGGCGCAGGCTCGCGGCCGCACTGGAGGCGGTGGCGGAGGCGGACGGCGTGATCGCGGTCACGCCGGTGTTCACGGCCTCGTACAGCGGCCTGTTCAAGTCGTTCTTCGACGTGCTGGACAAGGAAGCGCTGGTGGGCAAGCCGGTGCTGATCGCGGCGACCGGGGGCACGGCCCGGCACTCGCTGGTCCTGGAACACGCGCTGCGGCCGATGTTCGCGTACCTGCGGGCGGTGGTCGTACCGACCGGCGTGTACGCGGCGTCGGAGGACTGGGGCGCGGAGGGCCTGGAGGCCCGGATCGAGCGGGCGGCGGGGGAGCTGGCGGCCCTGATGACGGGGCTGAGCAGCGCGAAGCGGCAGGACGCGCCGGTGGTGGTGCCGTTCGAGGAACAGCTGGCGCGGCTGGCGGCGGGCTGAGAGGGATTCGCACGACCGCCCGCGGCCGTGCGCGCCACGGCTGCGGAAGCGCCCCTTCGGGGGCGCGGGGAACCGTGCGGCCAGCCCCCGCCGCCCGCACCCGGAACGCGCCGCGCCCGGTTGCCTCTGTGACGGTGAGAGCCCGGTAAAAAGGGTGATCGTAGACCCGCTCACCCCGGCCTGGTGCCGGAGGCCTTGGCAGACTGGGTCTGTGTCCCAGACTGTGCTGCTCGCCGAAGACGACCGCGCCATCCGCCACGCCCTGGAGCGGGCGCTCACCCTGGAGGGTTATGAGGTGACGGCGGTCGCGGACGGTGTGGAAGCCCTGGCGCACGCCCACCGCGACCGGCCCGACGTCCTCGTCCTCGACGTGATGATGCCGGGCATCGACGGCCTGCAGGTCTGCCGGGTCCTGCGCGCCGAGGGCGACCGCACCCCCATCCTGATGCTGACCGCGCTGGTCGAGACCGCCGACCGGATCGCGGGACTGGACGCCGGCGCCGACGACTACGTCGTCAAGCCCTTCGACGTGGAGGAGGTCTTCGCGCGGCTGCGTGCCCTGCTGCGGCGCACCTCCCCGGTGACCACCGGCGGCGGCCCGGGCGCCGTCGCCTCCGACCCCGGCCGGGAACCGCAGATCTCCGACCGGCAGATCGACGCGGCCGGCCTGCGGATGGACCTCCAGGCCCGCCGGGCCTGGCGCGGCCGGCGCGAGCTGGAGCTGACCCGCACCGAGTTCGAGCTGCTGGAACTGCTCGCCCGCAACGCCGGGATCGTCCTGGACCACTCCACCATCTACGACCGGATCTGGGGCTACGACTTCGGGCCCGGCTCCAAGAACCTCGCCGTCTACGTCGGCTACCTGCGCCGCAAGCTCGACGAGCCCGGCGCCCCCCAGCTGATCCACACCGTCCGGGGCGTGGGTTACGTGCTGCGGGAGGACTGAGTGGGCCGTCTCCGGCGGCTCCGGCGGGTGCTGGTCGGACGCCGGCCCGGACTCGTCTCCCTGCGCACCACCTTCGTCGTCTCCTTCGCGGCCGTCACCGCCGCCGTCACCATCGTCGTCGGCATCCTGTCGTACAACGCCGCCGCCCGGCTGGTCCGCGTCGACGAGCAGTCGGTGTTCACCCAGGTCGTCTCCGACGTCCAGGACGAGGTCAAGCAGGACCGGATGGTCCCGGAGGACTTCTTCTCCTCCTCCCGCCCGGGACACGACCTGGTCCGGCCGGTCCGCACCGACGTCCAGGTGCTCGGCGCGCGGGGCGAGGTCGTCGACCGGGGCAGCCCGGCGCTGCCCGTCACCGACGCGGACCGGGCGGCCGCCATGGCCGTGGCGGCCGGGACGACGGCCCAGCACAAGGACGTCCGGGTCGGCGACGACCTGTTCCGGATCGCCACGGTGGCGCTCGGCGACGGCCGGGGCGCGGTCCAGGTGGCGCAGGAGTTCAGCGACACGGAGGACCTGCTGCGGGCGCTCCAGCAGCGGACGCTGGCGCTGATGGCGGCGGTGGTCGTGGCCGCGGGGCTGTTCGGCTGGTGGCTGGCCCGCCGGATCACCCGCCGGCTGGTGATCCTCACCTCCGCGGCGGAGGACGTCGCCCGCACCCGGCAGCTCGGCATCCAGGTCCCGGTGACCGGGCTCGACGAGGTGGGCCGGCTGGGCAGGGCCTTCGACCGGATGCTGGGCCGCCTCGCGCAGTCCGAGGAGGACCAGCGGCGTCTGGTCCAGGACGCCGGCCACGAACTCCGCACCCCCCTCACCTCCCTCCGGACCAACATCTCCCTGCTCCGCCGCATCGACGAACTGCCGCCCGCCACCCGCGACGAACTCGTCGCCGACCTCGGCCAGGAGGCGCGCGAGCTGACCGACCTGGTCAACGAACTGGTCGACCTCGCGGCCGGGCAGTCCGACATGGAACCGCCGCAGCGCGTGGACCTGGCCGACGTCGCGGAGGACGTCGCCGGGCTGGCCCGCCGCCGTACCGGCCGCGAGATCCTGCTGCGCGCCGTCGGCGACACGACCACCGACGGCCGCCCCGGCACGCTCCAGCGGGCCGTCTCCAATCTCGTCGAGAACGCGGCCAAGTTCGACCGGGACGGCAAGGCGCCCATCGAGATCAGCGTCACCGGGCCCGCCCGGCCGGGCACGGTCCGCGTCGAGGTCCTCGACCGCGGTCCCGGAATCGCCGAGGGCGACCTGATCCGGATCTTCGACCGTTTCTACCGTGCCGCCGACGCCCGCTCCCTGCCCGGCTCCGGCCTCGGCCTGTCCATCGTGCGCGAGGTGGCGATGGCCCACGGCGGCGCCCCCTTCGCGTTCCGCCGGGCGGGCGGCGGCGCGGTGATCGGCTTCACGGTGGGCGGGGGGCTGGCGGGGGGCGGGGCGCAGCGCGCCTGAACCGGTCACGACCCCCAGGGAACCGTGAGGAAGCCCTCCGCGCGGGCGCTGGCCAGGCCGATCCTCGGGATGTCGCTGCTGCGGGCGAAGAGGAGGTAGCGGGGTTCCCATATCGGGCGGTACTTGGCGTTCGCGCGGTACAGGGACTCGATCTGCCACCAGCGGGAGAAGAAGGTGAGGGTGGCGTGCCAGAGGCGCAGGACCGGGCCCGCGCCGAGGCGGGAGCCGCGTTCGAAGACCGAGCGGAACATCGCGAAGTTCAGGGAGACCCGGTCCACCTTCAGCTCGGGTGCCTTGAGGAGGAGTTCCACGATCATGAACTCCATCAGGCCGTTCTCCGCGTCGCGGTCGCGGCGCATCAGGTCCAGGGAGAGGCCGTGTTCGCCCCAGGGGACGAAGTTGAGCAGGGCGCGGGGCACGTCGTCGGCGTCCCGGCACTCCAGCATCACGCAGCGCCCGTCCGCCGGGTCGCCGAGGCGGCCGAGCGCCATCGAGAAGCCGCGTTCCGTGGTGCCGTCGCGCCAGCGGTCCGCCCGTTCCGTCAGGAGGGACATCTCGGCGGGCGGGATGTCCTCGTGGCGGCGGACGCGGACCGTGTAGCCGGCCCGGCGGACCCGGTTGTGGGCCTGGCGGACCACCCGCATCGCGCGCCCTTCGAGGGTGAAGTCGGCGATGTCGACGATCGCCTCGTCGCCCAGTTCCAGGGCGTCCAGGCCGTGCCGGGCGTAGATGGTGCCCGCCTCCTCGCTCGCACCCATGACGGCGGGCGTCCACGCGTGCTGCCGGGCCTCCGTCAGCCACGCGTCGATCGCGCCGGGCCACGCCTCCGGGTCGCCGATCGGGTCGCCCGAGGCCAGGCTGACGCCGCCGACGACGCGGTAGGTGACCGCCGCCTTGCCGGTGGGCGAGAAGATCGCCATCTTGTCGCGGCGCAGGGCGAAGTAGCCGAGGGAGTCGCGGGCGCCGTGCCGGTCCAGCAGACCCCGCAGCCTCGTCTCGTCCTCCGCGCTGAGCAGGCGGCGGCCGCGCGGGGAGCGGAAGCCGGCGTACAGGACCAGGCAGAAGGCGGCGGCGAGGAGGACGTTGATGACGATGTCGGTCCAGCGGGAGGCGTGCACCGCGGTGACCTGGTCGGCGAGCGGGCCGACGCTGATGCCGCGCAGGAGCGTGTAGGCGATCTCGTCGGAGAGGGTGGCGCCGTGGAACCTGTTCGTGACATGGACCAGGAGCGTGCCCAGGACGCCCGTGACGGCGACGCCGCCGACGCCGACCGCCAGCGCCAGCCTCGGGTTCGAGGGGTCGCCGACCGCGTCGAACTCCCGGCGGCCGATCAGCAGCGCGGCCACGAAGAGACCGGTGAGCGCGGCGGAGACCCAGTTGAAGGCGTGAGCGCGGTACTCGTGCTGGGTGAGGGCGAGGACGTAGAGGACGAACAGGGGGGTGGACAGGACGACGTTGACCACCCAGGCGGCGCGCTTGCGGCGGCGCATCACCAGCACGAAGAAGATGGCGAGGGCCGCCGAGACCAGGCCCGCCGTGGCCAGGTACGGCGTGAAGAACTGGCCGGAGTGGTGGGCGTGCTGCCGGTGCAGGTGCAGGGTGAGGCGCCCGTTGTTGTGCTCGTCGACCTCGTGCCGGAACGGCAGGGACATGACCGCCGCTATGTTCAGTACGGCGATCAGCCGCAGGTACCAGACGGTGGCGTCGGCGGCCCGCCTGCGGAGGGCGCCGCCGGGGGTGGCGGCGGGACCGCGGCGGTCGGCGGACGCGCGCGCGGGGGTCAGGGTCGACTGCTGTGCGGGCATGGGGACCGGTCACCTTGGGGGACGGGGACGATGACAGAGAGGGCTGACCCTACAGTCCGTAGGGTAACGGCGGGAGGCGGTGAAGCGACCGGTCCTGGTGCGGAAGCGGTGCGGAATACGGTGTGAATGTGCGGAGGGTCCTCTTACGGACACTCCCGCTCGGCCCGCCGCCGGGCCGCCAGCACCCACGCGAGGTTCCCGATCGCCGCCCCGGCCGCCACCGCCGCGACGATCACTCCGCCGGTGGCCAGCCCGTCGCTGAACAGGTGCGGGCGCCGGTCGAGGCTGTGCAGGCCGAAGCCGGACAGCTCGTACACACCCACCGCCGCGATCAGCAGGCTCGCCACCAGCATCGCCACCGTGGGAGCGAGGCTGCGCCGCGTCTCCGTTGCGTCCGTGCCCTGCATGAGTACCCCCGATGAGCTGACGAGCCGCCGTGACCGATGGGGAACCTACAATACGTAGGGTCCGGATAGCCTCAGGACGTGCGTATCTACATCAGCGTGGACATGGAAGGCATCACCGGGCTCGTCGACCGGGACGATGTGCAGCCCGACGGCCGGGACTACGAGCGCGGCCGTTCGATGATGGCGCAGGACGTGAACGCCGCCGTACGCGGCGCGGTCGCCGCCGGGGCGACCGAGGTGCTCGTCAACGACGCCCACGGCCCCATGCGCAACCTGCTCCCCGAGGCCCTGCACCCCGCCGCGCGGCTGGTCCGCGGCAAGCCGAAGAAGATGACCATGCTGGAGGGGCTCACCGCACAGGACGACGCGGCGGTGCTCGTCGGCTACCACGCCCGGGCCGGCGCCCTCGGCGTCCTCAGCCACAGCTTCATGGGGCACGAGATCGAGGACATCTGGCTGGACGGGAGGCCGGTCGGAGAGATCGGGCTCGCGCATGCCACCGCCGGGGCGCTCGGCGTGCCCGTCGTGGCACTCACGGGTGACGACACGGCGTGCGCCGAGATGACGGCATGGGACGAATCGGTCGCCACCGTCCCCGTGAAGTACGCCCGGGACCGGTTCGCCGCCGAGCTGCGCCCGGCCGAGGAGGCCCGCCGGGCGATCGAGGAGACCGTCGCCGAGGCCCTGTCGCCCGCGCCGAAGCGGCCCGCCGCGCCCGAAGGGGAGTCGGCCCTCTCCGTGCGCTGGCAGTCCGCCTCGGTGCCCGCCGTGCTGCTCGGCATCCCGGGAGTCACGGCCACGGACAGCCGTACCGTCCAGGCCCGTGGCCGGCTCCCGGCGCTCTACCGGCAGTTCGGCGTCTGGATGCGGGTGGCCGCCTCGCTCACCAGCCAGCCGCCGTACTGCTGAGCCGGCTCAGCCGAACCGGCCCGCCACGTAGTCGGCCGTGCGCTGGTCCTGCGGGGAGCTGAACACGGCGTCCGTGGCGCCGTGTTCGACGATGCCGCCCGGGGTGCCCTGCTCGGCGAGGAAGAACGCGCACTGCTGGGAGACCCGGGCCGCCTGCTGCATGTTGTGCGTGACGATCACGATCGTGACCTGGCCGGCCAGGTCCTGGATGGTCTCCTCCACACGGCGGGTGGAGGTGGGGTCCAGGGCCGAGCACGGCTCGTCCATCAGCAGCACCCGCGGGCGGACCGCCAGCGCACGCGCGATGCACAGGCGCTGCTGCTGGCCGCCGGAGAGGGCGCCACCGGGCTGACGGAGCCGGTCGCGGACCTCCTTCCACAGGCCCGCGCGGGTCAGGGACTCCTCGACCAGCTGGTCCTTGTCCCGGCGGTTCACCTTCGTGCCGGTCAGCTTCAGGCCCGCCACCACGTTGTCGTAGATCGACATCGCCGGGAACGGGTTCGGCTTCTGGAAGACCATTCCGATCCTGCGGCGCGCGTCGGTCAGACGCCAGGACGGGTCGTAGATGTCCTCGCCCTCGAAGAGCACCTCGCCGCCGAACTGCGCCGAGGGGATCATCTCGTGCATCCGGTTGAGGGTGCGCAGAAACGTCGACTTGCCGCAGCCGGACGGCCCGATGAGCGCGCTGACCTCGCCCGCGGGCATGGTCAGCGACACCTGGCTGAGTACCTGGTGGGAGCCGAACCAGGCGGAGACGGCACGGGCTTCGAGGGTGGCGGGAGCGGGGCCGTCCACCAGCGGGACGGCGGGCAGTACGGCGGTGTCGGTCACGGCGGTGTGGGTCACGGCGGACTCGGTCGTCGCGGTCTCGGTCATCTCATTCACCTGGTTCACAGCAGATTCGGCAGCAGTTCGGTGGTCCGCGTCGCGACCTGGAGGCCGAGTACCGCGACGACCGGGGCGAAGACGATCCATGTCTGGTGGCGGCCCCAGCGGTGCCAGGTCCAGACGGCGGCCACGGCGGTGAGCAGCAGCGCCTGCAGCCACATCACCAGCGGCCAGGGCACCCCGGAGGGGCGGGCGAGGGGTTCCTCGGAGGACGGCAGGGTGCCGGCGCGGATCACGGCCGAGGGGGTCTGGAACGCCTCGGAGACCAGATCGGCGTCGACGCGCAGGATGCCCGAGGGGGCGAACCTCGGGCCCGTCGCCGTGATCAGCACCAGGCGGCCCTTCCCGGCGGCGAGCGCGGTCGGCGCCGGGTCCCCGGCCCGTCGTACGTCGATGACCTGGAAGTTCGCCTTGCCCTGGCCGGTGATCACGGTGAAGGTGTCACCGCTGGTCAGCTCGGAGAGCCTGCCGAACGGGCCGCCGTACGCCCCCGCCCGGCCCATCAGCACGCTGGTGCCGGCCTGGCCGGGCATCGGGGTGTCCCGGCGGTGCCCGGGGCCGTCGGTCAGCACGGAGGAGTCGGTGCCCTCCAGGACGACCTGGCTCAGTCCCAGCTTCGGAATCTTCACGAGGGCGAGCGGGGTGCCCGGTGCCAGCAGCTTGCCGTCCTGCCCGGTCTGGGCCACCGGGGCGGTACCGAGGGCGAGTTGCTCCCTCAACTGGTCGAAGTCGGCGTGCTGTGCGGCGTGTTGCTGGGCCCCGCTGACCACCAGCAGCTGCACGGTGATGCCGAGCAGCAGGGCGGCGAGGCTGAGCAGTCCGCCGCGCGAGAGGTGACGGACGAAGGTGACGCTGCGGACGGGCGTGCGCGGCACGGCCGCGGCCAGAGCTTTGGGTGTCGGTACGGCGACGGTCACGGGGCCCGCCTCCTTCAGAAGACGCGTGCGGGGCCGCCGGGAGCGCTGAGGCTCCCGGCGGGCCCGTCAGAGGGTTACTTGGAGGTGATGCTGAAGTTGGCGCCGGTCTTCGAGTTCACGGTCGAGGAACCGACGTAGAACGCGTGCAGGGTGTGCTTGCCCTTGGACAGCTTCGGCAGGGTGATGGTGACGTGGCCGCCGCTCAGGGTGCCGGTCGCGATGACCTTGGTGCCCTGGTAGATGCGGACGGTGCCGCCCGGGGTGGTGCCGGTCGCGGTGACCTTGACGGTGACCTTGCCCTTGGCGGTGTGGCTCACCGAGGTCGGGTGCGAGGTGGAGACCGCCGCCGACGCCTTGGTGATCTTCAGGGAGACGAGCGAGGAGGACGCGTTGAGCTTGGAGGTGCCCGGGTAGGACACCGACAGCGAGTGCGTGGCGACCTTGAGGTGGTTCGACAGGCCGATGGAGACCTTGCCGGACGAGTCCAGGGTGCCGGTGCCGACGACCGTGGTGCCGTCCTTGACGGTGACCTTGCCGGTCGGCTTGACGCCGTGCGAGCCGGTGACCGTGACGGCGACCTTCGGGGTCTTGCCGTAGGCGGTCGTGGCGGTGGTGGCCTTGGTGGTGCTGGCGTACTTGACGGCGCCCTTCCACGTGGCGTCCGAGCCGGCACCGATGATGTTGTAGCCGGTGACCGTGGCGGTGTAGGTGCCGCTGGCCAGGCCGGTGAAGGAGTACGTCTTGGTGGTGGCCGGGACGTCCTTGGTGGCGACGACCCCGCCGTCCGCGTCCGTCAGTGTCACCCGGTAGTCGGTCAGCGCCAGCGGGGTGGCGGCCGGGGCGGTCCAGGACAGCTTCAGGCCGGCGTCGCCCACGGTGGTCTTCAGGACGGGCGCGGCCGGCACCGTGTTGCTGGCGGAAAGGCCCTCCAGGCCACCCTGCAGGGCGTGCTTGGCCTGCAGGTTGACGGAGCCGTTGTACGCCTCGTTGACGAAGCCGAAGGCCGAGATGACCTTCTCCGCGCTCTCCGACGCCAGCTGGGCGGTGTGGCTGCCGCTGGTGACGAAGATGTCGTACAGGTCCTTGTCGAAGAAGACGCTGGTCGGGTCGATCGCGCGGCTCGGGACGACGTTGTAGACGTCACGGCCGAACGTCGAGTTCTCGTAGTAGGCCTGGACCGGGGCCAGCTTGCCGTTCACCGTGGTGACCGGGCTGGTGGCACCGTCGTCGCCCGGCAGCGTGATGGAGGCCAGGTGGCCGCCGGCCGCGGCGGCGGCCTTGCTGTAGTCGGGGGAGACGCCGTTGTTCTGGGCGATCCAGGAGCCCACGGAGAACGGGACGAGCGCGCCGTCCTCGGTGAGGGCCGCGTTGGCCTGGTTCTCCTGGACGACCTGGACGTTCGCGCCGAGCGGCGTGGTGGACATGCCGATCGCCGCGAGGAAGAACTTGCGGGTGCCCGAGCCGTCCTGCGGGATCTTCGGGTGCAGGGTCTGGCCGTTCAGCTCCTTGAGCGAGCCGGAGTAGATCTCGAACAGCTGCTGCTTGGTCAGCGAGTCCAGGCCCGAGCCCCTGACCGCGACACCGACGGCGTCGCGGGCCATCGGAACGTAGGTGAGAGCGGTTCCGGTGGCGGACGGACCGCCGGAGGAGCGGGCGAAGTCGACCTGGCCCTTGATGACGGTACCGGTGTTGGCCGGGAACTTGTCGCCGGTCAGCGACGCGGACAGCGCCTTCTGGCCGTTGCCGGAGCCGTTCGGGCGGGCGAACGGCGCGCCGCCGGAGCGGGTGACGATGGTGGACGTGGTGGAGCCGGTGCCGGGCTCGATCGCGTCGTACGAGGCGACGCCCGCGCCGTTCGCCGACTTCACGGCGGTGGCGGAGTAGCTGGTGCCGTTGACGGTGTCGCCGGCCAGGGCGTTGACCACGTCCTGGGTGGTGTCCGAGCCCACGCCGACCAGCTGGCGGAAGGTGCCCGCGGGGGCGGGGTCGGCGATCGCCGGGGTGGCGAGGGCCAGGCCGCCGGCCACCACGGCCGCGGCGACGAGCGCCGCCGAGGAGCGCAGATTGCGCATCGAGAGTCTCCTGACGAGAGCTAGCTGGGGTGTTGCTGAGGGATCTGGCAGGGTGGTGCAGACCGTCCGCCCCGACTGCCTTTCGGGGCGGGCGGTCGTCTGTGGGGAGCGCGCGGGGCGCTCGGGGGCTACGGGAGCAGGCGGCGCAGTCGCCGCGACAGCTCCGGTAGTCCGGGTACGAGGGTCACGGCCCGTCCGCCGGGCAGCGGCAGGCGCAGCGGCAGCCGCAGCCGGTTGCCGCCCGCGAAGGGCGCTCCGACACCGGCGGCCGCCCCTAGCGCGGCCCCCGCCGGAACGGCGTACCGCAGCGGGTTGGCCGGGTCGGCCGGGGTGTTGCCGGCCGCGGTGGTCTCCAGCGACCTGCCGCCGTCGAACGACGCCGCCGGGCTCGGCGAAGCACCGCCGACGGGGTCCCCGGTGCCGGTGCCGCCGACCGCGCCCGCGCCCGCGGTGTCCCCGGCGGAGCCGGACGCGACGTCACCGGAGGTGTCCGTGCCGCCGCCGTCGGCCGAGCCGTCGTCGGCGGGGCTCGGGCCGGTGTAGCGGATCAGCGCGTCCGCCGCCTTGACGGCCTGGGCCCGCAGTTTCCGGGAGAGCGGGGCGTAGCCGACGGGCAGCTTGCCCGGGTCGGAGCCCGAGGTCTGTCCGGTGGCCGCCGCGTACCGCAGCAGGGCGGCGTAGTCCTCGCGGGCGGCCTTGGTCACCTTGCCGGGACGGACCGCCGCGTAGACCAGCTGGGCCAGCGGATAGGCGCCCTTCGCCGTGGCGTTCGCCGGGGTGATCTCGGCGACGCCGGTGCCTGAGGCGGTCGCGGCGGCCGCGGTCAGGCTCGCCGCGGTCGGGGCGACGAACCTGCCCGCGCTGTTCTCCAGTTCGGCGGTCTGCAGACCGTAGCGGGCGGCGGAGGCCACGTCCGTCACCGTGATCACGAAGCGTGAGCCGACCGTCTGCGGACCGACGCTCTTGTACGCCGGCGGGGTGGCCAGCGGGTCCCAGCTGGACTTCCAGAGGGTGTCCGCGCGCCGGGTGTGCAGGGCGCCGGCGTGCATGTCGTCCACGTAGGGGTGGAAGTCGGTCATGCACTGCTTGTCGTCGTCGGGGGCGCCGGAACCGGGCGGGATCGTGCACCAGGGGTCGTTCTTCGGGTACTCGTCGGTGTTCGACGGGTCGAAGGCGGCGCCGGACGGGTTCAGGTCCGCGTTGGTGCTGTAGTACGGGTTGACCCGCATCCCGTCGTCGTCGGGGACACCGGAGAGGAACTGCCGGGCGGCCTTGTCGGCGACGATCCACTGCCAGAGCGCGCGGGCGGTGTCGGTGTGGCCCAGGGAGGTCATCAGGTCGGTGTCGGTGGCCGGCGTCTCGGCGACCGAGAGGTCGGCGAACTCGGGGTTCAGGGAGATGAACTCGGGGTCGGAGGCGAGTCCCGCCGGGTTGTTCTCCGCCCAGCCGTACCCCTTGGCCACTCCGC
Organism: Streptomyces sp. NPDC026515; assembly: GCF_055567595.1. Lineage (NCBI taxonomy): Bacteria > Bacillati > Actinomycetota > Actinomycetes > Kitasatosporales > Streptomycetaceae > Streptomyces > Streptomyces sp. NPDC026515. Next base: position 50,296 of record NZ_JBVHQD010000018.1, read on the forward strand.
TGTCGAGCACCGAACCCCAGGTGGAGTTGCGGTAGGACTCGGTCAGCAGCTTGGCCAGCAGACGGGGGTTGAGCTTGATCGACTCGACCTTGGTGCCGGCGAGTTTCTGCACGCTCTCCGGCGCCGTGGACCTGGGTCTGCGTTCGATCGTGAACCCGATGACGGCCCCGCTCAGTGCGACCGGGGCGTAGGCCGTCGTACCCGATGGCGCGCTGGTGCCCGGGTCGGCGCCGAGTCTGCGGGTGGTGAAGGCGAGACCGCTGGAGCCGTCCGAGATGAGCCGGGCCCGGGTGTTGGGCTCGCCGTACTCGGTGTAGCTGTAGACCTTGCCCTCCGTGCACAGCTTGGCCTGCCAGCTGGTCATCGCGTCGGCTGCCAGCTCGCTGCCCGTGGTCGGGCGCTCGTCGGAGCCGAGGGCGCAGTTGGTGCCCACGCTGTTGAAGTCCAGCTTGACGGCGACGCGGTTCTTCCAGTTGGTCGAGGAGACCGGGGAGCCCGCGTTGACGTGGCTCTGGTCCGCGTACGGCTTGCCGTCCAGGTCGAGGCTGCCCTGCGGGACGATCACCAGCCAGCAGGAGCGGGGCCGGGTGACACCGTCGGTGGTGACGGGGACGCCGCAGCCCAGGTGCGGCGCCTCGTTGGCGGTCTGGACCTCGAAGTACTCCTGGCCGGTGCCGTCGGCGCTGGTACGGGCGAAGTCGACCTCGTTGGTGGTGTTGTAGTTGAAGAGCGGGTTGTTCTGGGTGTTCCTGGTGATCGTGGTGCCGTCCACCGACTTGAAGGGGACCTCGCCGGGGGCGTTGGGGTTGGTGGCGCCGTACCGGTCGTCCTGGCCGTAGTTGGCGGGGTCGGCGCTGTAGAAGATCTGCCGGGTGTCGTCCTGCCCGTTGCCCGGCCAGCCACCGCGGTTGGTGGTGGGGGAGGCGCCGAACTGGCACTGGGTGCGTGACGGGCCGGGGTTGGACGGGACCGTCCCGTCGTCGTCGCCCCAGCACTGCATGATCTGCACGAAACCGGTGTTGAACTGCGAGCCCGCGAAGGTGGTCGGCGCGCCGCCGGACCAGCTCACCGAGATGGCCTGGCTGGTGAGGTGCGTGGTCTGGCTGACCGTGAACTTCATGTCCTCGAACTCGCCGCGTCCGGACACCGTCACGGCGGATCCGGCGCCGCCCGCCGCGGTGGCGGACGGGGCCGCCTGGGCCACGGCGAGACCGGCGAGGGCTCCGACGGTGGCGCCGGCCAGCAACCGGACGAGGACGTTCCTGATCCGCCGTCTCATCGCGAACCCCCCTCGTCCGAGCGGCCGTTGCCCTTGCCGCCGACCAGGCGGGAGACCAGTGACGGCAGCAGGAGCAGACCGAGGACCAGGACCGCGGCCAGCAGCATCAGCGTCTGGGTGGCGGTCCAGCCGTGCGCGGTGGCCACGGCGACGGGCTGGGCCAGGGCGACCGTGCCGTCGGCGGCCGTACCACCGCCGGAGCCGGAGCCGCCCGAACCGGTGCCGTCCGGGGAGACGGTCTGGCCGGTGTCGGGGTCGACGGAGGGCGTGGCGCTGCTTCCGCCGGTACCGCCGCCGTCGCCGCCCGTGCCGGTCGCGCCGCCGGACGTGGAGCCGCCGCTGCCGCCGGAGGTGCCGCTGCTGCTGCCCGAGCTCGTCTTGGTGCCGCCGGTGCCCGTGGTGCAGGGCGCGGCACCCTTCTTGTCACAGGCCGCGGGGTAGGGCGCGGTCTGGGCGAGCCGGTTCTGGCCGTTGGCGGTGAAGGTCGGGTTGTTGCAGTTCTTGATGTTGATGTTCTGCGTCTCCACGCCCGGGATCCGGCGGATCTGGTCGAAGCCGGCCTGGACGAGGTTGATCGGCAGTGGCGAGTAGCCGAGCTTCGGTGCCTGCTGCTGTCCCTGGCACATGAAGTAGTAGGAGAAGGCGCCCAGCGTCTTGCCCTTCTCCTTGGTGAAGGTGCCCTGCACCTTCAGCGGCAGGATCATGTACGAGTAGCTGGACAGCGGGTAGTTGCGCTTGTCGGTGTCGTTGTAGACGCCGTCGAGCTGCTGGGTGAGGTAGTCCGCGGAGCTCTTGTCGGTGTTGATCTTCGCCTTGAGCAGGGAGACCGCCACGTTCGACGGAGTCGGTTCGGTGTAGTAACCGGCGTGGTTCAGCACCTTCGCCACGGGATACCGGGCGTTGACGGCGTACGAGTAGTTGACGTACCCGATCGCGCCCTCGCCGTAGTTCTGGGCGACGTAACCGGCGACACCGAGGTCACCGGACTGGGCGATCATGCCGGAGACGGTGGGGTAGTACGAGGTCTGGCCGCAGGAGCCCGAGCGGCCGACCTTCGCGCAGTAGGCGTTCCACAGCGACCTGTGCTGGTTCGCCATCCACATCGTGAACTGGGCCGTGGAGCCGGAGCCGTCCGAGCGGACCACCGGGACGATGGTGCGGTGCGGCAGCTGGAGCCCGGGGTTGTCGGCCTTGATCACCGGGTCGTCCCAGGTCTTGATCGCCCCGGTGAAGATCTTGGTGACCACGTCGCCGGAGAGGCGGAGGTTGGTGACCCGCTTGCCGTTGACGGTGAGGTGGTACATGAAGACGGTGCCGCCCGCCACGATCGGCATGTAGGCGTAGGAGCCGCTCGCGGGGCGTTCGGCCGCGCTGCCGTCGGTGGGGTTCGTCTGGAACGGGATGTCGGAGACGGCGAAGTCGACGGTGCCGGAGAGGAACTGGCGGCGGCCGTCCGACGAACCGGTGCCGGCGTAGCTGATCCGCATGCCGTACTGGTTGACGGCACGGCGCCATTCGTCGACGGCGTTCTCGGCCCAGGTGGAGCCGGCGCCCGCGATGGGGGTGTAGCTGTCGGCGGACGCGTTCTGGGCGATGCCGATGACGGTGAGAGGGCTCAGGATGCTGAGAAGCGCGGCAAGGATGCCCAGCCGTCTCAGGATGTTGATGACAGGGCTGGACATCAGTGACGGTCTCCGTCCGTGGGGCCGTGTTCGGTCTCGTTGTCGGGTGCGGGTGGGGTGGGGTTCGTCGAGCCGTTCCCCGTGTCCCTTGGCGCGCTGCTCCCGCCCGAGCCGTCGGGGCTGTCGGTCTCGAACAACTCCGGTTGCGGCGCGTGGAGGTCGGTGAATCTCCGCGCGTCCCGGCGGGACGCCCTCGCCGCCCTCTTCGCCTGGCGCCTGTTCTGGTGGCCGGGGCCGCGGCCACCGATCACGCGGGCGATCGCGAAGAGGACCAGGACCAGTGCCATCAGGACAGCCGCCGAACCGAAACCGCGGGCGATCATCGTGGGCTCGGGGGACTTGACGAAGTTGAAGACGGCGAGCGGGAGGGAGACCATCGGGCCGCTCGTCGGGTCGGCGTTGAGCGCCGCCGTGTACCCCGCCGTCAGCAGGACCGGGGAGGTCTCGCCGATGCCGCGGGCCGTGCCGAGGATGACGGCGGTGGCGAGGCCGGAGCGGGCCGTGGGCAGGACCACGTGCCAGACCGTCCGCCAGCGCGGGGCGCCGAGCGCCTCGGACGCCTCCGTCAGCGTGCCCGGCACCAGGCGCAGCACCACGTCCGCCGCGCGGATCACGATCGGCAGCATCATCACGCTGATCGCGAAGCCCGCCGCCAGACCCGACTTCTGCATGCCGAGGCCGAGGATCCAGACCGCGTACACCATCAGGCCCGCCACGATCGAGGGCAGCGCGGTCATCGCCTCGACGATCGTCCGGACGAACCGCGAGAAACGGCCGCGGATCTGGTTGAGGTACACCGCGCAGGCCAGGCCCAGCGGGACCGTGATCGCCAGTGCGATGGTGATCATGATGAGGGTGCCGAGCATGGCGTGCGCGATGCCGCCGTGGGTCAGCGGGTCGAGCGGGCCTGCCGCCTGCATGTCCTGGGTGAAGAAGTTGCCGTGCGGCAGGGCCTCCCGGCCACGCCACGCGGTGAAGCCGACGACCATGGCGAGCGCGCAGAACATCAGCCCGCCCGCGGTCCACAGGACGACGGTCATCACCCGGTCCCGTACCGCCTGGCCGTCCTCCTCAAGGCCTGTCAACACCGCGTAGACACCGAGGAATGAAAGGTATGCGGTGACGAAGAACCCCAGGGCCCCGGAGAACGGCGCGAGTTCGCCGAAGAGCAGGACGGCGGTGCACAGCCCGGAGGCGGCGGCGCCGAGCAGCGACAGCACCCCGGAGCGGGTGAGCCCGCCGATCCGGCGCGGGACGTCGGGGAGCCCGGCGGCGGAGCCGTCCGCGGCGGCGACCGGGGTGCGGACCGCGGTGCCGTTACGGGGGGCGTCCCGCGGAACGTTCTTCTCAAGGTCTGCGACGGTCATCGTCACGCCTCGCTCTGCGCGCCGGACCGTGACCGCGCCACGATCGAGGAGGCGGTGAAGTTGACCGCCAGGGTGAGCAGGAACAGCGCCAGGCCCGCGGCCATCAGCGCCGACATGCCGAAGGTGGAGGCATCGCCGTAGTGCAGGGCGATGAGGGAGGAGACCGAGTTCGCACCGGTCTGCAGGATGTGCGGCTGGATCGCGAAGACCGGGGAGATGATCAGGTAGACCGCGATGGTCTCGCCGAGCGCCCGGCCCAGGCCCAGCATGGTGCCGCCGATGATCCCGCCCATGCCGTACGGCAGTACGACCGCGCGGATCATGCCCCAGCGGGTGGCGCCGAGCGCGTAGGCGCCCTCGCGTTCACCGGCCGGTGCCTGGGCGAACACCTCGCGCATCACCGAGCACTGGATCGGCGCGACCATCAGGGCGACGACGATCCCGGCGACGAAGGTGGAGGCGGTGTAGACGCTCTGGGAGGCCAGGGGTTCGCCCGGCTGGACGCCGTCGACGTGCAGGAACGGGATCCACCCGAGCCAGTCCGACAGCCAGCGGGACAGCCCGATCACATGCTCCTGGAGGAAGAACAGCCCCCACAGGCCGTAGACCACGGACGGCACGGCGGCCATCAGGTCCACCATCGTGACGAGCGTGCGGCGCAGGGGCCGGGGCGCCACGTCCGAGATGAACAGGGCGGTGCCGATGGCCAGCGGCACGCTGATGGTGACGGCGACGGCGGCGATGAGCAGCGTGCCGGTGAGCACGGCCGCGATGCCGAACCTGTGCACGTCCGGCTGCCATTCGGCGGTCGTGAGGAAGGCCCAGACGCCTCTGGCCCGCAGCGCCTGCCCGGCTCGGAGCAGCAGGAACAGTCCTACGGCGGCCATGATGGCGAGGACGATGCCGCCCGTGGCCGTCAACTGGTACCGGAACGCCCGGTCCCCGAGCCCTCGGGCGGCGGACAGCCGCCTGGGCACGGGTCTTTCGGATTCCGCCCCGGCGGAACCCTCGAGTGTGGACACCACTGTGTCCCCCCTATACGAAAAGAATCTCCCCGCACGGCCCCGAGTTGGGGTGCCGCGCGGACAGAGTCAATGGCCGGTTCCTTGCGCACCAGCACGTCGAATGTGGAGAACGAGTGAACGGTTCATGCCATTTGAGTGGGGGAGATGTGGGCGTCTGTGTGTTGGAGGCCCGGGCGGGACGAGGCCGGTGGGGCGGTGTGCGGACGTGAAGACCTGGGCGGGTGGGCGCGAAGGGGCCTGCGAGCGGCTCCGCGGGCCTGGTGGGCCGGGCACCCGCGTCCGGCGGGCGGGCGTCGAGGCCGCGGCCGGGTGACGGGGGAGTGAAGGTGCGGTCCTGGCCGGCGAGTCGGGGCGGCGTCCGACACGGGGGCCGGGCGTCGGCCGGGGGGCGAGTCGAGCCGCGCGACGGGCGGACGGTCCTTCCGCGGGCCGGGGGAGTGGTCCGCGACCGGTTCAGTCGCGTCCGGCGTGGGCCAGGGCGCGCCTGACGGCGTCCTCGTTGCGGCCGAGCACCGCCTTCTCCACGCTGTGGTCGTCGTGCCGGGAGAACCGCTCGCCCTCCGCGACGTCCTCCTTGCTCAGCACCCTTCCGCACCACTCGCCCTGGTCGCCGGTGTGGTCGTCGAAGGGGACGGCCCCGCCCTCGCCGAGGACCACCCAGCCGCCCTCGCGCCAGCGCAGCGCGAGCAGATAGGTGTGGCCTACCTCGAGCCGGGGCGCGTCGGTGGCCGTCTGCGCCACCCGGGTGCCGCCGGCCCGGTGGACCTCCCGGCCCGGCGCGACCATGTCGAAGTCCCGCCCGACGGCGTGCCGGGGCGAGCTGCGCGACCACAGCCGGCTGTCGGTCCGGAAACTCACCCGACGGTCCATCGCGTACGCGATCGGTCCCTTGCGGTAGTTCCGCCGGTTGGTCTCCTGCTCCCGGACCGGGCCGGCGACGACGACGTGATCGGCGTACGACACCCAGTCCTTGGCCGTCTGCGACGGATAGAGGTCACCTGACGTCCCGCACCCCGGCACCGAAATCCAGCCCTGGCCTGCCGAGCAGCACCCCGGCGACGACCCCGACGGCGGCCAGGACCGCGGCGACGGACCGTGCCGGCACGCGCCGAGGCATGACAGATCGTTCCCCCATGACGAAAACGCCCCCCCCTGTGCGTCAGTCAGATGCTCGCGGAGTCCGGACCCGGTCAAGATCCGTAACCGCGGTGGTCACCTTAGGCAGGAGCAGACGAAAGTGAACAAGGGTCACCTCGGCCCGGCACAGAACTGTGACGTGGGGGGCGGGGGACGGGTCAGCAGCCCTCGGCGGTGGGGGTGAACTCCAGCCGGGCGTGCTCGTCCGCGGTCCGGGCGGCGCCGTAGTCCGTGGTGCCGGCCTGGAACCAGACGTCGTCCCGCGCCCTGTCACCGTTCACGTCGTCCAGCTCCACGCACCACTTCTCGGCACGCACGGTCCTGCGGTAGGTCTCGGTGCCGCTGCGGACCTCGGTGCAGGACCGGTACCGCTCGCTGGTGTACCAGGTACGGGTCGTGCGCCTGCTCCCGGTTCCGGTGCCGGAGGTGTGCCGGACCCGGCGGGTGGCGGTGGAGCACTTGCTGACCCTGCGGGGCCGGGTGGCCCTGGCGGTCTTCACGGTGACGTGCCGGACGGTGTCCTTCAGCCCATGCACGGTGCTGTCCCGGGCGGTGGGGGCGCTGTCCTGGCCGGAGGCGGAGCCGGAGCCGTCGCCGCCCGAGGCGGTGTCGCTCTGTTCCCAGGCGATGCCGTCGTCGTCTCCACCCTCGCCGCCACCCGAACACGCGCCGAGCGTGCCGATCAGGATCGCCATGACCCCGCTCACCACGAACCGTTTTCCGAACATGAATCCCCGCCCCTGCGAACCGTGCCGATCACCGGCAGGTGATCGCGCCGATTCTGCACGGAGCCCCGGTGCGTGCGCCGGGCGGGTCGGGTATAGCGTCGCGCAGTGGGTCTGATCTGACCTGACCCGTTTCGTCCCCGACGCGAGGACCCAAGGAGGGTGAGCGGGATGGCCGAGCTGACCGTGGGCCGGCTGCTGACGTCATGGCAGCCGGACGTACCGGCACTGCTGCTGGTCATGGTGCTGGGCGGGCTGTACGGCTGGGGCGTGCTGCGGGTACGCGCCAAGGGCGAGCCCTGGTCACCGGTCCGTACCGCCGCCTTCACCGCCCTGGGCCTGGGCGCGCTGGTGGTGGCGACGATGTCGGCCCTCGCCGTCTACGACCACGTGCTGTTCTGGCCGGCCGCCGTCCAGAACATCCTGCTGGACCTCGTCGCGCCGCTGGGCCTGGCGCTGGGCGACCCGCTCCGTCTCGCGGTGCGGGCGCTCCCGGAGCCCGCGGCGGCCCGGCTGCGCCGCACGATGACCGGCCGGGTGCTGCGCCTGCTGACCTTCCCCCTGGTCAGCACGGCGCTGGTACTCACCACCGAGCTCACCGTCTACTTCACCCCGTACTTCGGTACGGCGCTGCGGGTGGGCTGGCTCCACGAGCTGATGTACCTGCATCTGCTCGCGGCGGGCTGTCTGTTCGTCGTACCGGTGCTGACCCGGGAGGAGACCCTCCCCGCCTGGTGCACCCATCCGGTGCGGGCGGGCCTGGTCTTCCTGGACGGGGTGATCGACGCGATCCCGGGGGTCGTCGTCATGACGCACGGCACGCTGATCGCCGGCGCCTGGTATCTGCACCACCATCCGTCCTGGTCCCCGGACGTCCGGCAGGACCAGCAGCTCGGCGGCGGTGCGATGCTGAGCATCGCCGAACTGGTCGCGCTGCCGTTCCTGCTGATGATCCTGTTCCAGTGGGCGCGTGCGGAACGGGTGCAGACGGCGGCCCTGGACCGCCACCTGGACCGCCAGCAGGCCGCCGCGGTCCCCACCGCCCCCGCCGCGCCGGCGGACCCCACCACCCCTTCCGCCCTCCCTGCCGAACAGGTCCGCCCCTGGTGGGAGACGGAGAACAACGAGGTGGCGGCGAGGATCCGGCGCCAGCACGGGGAACGGTGACCGGATCCTCGCGCCTCGGAAGGCGGCCGGGGCCGTTCGGTACGGGACACCGTGCTCCGGTCCACCGCTCCCCCCGCACGACAATGGCCTGTTCTGAACGCGGGACAGCGCCCCCGTCGCCTCCCCGACCAGGAATCCGTCCCCGTTCCGCCGCCGGAAACCGCAGTAACCCCCTCATGTCGCTCCGCCTTCGCCCGCGTGTCCGGCGCCTGTGGGGGCCGCACGCTGGATGACCTGCGGCCGTCTTCCACTGCAGGGCCATTGCAGCCACCATGGAAGCGCGCCCAGAGCCGCCAAACACCATGTCAGGGGGGAACCACGTATGGCAGACCCTGCGAAGGACTTCCGTTCCGACCTTCTAGATCTGTCTGGGCTCTCTCTGGCGGAGCTGCAATCGAGTGACGATCCCGCGCTGCGACGCGCGTTGAGGGAGACGAACGCCAAGGCGGCCCTGGCCTTCGGAACGCTGGTGGGCGACAGTCAGAGCGACGAGATGAGATTCGTCCGCGACAGGCGTCCGGACGAGTGCGGGCGGTGACCGCTGAGCCGTTGGACGTCCACCGGGTGTCCCGGGACTCGTTCCGGGACATAGCGGCGGGCAGTGCGAGCGAGGCCGACCTCCGCCTGTTACGCGCCGCCCAGCGCAGCCGGCTCCTCCTGGTGCTGCGTGCCCTGCTGGAACACATCGACGAAGCGGCGCGGCGCAGCCGGCACCCCGGGGTTCTGTCGGGCCGGACGGCCTGGAGCCTGCTGTGCGCCGCGGAGGAACGGTCTCCCGAAGCGGTGGAGGCCGTCCTGGCGGATCCCACCGTCATGGGGTGGGCACTGCGTCTGCTCCGCCGGCTGGGCGGTGTCGCCGAGGGCCCGTCGTCCGCCGCCCCGCTCTGGGCCGATCTCGGGCAGTTCCAGGCGCTGGCCGCGGCGGCCGCCTTGCGGTCCGGGGTCCCCGGTGTGCTGCGGGTGCCCGCGCACCGGGGCATGATCTGGCTCCCCGGCGCCGGAATGGCGGGCCCGGTGGCACGCCGCCGGTGGTCCGAGGCCGAGGTCCGGGTGGACCGGGAGGGCGTCGTCGCGGTCGGGGAACTGGCGGAGGTACGGCTGCCGGCCTCCCGCCTCCTGGCTTCGGAGACGCCTGGCTGGCGTCCGCTACGGGCGATGCGCGGCTTCGCGCCCGCCGGGAACGGCGCCGTGCGACCGTGGCCGTGGCTGGACACGGTGAGTCCGTACCGGGACTTCACGCGCTACCCACGGTCTCCCGACCGTTCCGGCGGTGACCGACTGCGGGTATGGGAGACACGACTGGCCGGCGCGTACGCGCTGCTGGACCGGGAGTGCCCGACGGAGGCCGTCGCGCTCAGGACGGTGGTGCGGGCCCTCGTGCCGCGCTCGTTCCACGGCGCGCGGGGAGCCCTGGTGGCCAGCGCCTCCTCGTTGGACGCCTTCGGCGCGGTCACTCTGTCGCTGCCCTCCGACGAGACCCAGGCGGCGGCCGTCCTCGTTCACGAGTCCCGCCATCAGCAGCTCAACGCGCTGCTCGGTCTGGTGTCCCTGGTCCACGACCCCGAGAGGGAAAAGGACGAGGACAGCGGCGAACCCAAGGAACAGCGGCTCCACTACGCGCCGTGGCGCAGCGATCCCCGGCCGGTCGAGGGCCTCATCCACGGAATGTTCGCGTTCGCCGGTGTCGGGCGGTTCTGGCACGCGCACCGCAGGCATGTGACGGGCGCGGAGGCCCGGCGCGCGGACTTCGAGTTCGCTGTGCTGCGGGAGCAGTTGCAGGAGGCGATGGCAGCGCTGCTGCCCGACGAGAACCTGACGGAGGCCGGTGAGCTGTTCGTCGGCGAGATCGCGGATCTGGTCGCCACCTGGCAGGACGACGAGGTGGCCGCATACCCGGGCGCACTGGCCCGCGACTACTGCACGTTGCGCCGTGCGGTGTGGCGAGCGCGGCACCTGGAGGTTCCCGCTCCGACGGCGAATCGTTTGGCCGAGGCATGGATGGCCGGAGCCGCTGCTCCGGCCCTGCCCCCCTCGGAGCTTCGTCCGCGCCCCGACCTGATCCGTCTCGACACGTTCGGACCGTTGGCCAGGGTCCGGCTCTCCGCACCGGACACCTTCGAGCGTCGGCGGCTTCGGGAGGACAGGGCCGGAGTGCCCGCGCTCAGGGCCGGCTACGCCGTGGTCGCGGGAGACACCGACCGGGCCGTGGCCGCGTACGCGGAGTGGGCGGCTCAGGACCCCGGCGACCCCGAGGCATGGATCGGCGCGGTGTTGGCGCAACCCGAGCATGCCAGGGGGAAAGGTGCCACCCTGCTGCTGGACCGCCCCGAGGCGGTGGCCGGCGTCCGCCGGGCGGTCGCCGCCGCCGGAGGGGACGTGCCCGCCCTCGCCGAACTCGCCCAATGGCTGGGCGGGTCCGCTTCCTAGAGGGAGAGCAGGTCGATGTCGCCGTTGGCCCGCTGCCCCCTTTCGGCATCGAGCGTAGCCGGGTGGGAGGGGCCCAGACGATCGCGGTACCGGTCGAGTGTCGCGGCGTACAGCGGCTCGCTCTCCTCGGTCCTTCGCAACGCCTTCAGGTCATGGCTCAGGTTGAGTTCCACGGCCAGGTTCGTCGGGTGGTTCTCTCGCAGACGCCTGGACTCCTCGGCCAGGGCGTCGTCGAGTTCGTGAGCCTCCTCGACGCGCCCCAGCGCGAAGTAGTCGCTGGCCAGGTTCATCCGGGCGAGCAGGGTGCGGGGGTGCTGGGGAGGAAGAACCTGAGAGAGACCCTCGACCGACTCCGTGTCCAGTTCCAACGCCGCCTCGGGTTGCCCGAGCAGACGCAGTGTCACCGCCAGGTTCATGGCGATGGCGTAACTGTGAGGATGTTCCCGGCCGTACTTGGCTCGGTGCATGTCCAGCATCTCGGCGCTCAGGGCGCGCGATTCCTGGAGTTTGCCGACCTGCCGCAGGTCGTTGGCGTGGCTGACCGCGAGCAGCAGATACTGGCGGCTGGGGGTGCCCAGGGTCTGGGCGGTCAGCTCCAGGTACTTGCTCGACAGCGCGTAGGCGCCCTGGTGGTCGCCCATCTTGCGCAGGGTGACACACCGGTTGCGGTTCACCAGTGCCACGAACCGGTGCTGTTCACCGAGACTCGCGGTGACCTCCGCGGCCAGCGCCTCGTATCCCTCGTTGGCCTCCTCGTAGCGGCCGACCTCCTGCAGGTCGAGGAGATAGGCCTCCCGGGTGCCCAGTGTGTTGATGTGGTCCTCGCCGAGGACCTCGATCCGGCGCTGCCAGGTGTCGTAGTCGAGTTCCAGGGCGTCTTCGGCGCTGCCCGCCAGACGGAGGCTCACGGCGTAGTTGTGCGCGGCGAGAAGCGTGGCCGGGTCGTCTCTGTCGAATTCCCGTGCGCTGGTTTCGAAGACGCGCTGGTCCATCTCGCGGGCCTCTTCGAAGTGTCCGCGGGTCCGGTGGTGGATGGCCATGTAGCTCTGGGCGCGCAGAGTGTTCTCGTGTTCCTCGCCGAGGACCCTGCGATACCGCTCCACCAGGTCGGACTGGAGTGCGTAGGCGCGCGGCAGGTCGATCTCCTGCTCGCGCAGCGTCTCGGCGATCTGCTGGTCGATGGCGAGGATCTCCTCGTGATCCTCGCTCAGGTCCGCACGCCAGATGGCAGCCGCCTGCTCGCCCAGGGCGAGGGATCCCGCGTGGTCTCCGCGTGCCCGCAGGAACCGCACCTCGTTCAGGATCAGCCGACGTGTCCAGCCGTCCTTGCACCGCACCGCGTCGGAGGCCCTCAGGTGGCTGAGCAGCGACGAGTACCGGGGCCAGTAGACGGATCGTTGCGGGTTGCGTGGATCCGCGTGGGCCAGCAGCTGATGCGCCGCGTGCCGCATCGACGCCTGCTCCTGCGGGTTCATCTGCTCGATGAGCACCCGCTGGACCAACCGGTGCATGAGGACCGTGTTCTGGCGGTGGTCGATGCGGGCCAGGGCGTAGCGACCGATCTCCCGCACGGCGCGGCCCAGTCTGACGGGATCGTCCAGCGTGGCCTGCAGCTCCGGAGACACCGAGATGCCGCGCACCGCCGAGAAGAGGTCCCAGTCGATGGGCTCGGGCGCGAAGAACGCGCAGACCTGGAGCAGTTGCAGGGCGTCCGGCCGGCTCTCGCGCAGCCGGTCGAGCGACACGTTCCACGCCGCCGCCACCGACCGGTTGTAGTCGCTCGGAGGGTCCGACTGCATCAGCTCCGTGAAGTTGCGCTCGTACACCTCCAGGTACTGCTGCACCGGCATGCCGGTCTCGGCCAGCCAGACCGCCGCCTGCTCCACCGCAAGGGGCAGGTCACCGAGCGCGGCGGCCAGATGGTCCACGGCGTCGTCGGGCAGGTTCTGACTGCGGCGGCGCAGCAGGGCGACGCTTTCCTCACGGGTGAAGACATCGACTTCCAGGGAGCTGAAGTCGGTGGACCAGTGGGAGTTGCGAGATGTCACGATGATGCTGCCTGGTCCGCTGCTGGGGAAATATTTGCGCACTGTACGAGGATCTTCCGCGTTATCGAACACCAGTAGCCAGTCGGTGTACGGATCACCCTCGCGCAGGGCCCTCAGTACGGTCGGGACCGCCCCCACGTCGGAGCCGGCTTCCAGGCCCATCTGCTCGCCCAGTTCGATGAGCGACTGGACGATCTGGCTTTCCTGTTCCGCCGGGATCCACCAGACCAGCCGGTATTCCCGGGAGTGCCGGTAGAGGTACTCGATGGCGATCTGGGATTTGCCCACCCCGCCCATACCGTGCAGAGCCTCGGGAAGGACTGCGGCGACACCACCGCGCAACCGCTCCCGCAGCCGGTCGAGCAGCGCTTCCCGCCCCGTGAAGTTCCGGTTGCGTTGCGGGACGTTGCCCAGGAGGCGGGGCGGGGAGTTCGGGGGCTGTGCACCGGAGGCAGTGAGGGAGCCGGGGGACACGGTTTTGCCTCCTTGTCGCGGGGCGCTGGCTATGGGCAAGACACCGGTGGACGGTGGTGCTGCTGATGAAGTCCCCGCGAGGGGCCGAACGTTCGTTGGTTGCGCGGGCTGAGGCGTAGGCCCGTAATTTAGCGCGCCCTCGGGGGGAATATTCAAGTTTGACCGCATTTCGGAGTGTCTGTACCCTGATCCTTTTATTTGATCCGGTGCGGCTTGGGTGGCCGGAGCCGCCGGTGGCCCGGCCGGTCCGGGCTCGCTGTGCTGCAGGAGGCGGCCGAGCTGGTTGGCTCGCGCGAGGTAGGGCCCGGAGACCGAGCACAGCGCGGTGTACAGATGGGCGACGAACGGGCGGGTCTGCTCCGTCATCGGTGGGTTCGGGGGATCTCCCTCCGGTGCCACGAGCGCGTCCCCGCCCTCGCCCCACAGCGCCTCCAGCCTCGGCCCGACGTGGCGGCGGACCTGGCGCATCGCGCGCAGCGTCTCGGAGCGTGAGCCCAGAGCCAGGAGTTCCTCCCGCACCCCCTCCGGGAATTCGTAGGAGACCCGGTGGACGGCCTCGGCCTCGGCGGTGTCGTCGACGCGGCGCACCAGGCCGAGCAACATGATCTCGGCGAGGTTCCAGGGCTCGGAACCGGGCTGCAACTCCTGGAGCAGCCGCATGACCGGGAGACTCAGCGCGGCTGCTGCAAGCCGCTGAGCGAGGGTGTAGGCGGCCGGGGAGGCCGTGGCCCGAAAGCGCCGCACGGCGACGGCAGCACGTTTCGCCCGCAGCTCCGCGAAGGACTCGGCGGTGTGCGTCTCGTCCGCCTCGCCACCGAGGGGGCCGGTCACCAGGTCGGCCAGTTCCTCGGTCGGCGGGCCGACCGCCGCGGACCGCAGATCCCGGTCCGGCGCGGTCCACAGGGTCGCCAGGGAGTGCCCTTCGTCGCCGCGTGCCGCGGCCACCAGGCGGGCCCAGCGACTGAGCGCGTTCGGCCGCAGTTCCAGGACGGGTACCGGGATCGCGTTGACCCGGCCGGACCCGCCGACCACGGGCGACCGAGGGTCCAGAGGATCCGTGACGGGGTGCTTCCGGTCGGCGCCGTAGGCCCGGTTGGGGGCGGCGGGCGACGGCGCCTGTAACCGGGTGCGGGTGACCGTCGGCAGAGTGAGATCCCACAACTGCTGGGGAAGCAGGCTCAGTACGGCTACGGGAGAGGACCGGCCCAGCCGGTTCAGCACGGAGGCCGCACGCCCGGTCCGCCAGGCACTGTGGCCGCCGTCCGTGACGGCCAGCAGCACCTGCCGGCCGTCGGAGCGGACCTCGGCGGCCGGCAGGCCGGTCGGCGTGCTGGCGGCCAGGTCCCAGGGGACCGTCCGCACGGTGCGGAACGCCGCCGTGTGCTCCATCAGTTCGGTCAGGCGGCGCGTGGCCGGTGCCCACAGGAGCATCGAGGGGCCCGTGTCCACCAGCAGCAACAGATCCAGCCGGCGTTCCGGCTTCGGTCGGCACACCGGTGTCCATGTCCCTGTCGCGGCAGCCTGCTCGGCGGTCGCCTCCTCGTCCAGTTCGACCTCATAGGGCGAGTGGTGGGTCAGGCGCAGTGGACGCAGCGATCTGACGAGCTCGAGGCCGTCGACCGGCTGGGGAGACGCCGGCCATCCCGACGGACCGGGATCCGTCTGCGTCTGCCTGTGCAGGGTGTGCAGCGGGCGGGAGGGCACCGGACCTTCCGGTACGTGCGCGCCCAGCTCGGGGCGGGCGGCGGCCGGGCGTCGGTCTCCGGTTGCCGCGGGGGCGCCGGGCGCGGGCCGGTCCTGCTCTTCGGGCGGGGTGTCCTGCCCGCTGGGCGGTACCCGGCCGGCACGTCGGCGCCCGGCCTGCCGTACGCTCTCGCCGCGCTCCAGGGCGGCCCGCCCCGCCACGTCGAACTGCGGGATCGCCCCATCCTGGTACGCCGCCAGGTACAGGGCGTCCAGCAGTTCGGTCCCGTCCGGCATGTCCTGGTCCGGGGCAGAGCGGAATGCCCCCTCTGCCGACACGGAGGGGGCCGGGGGTTCAGCGGGCGCCGCCGTCATCCGGTCCTCGATTCCGCCCCCACCCCGTCGAGCCGGTGCCACAGCGCGTCCACGAGGTCCTCCAGCGCGCTCTCGTCGCCGGAGAAGCGTCCCGAGGTCGCCACGAACGCGGCATTGAGCAGCTGGTCGATGGCGAGGCCGCCGCGTTCCCGGCTGCTGCGCAGGAACTGGTCGATCAGGCCCTCCGCTCCCGAGATCCCCGGTGCCGCGGATCCGGCCCGCTCCAGGTGGGCCGCGACCATGCCGACGAGCTGTGGCCGGTCGGGATCCGGCATCTGCAACCGAAGGCACCGGCGCAGAAAGGCCGGCGGAAACTCCCGCTCGCCGTTGGACGTGATCACCACGACGGGGAAGGCGCGGCACCTGACGATGCCTTCGACGATCTTGGCGTCGCGGCCCGGATCGTCGATTCCGACCGTCACCTCGGGGTGGTGCCGTCGGGCCCGCACCAGCTCGGGAATGCGGAACTGCCCCTCTTCGAACACGCTCAGCAAGTCATTGGCCAGATCTTGGTCGCTCTTGTCCAGCTCGTCCACCAGGAGCACCCTCGGGACCTCGTAGGGAAGTAACGCCGTTCCCAGTGGGCCGAGTTGAAGGTAGTCGCCGATTTCGGGGAGCCGTTCCTCGGCCTGTGACTCCGCCCCGGTGGCGGCGGTGTCGCCCGCCGGGTGCAGGGTGTGCCGGGCCGCCGAGTCCTGGACGCGGCCGATCGCGTCGTATTCGTACAGGCCGCCGCGCAACGTGGTGCGGCTGGTGATGTGCCAACGCAGCACCCGGCCCAGCCGCAGCTCCCTGCTGATCCGGTACGCGAGCGACGACTTGCCGGTTCCCGGACGCCCGGTGACCAGCAGCGGCCGGCGCAGCACCAGGGCTGCGTTCACCATGTCCACTTCACGCCTGAGCTGGTCGGAACCAGTGGACAACGCGCTGATCCGCCCCAGTCGACGTTCGATCTCCTCGTCGTCCGGCGGGGGCGGGGACACCGCGGGGCCACCCGTGAAACGGCGCCAGGGCGGCGGCTCGGGCAGCAGGTCGCCGACATGGTCGTAACGGGGCTGGCCGGTGCCGTGATAGAGCCACCAGCGGTGATCCGCTCCGTTCCGCCCCGCAACGCCGCCGTCGGGCCCCGTGGCGCTCTTCGGGTCCGGAGCCGCCGTGCCATCCTTCACCGGTGCGTCCTCACCCGGACGCGTCCTCTCGCTCTCGCCGTCCGGCAGCATCTCGTCCCTCCCCTCCCCCTCGTGCGGAAGACTCCGCCGCTTCGGCCCGCCCGCCCGGAAGGCGGTGGGGGTCGTCCCAGAGCACGGCCGCGTACCGGCCGAGCGCCGAAACGCCGTTCATAGCAGGATCCTCGCCTCCGGCCGCAATGCGCAACGACCTGACTTCGTCAGGTAACCGGTGTATGCGTTTGCCCTCGGCCAGTTTTAGCAACTCTCTGCGGAAGACGGGGTCGATTCCCCCACCCCGCCGGTCCCAGACCACGATCGGTACGCCGGCGCGGAGCGAGGCGTCCAACTCATCGGTCCCCGCGCCCGTGCCGCCCCGCTCGCCCGGCGGTTCGCTGAGGACCGCCATCACCGGGTGCGGCTCGGAAAGCAGCCGGTCCGGGTGCTCCTGGGGGAACCAGTGGACCGGTCCCCGGCAGTCGGGTTCAAGAGCTTCCCAGCGCTTGAGCCAGCGCCCGTGCGTGGCTCTGCCTTCCACTCTTTCGAGACTGCGCAGCACGACCGGGTGGTCCTTCCCCAGAGTGGCCTCGGCCTTGCCGAACGCCTTCTTCGCCCAGTTCTCGACGTCCAGGTGCATCAGATCCCTGGAGAGTACGAACTCCAGTGCTATGTCTTCGCGGCACAGATAGGCCCATCCGGTCTCGGCCTCGTGCACCAGAGACTTCACCCGCTCGGGCAGGTCGCTCTCGTCGACCTCCAGATCGCCGCCCTTGACCGGATACGGGTTCGGGTCACCGCCGTTGCGCCACCAGTAGGTCAACTGGCGCCTGCCCTCGTGCTCGGCGTAGTACAGCGGACGCAGCCGGATCAGCAACCAGGTGGAGGGCGCCCAGACGGTCTCCGCGCCGTCTCCCGTGCCGTGCGCCGGCAACGGCTCGGGACGAGGGCGTTCCGGCGGGCCGAACTCGGTGTGAGAGCGGGCGGACGCAGGAGCCTGGCCGCCGCCGGCGCAGGGCGACGGTCCGTAGGACCCGGCGGCGCCGGCTGGATAGGCCTCGGGCCGGTCCCGGTGCTCCGCCACCCAGTCCAGCAGGTCCTGCCGTTGCCGCCCCTCCGCGTAGCGCGCCAGGTGCTCGACGAGAAGGACACAGGGCAACGGCCTGCCAGGGCGTGCGTTGAGATTCGCTGCGTACAGCACCGCCGACCAGGGTTCCTGGTAGTGGGCGGGCAGAGCGTCGGGGTGGTCTCCCACGGCCTCGCGGAAGACCCGGGCGATGTCGAGCACGTCGAGGCCACCGAGGAGGATCATGAGCCGTTCCCAGCTGCTCCCGTCGAACAGCGGCACCTCGGCGATAGCGATCGCGGCGCGCAGCCGTGCCATCGGGCGGGTCTCTCCCTCCAGCGCCGACACCACGATGCCCAGCGCCTGCAGACCCTCCGGGAAGGGCATCACCTCGCGGAGCAGGACCAGCAGCGCGGTGCGGTGCCGGCCGGTCCCGGGCAGCTGGATCCTGATCCGCAGCGCCCGGCTCACATGGCGTGCGCACTCGTGCAGCATCGCCGGATCCTCGAAGCACGAGATGGCTTCCAGCGCGTCGACCAGCACCTTGGGAGGGCCCCACGAGCCGTGGGTGTCGTTCATGACCGGCCCCCCGGCATGCGCGCTCTCCCTAAGGCCGAGCGTCCTGCCGCGTCCCCCTTGACCACTGACATGTCCCTTCCCCCGCGTGGAGCCGTCGACGGACGCCTCCACCGATGAACCAGCCTACGGAGCGCAGGCGTTCGACACATCCGCCATGCGCATCCCGGATTTTTACCGGCCGGGGCTTTCGTGAACCATCCGGCGTTCTCGCCGTGCGGCGTCCCGTCCGGTGAGAGGAGGCCGCCGCGTCCTCCCTCCTGATGCGGGAGTGACACCAGGGATGCTCGGAACTGCAACCCCGGCGGGGGAAAACACGTCCAACTGTCGTGGCTCAGTTGCTCGATGGAACAGACGGTACAGACGGAACAATCGGCGTCACCGGGACAGAAGGGGTGGACGGGAGGGAACGGCTTCGGGGCCGACGGAACCCGCCGCCGGTCCCCGGGCTGCCCCCCGCCGATGTCCGGGAGCGACTCGTCGCGCCGTTCCCCCGGCCGTCCCCCCGTCCGTGGACGCTCGTCGGTGTTCCGCCCGCGGCGGCCTGCCGCCTCGCGGGGGCGATGGAGTGGCTGGGGCCGGTGCTGGTCGCCGTGCTGGCGGGAGCGATCCGGTTCTGGCGGCTCGGGCGGCCGCGGGAGGTCGTGTTCGACGAGACCTACTACGCCAAGGACGCCTGGTCGCTGCTCCACCTCGGCTACGAGGGCACCTGGCCGGACCGCAAGATCGCCGACCCGCAGATCCTCGCCCACCCGCAGGTGATCCCCCTCTCCGACGGGGGCTCCTTCGTGGCGCACCCGCCGACCGGCAAGTGGGTGATCGCCCTGGGCGAGGGGCTGTTCGGCCTCACCCCGTTCGGCTGGCGCTTCATGACCGCGCTGCTGGGCACGCTGTCGGTGCTGATGCTGTGCCGGATCGGCCGCCGCCTGTTCCGGTCCACGTTCCTGGGGTGTCTGGCCGGAACGCTGCTGGCGGTGGACGGCCTGCACGTGGTGATGAGCCGTACCGCGTTGCTGGACCTCGTCGTGATGGTCTTCGCGCTGGCGGCCTTCGGGTGCCTGCTGGCCGACCGGGACCGGGCGCGGGCCCGGCTCGCGGCGGCACTGCCGGCCGACGCCGACGGCCGGATACGACCGGACGGCGACACCGGCGACCGTACGGGAACGGGATGGCGGCCCTGGCGGCTCGCGGCCGGACTCTTCCTCGGCCTGGCCGCCTCGACCAAGTGGAACGGCCTGTACTTCCTGGTCTTCTTCATGGTCCTGACGCTGCTGTGGGACGTCGGCGCGCGCCGGGTGGCCGGGGCCCGCCACCCCTACCGGGCGGTGCTGCGCAGGGACCTCGGTCCCTCGCTGCTCTCCCTCGCGCCGGTCGCCGTCGCCACGTATCTGCTGACCTGGACCGGCTGGTTCCTCTCCGACGACGGCTGGGGACGCCACTGGGCGGACGGCCGCGGCGGCACCTGGGCGTGGATCCCGGCCCCGCTGCGCAGTCTGTGGCACTACGAGTACCTGGTGTACCAGTTCAACGTGGGCCTGCACACGCCCCACAAGTACCAGTCGAATCCGTGGAGTTGGCTGGTGCAGGGCCGCCCGGTGCTGTTCTCCTACACCTCGCCGCAGCCCGGTGAGGACGGCTGCCACACGGTGTCCCCCTGTACCCGGACGGTCCTCGCGCTGGGTACCCCGGTCCTGTGGTGGGCCGCCTGTTTCGCCCTTCTCTACCTGCTCTACCGCTGGGCACTGCGCCGCGACTGGCGGGCCGGCGCCGTCCTGTGCGCGGTGGGCGGCGGCTATCTGCCGTGGTTCCTGTACCAGGACCGGACGATCTTCTCCTTCTACGCGGTCGTCTTCGTGCCCTACCTGTGCCTGGCCGTGACGATGATGATCGGAGCCATGGCGGGCCGGCCGGGCGCGACGGAGCGGCGCCGCCACACGGGCGCGGTGGCGGCCGGCGTCCTGGTCCTGCTCATCGTCTGGAACTTCGTCTACTTCTTCCCGCTCTACACCGGCCAGACCATCCCGTACTCCGGCTGGCAGGCCAGGATGTGGCTCGACACCTGGATCTGAGGCGGGCGTTCACTTCGCGGGGCCCGGCGGCGAATCAGCCGCCCGGCGCGCCACGCGGTAACGGAGGCAGACGACCTTCGAACTGAAGGTGCGGGTCCCGACGAGGTCGAGATCCACCCGGCGTCCGTCCCGGGGGAAGAACGGAACGCCGCCGCCGACCAGCACCGGGAGGACCATGGCCCGGTACTCGTCGATCAGACCCGCCGCGGCCGCCTCGGCGGCGAGTGTCGCGCCGCCGATCGCGATGTCGCCCGCTCCCGGCTCGGCCCGCAACCGCGCGATCTCCTCCGCCAGCCGGCCGGGGACCGGAGGGCCGGAGACCAGACGGGCGTTGCCCCTGACCTCCGACAGCGTGCTGGAGAACACCACCTTCGGGAGCGGGTTCCACAGCGCGGTCCACTCGCGGTCCGCGTCGTCGAGCGAGGGATCCTCGTCGGCGGTCTCCCAGTACAGCATCGTCTCGTACAGCCGCCGCCCCATCAGATGGACGCCGACGTCCCGGATCTCGTCGATCCAGAAGCGGAACACCTCCTCGTCGGGGGCGGTCCAGTCGAAGCGGCCGTCCGGCCCGACGACGTAGCCGTCGAGCGAGACACTCATCGAATAGGTCACCTTGCGCATCGGAGCCCTCCTGTGGCGCTCAAGTCACCCTCTGGCCATGACAGATGAGACGGCGAGTACGATCACCGCGAACTCGCTCTGTACTTTCTCACCGGCGCGATGGAGTTGCCATGACGACCAGTCCTCAGCCGTCCGGGTCGATCGACACCAGCAGGGCGCACCCTGCGCGGGTCTACGACTGGCTGCTCGGCGGCAAGGACAACTACCCGGTCGACGAGGCGGTCGGTGAGAAGCTGCCG
Organism: Streptomyces sp. NPDC026515; assembly: GCF_055567595.1. Taxonomy (NCBI): domain Bacteria; kingdom Bacillati; phylum Actinomycetota; class Actinomycetes; order Kitasatosporales; family Streptomycetaceae; genus Streptomyces; species Streptomyces sp. NPDC026515. Next base: position 71,419 of record NZ_JBVHQD010000018.1, read on the forward strand.
CCCGAGGCGAGGGACGCGGCGCGGCAGAACCGTCAGTTCATGCACCGGGCCGCCGCCTGGCTGGCCACCCAGGGCATCGACCAGTTCCTGGACATAGGCACCGGCATCCCCACCGAGCCCAATCTCCACCAGATCGTGCAGAACGTGGTGCCCTCGGCCAAGGTCGTCTACACCGACAACGACCCGATCGTCCTGCGGCACGCGGAGGCGCTGCTGATCAGCCGTCCCGAGGGGGCGACCGACTACATCCAGGCGGACGTGCGGGACCCGGAGGCGATCGTCCGGCACGCCCGGCACATCCTGGACTTCGACCGCCCGGTCGCACTGTCGCTCATCGCGCTGATGCACTTCATCAGTGACGAACAGGACGCCCACGGCATAGTCCGCGCCCTGGCCGGCACGCTGCCCCCGGGCAGCCACCTGATCCTGTCGCACGCCGCGTCCGACCTGTACCCGGACCTCGTCGAACAGGTCGTCGCCGAGTACGCCAGGGGCGGCATCCAACTCGCCTTCCGCACCCGCCCGGAGGTGGAACGGTTCTTCGACGGCATGGACCTCGTCTCCCCGGGGCTGGTGACGGCGACGGAGTGGTTCCCCGCCGCCCCGGCGCCGGCTCCCGAGGGCAGCGGCATCTACGCGGGTGTGGCCCGCATCCGCTGAACGAGCAGAAAGGGCGAGGTCCGAAGACCTCGCCCGCCACTCGTGAAACCCGTGCGGCCCACGAGAACCCGCTGAAGTCGCGAGACCCTGCTCAGGGCCACACCAAGCAGTACGGCTGATGCCCCGCCTCATGCAGCCGGTGGCTGAAGTCCTGCCACTCGTGCAGCAGCTGGTACACGTTGAACGCGTCCCTCGGGCCGCCCCGGTCCGGGACCGTCGACCAGATGAAGGCCGCCGCGCCGACCGCTTCCTCACCTATGCCGCGCAGCGGGTCGACGACCGTCATGGGGAGCTTGACCACCGCGTAGTCCGGGTGCAGGACGACCAGCTCCAGGGGTGGCACCTTGTTGAGAGGTACGCCTTCGATGCCCGTCAGCACCATCGCGGCCATGGTCTCCGGCTTGATCTTCGTGAACATGCCGTTCATGCCGAGCTCGTCCCCGCCGAGTTCCTCGGGGCGCATCGAGATCGGGACCCGGGCCGCGGTCGCGCCGTCCGGTGCGCCGAAGTATTTGTACGTCACCCCCACCCGACCACCATTCCTGCTCCCGGTCTGAAGACGGTCGATCCGGCGATCGATCCGCTGGCCCCTCTGGTCCCACTGATCGATACGTCGGTCGCGCCGCTCGGACTCACCCGGTACGCCGCTCTGTTCCTGACGTGCTGCCTCAGCCGCTTCCTCCGCGTCGCGTCGGTGCCTTCCCTGCCGGGCACGTCGAGGACCCAGGTCGTCAGTCCCCTCGCCCAGTCCGCCACCGCGATGCATATCTCCACCCGACTGCTTTTCTAGGACGCGTGGCCCCCGCCGCGCAACCCGATCATCGTGTCAGTGACCTCCCCCACGGCCGCCCGCCGAAACGTGCGTCGAAACATCAGTCCGCAGGATCTTTACAGCCTCCGGCCGGCTACGTACCGGATGAGCTGGGTGTATCGGATCACAGTCTCGCAGATGCCCCGGGCCCCGCGCGGGGCCCGCCGTACTCCGGCGGGAGAAGTACCCCACCGCCGGTCCGTCACCGGTCCCGTCTCCGGTCCGCCGCCGGTCCCGTCACCCCGAGAAGGCCACCGCCGCTGCGAGCAGAGCTTCCTCCTCCGCCTACCCTGAGGAGGTCACCCCAGCAACCGGAGTCCGAGAAGCCGGAGTAGCCGCACGCCATGAGTGCCCAGAGCGAAACGCCCTATCCCTACGACGCGCCCGCCTCACAGGCGCTCTTCGACCGCGCCTCCGCGGTCACGCCCGGCGGCGTGAACTCCCCGGTGCGCGCCTTCCGTGCCGTCGGCGGCACCCCTCGCTTCATGGTCTCCGGCAAGGGGGCCTACCTCACCGACGCCGACGGCCGCGAGTACGTCGACCTGGTCTGCTCCTGGGGACCGATGATCCTCGGGCACTCCCACCCCGAGGTCATCGCCGCGGTCCAGGACGCCGTCTTGCGCGGTACCTCCTTCGGTACGCCCGGCGAGGGCGAGGTCGCCCTGGCCGAGGAGATGGTCGCCCGGATCGCGCCCCTGGAGCAGGTGCGGCTCGTCAGCAGCGGGACCGAGGCCACCATGTCCGCGATCCGGCTGGCCCGCGGCTTCACCCGGCGCACCAAGGTGATCAAGTTCGCCGGGTGTTACCACGGTCACGTCGACTCGCTGCTCGCGGCGGCCGGCAGCGGGGTCGCCACCTTCGCGCTGCCCGACACCCCCGGTGTCACCGGTGCCCAGGCCGGCGACACGATCGTGCTGCCGTACAACGATCTCGAAGCCGTGCAGGAGGCCTTCCACCGGCATCCCGGGGAGATCGCCTGCGTGATCACCGAGGCCTCGCCGGGCAACATGGGCGTCGTGCCGCCCGCGCCCGGGTTCAACCAGGGGGTCAGGGACACCTGCCACAAGAACGGCGCCCTGTACATCTCCGACGAGGTCATGACCGGGTTCCGGACGAGCCGGGCCGGATGGTTCGGGATCGACGGGGTGGTCCCCGACCTGATGACCTTCGGGAAGGTGATGGGGGGCGGCTTCCCGGCCGCCGCCTTCGGCGGACGCGAGGACGTGATGGCGCACCTCGCCCCGGCCGGGCCCGTCTACCAGGCCGGTACCCTCTCCGGGAACCCCGTCGCCACCGCCGCCGGGCTGGCCCAGCTGCGGCTGCTCGACGAGGCGGCGTACGAGAAGGTGGACGCCGTCTCCGCGCAGATCCAGGCGCTGGTCTCCGAGGCGCTGAACAAGGAGGGCGTGGCGCACCAGGTGCAGACCGCCTCCAACATGTTCTCCGTCTTCTTCACCAACAGGCCGGTGCGGAACTACGAGGACGCGCGGGGCCAGGAGTCCTTCCGGTTCACCGCCTTCTTCCACTCCCTCCTCTCCGACGGCGTCTACCTGCCGCCGTCGTCCTTCGAGTCCTGGTTCGTCTCCACGGCCCACGACGAGCGGGCCGTCCAGAAGATCGCCGACGCCCTTCCGGCGGCGGCCCGAGCGGCAGCGGAGGCCACGGCAGCATGAGCGAGCAGCAGGACATCACCGTCGTCCACGTGATGCGGCACGGCGAGGTCGACAACCCCGACGGGGTGCTGTACGGCCGTCTTCCCGGCTACCACCTCTCCGAGCTCGGCCGGAAGATGGCCGACCGGGTCGCCGAGCACCTCGCCCCGCGGGACGTGACGTACGTCGTCGCCTCGCCGCTGGAGCGTGCGCAGGAGACCGCCACCCCGATCGCCAAGGCGCACGGGCTCGACCTCGCCACCGACGAGCGGCTCATCGAGGCGGAGAACATCTTCCAGGGCAAGACCTTCGGTGTCGGCGACGGAGCGCTGAAGAACCCCGCCAACTGGAAGTACCTCGTCAACCCGTTCCGGCCGTCGTGGGGCGAGCCCTACGTCGACCAGGTCGTCCGGATGCGGGGCGCGCTGGACGCGGCCAGGGACCGGGCACGGGGTCACGAGGCGGTGCTGGTCAGCCACCAGCTGCCGATCTGGATCCTGCGGTCCTACGTCGAGAAGCGCCGGCTGTGGCACGACCCGCGCAAGCGGCAGTGCACTCTGGCCTCCCTGACGACTTTCACATACGAAGGGGACAGGATCGTCTCCGTCGGGTACGCCGAGCCGGCCATCGACCTCGTCCCGGTCCACCTCCGCGCCGGCGCCAAGCCGGTGAAGGGGAAGGGCAAGGCCTTCGGGGCGTGAACTCCGCGCCGCCGAAACCGGTTTCATTAAAATAATCTGAAAATATGTGCTTCCGTGTGGAACCTCCCGGTTCGTCCCGGCCTCTGAGTGGGTGACCACCAGCGGACGTGACGAATCGGGGAACCATGCGGACCTTCACCCGAAGGGGAATTCTCGGCGCCGGCGCGGGCGCCGCGGCCGGACTGGGCCTCGCCGGCTGCGGGTCCACGCACACATCGTCGGACGGGACGACCCATGCCGGCGGTTCCGGCGGAACCCCCTCCGCAACGCCCAAGCCCAAACCCAAGCCCACCGCCCGCCCCCTGGGCGACGGCTCCACCTCGAACACCGGCAAGCAGCCCCACCAGCCCGCCGCCCCCGAGCCGCTGGAGCCCGGCCAGACCCCGCCGCAGTTCGTGATCTTCTCCTGGGACGGCGCCGGCGAGGTCGGCAACGGCCTCTTCCCGCGCTTCCTGGACCTGGCCAGGGAACACGGCGCGTCGATGACCTTCTTCCTCTCGGGGCTGTACCTGCTCCCCGAGTCGAAGAAGCGGCTGTACAACCCGCCGAACAACCCCCGTGGCGCTTCCGACATCGGCTACCTCACCGACGAGCACATCAAGGCGACGCTCACCAACGTCCGCCGCGCCTGGCTCGAAGGGCACGAGATCGGCACCCACTTCAACGGGCACTTCTGCGGCGGCTACGGCACGGTCGGCAACTGGACGCCCAAGCAGTGGCGCAGCGAGATAGACCAGGCCAAGGCGTTCGTGAAGGAGTGGCGGACCAACAGCGGCTGGACCGACCTGCCGTCCCTGCCCTTCGACTACGACAAGGAGCTGGTCGGCGGCCGCACGCCCTGCCTGCTCGGCCAGAACAACCTGCTGCCCACCGCCCGCGAGCTCGGCTGGCGCTACGACGCCTCCTCGCCGGGCGGCCGCCAGGTCTGGCCGGACAGGAAGCTGGGCATCTGGGACCTGCCGCTGCAGCAGATACCGTTCCCGGGGCACTCCTTCGAGGTCCTGTCCATGGACTACAACATGCTCGCCAACCAGTCGGTCAACTCGACGAAGGCCCCGGCCTACAACTACCCGGGCTGGCGACACCAGTCCACACAGTCGTACATAGCCGGATTCGAGCGGGCATACACGACAAACCGGGCACCGTTCTTCATAGGCAACCACTTCGAGCAGTGGAACGGCGGCATCTACATGGACTCCGTAGAGGAGGCCTTCAAGCACATCGCCCGCGAGAAGGAGAAGGGCGCCGACGTGCGCATGGTCTCCTTCCGCCAGTTCGTGGACTGGATGGACGTCCAGAAGCCCGAGGTCCTCGCGAAGCTGCGCACGCTGGACGTGGGGCAGCGCCCGGCGGGCGGCTGGAAGACGCTCCTCAAGAAGGGCGCCGCGGCCTGAAAGGGCCGTTCCCCGGACCGAGGGGGGTGCGCAAGATCCCCAGAACGGGCATGCGAAACTTTTCACATGAGTACCCGTAGCCGCGCCGTCCTGCTCGGCGCCATGGCCGCCTCGGCGGCCCTGACCCTGTCCGCGTGCGGCAATGGCGGTACCTCGGGCGGAGGCGGCAACACCAACTTCGTCACCGGCAAGAACGGCATCGACACGGTCGCGAAGGGCCACCGCGCGGCGGCCCCGGACCTGTCGGGCAGGACCATCGACGGCAGCACGCTGGACGTCGCGGACTACAAGGGCAAGGTCGTGGTCCTCAACGTGTGGGGATCCTGGTGCAGCCCGTGCCGCGCCGAGGCGCCCTACTTCGCCTCCGTCTCCAAGGAGTACGCGAGCAAGGGCGTCCAGTTCGTCGGCATCAACACCCGCGACACCAGCACCGGTTCCGCGGTCGCCTTCGAGAAGCAGAACGGCATCGGCTACCCGAGCCTGTACGACCCGACGGGCAAGCTGATGCTCCGGTTCAAGAAGGGCACGCTCAACCCGCAGGCCATCCCCTCCACTCTGGTCCTCGACCGGCAGGGCAACGTCGCGGCGCGCTCGCTGGCGGCGCTCAGCGAGGAGAACCTGCTGAAGATGATCAAGCCGGTCGTCGCGGAGAAGTGACGTGAGCGCACTCCTCACGGTCGCGGCCGCGACCGACGGACCGAACACGACCGTCCTGAACGGCGCGCTGCTGCTCGCCCTGCCGATCGCGCTGCTCGGCGGACTCGTCTCCTTCTTCTCCCCGTGCGTGCTGCCCCTCGTGCCCGGATACCTGTCGTACGTCACGGGGGTCGCCGGGACGGACCTCGCCGAAGCCCGGCGGGGCCGGATGGCCGCCGGCGCAGCACTCTTCGTGCTCGGCTTCACCGCCGTGTTCGTGTCGGGCGGAGCCCTGTTCGGCTACTTCGGCCAGGACCTCCAGGAACAGTCCGGCACCCTGGGCAAGGTGCTCGGAGTCCTGATGATCGTCCTGGGCGTGTTCTTCATGGGCCTGATGCCCTGGTTCACCCAGCGCGAGTTCCGCTTCCACCGGCGGCCGGTGACCGGTCTGATAGGGGCACCGCTGCTCGGCGCGCTGTTCGGCATCGGCTGGACCCCGTGCATCGGCCCGACGCTCTCCGCCGTGCTGAGCCTCTCCGCCCAGCAGGGCAGCGCCGGCCGCGGCGCCGTACTGACGGTCGCGTACTGCCTCGGCCTCGGCGTGCCCTTCGTGCTCACCGCGGTCGCGTTCCGCAAGGCGCTCGGCGCCTTCGGCTGGGTCAAGCGCCACTATGTCTGGGTGATGCGCATCGGCGGCACGATGATGATCGTGACCGGTGTGCTGCTGCTGACCGGGGCCTGGGACGGCCTCGTGCAGGAGATGCAGGGCTGGTCCGACGGCTTCACTGTAGGGATCTGATCGATGAGTTCGAGTTCGAAGCACGTCTCCGACGATCAGGAACTCGGTGCGGCCGGCTCGCAGCTGTCCACCGCGCCCTCCCAGGACGAGCCGCCGATCGTCCCCGGCATCGGTGTCGTCGGCTGGGCCCGCTGGTTCTGGCGGCAGCTGACCTCCATGCGGGTCGCGCTGCTGCTGCTCCTGCTGCTGTCGCTGGGCGCGATCCCCGGTTCGCTGATCCCGCAGTCCGGCGCCGACATCTCCAAGGTCGACGACTTCCGCAAGGCCCACAGGACGCTGTCGCCGCTCTACGACAAGCTCGGCCTGTTCCACGTCTACAGCTCGGTGTGGTTCTCGGCGATCTACATCCTGCTGTTCGTCTCCCTCGTCGGCTGCATCATCCCGCGCGCCTGGCAGTTCGTGGGCCAGCTGCGCGGCCGGCCGCCGGGCGCGCCGAAGCGGCTGGACCGCCTCCCGGCGTACACCACCTGGCGGACCACGGCCGCTCCCGAAGAGGTCCGTGACGCGGCGCTGACGCTGCTGAAGAAGCGGCGCTTCCGGTCGCACCTCGTCGGGGACGCGGTCGCGGCCGAGAAGGGCTACGTCCGCGAGTTCGGCAACCTGGTCTTCCATGTCGCGCTGATCGTGATGCTGATCGCGTTCGCCTCCGGGCAGATGTACAAGTCGGACGGCACCAAGCTGGTCGTCGAGGGCGACGGGTTCGCCAACTCGATCCTCCAGTACGACGACTTCAAGTCCGGTTCCCTGTTCAGTACCGACGACCTGGTGCCGTTCAGCTTCGACCTGAAGAACTTCAAGGCCAGCTACCAGACCAGCGGCCCCAGCAAGGGCACCCCGGTCACCTTCAGCGCGGACATCGACTACAGCGAGGGCGCCTACGGCAAGCCGAAGCGGACCACCATCAAGGTGAACGAGCCGCTGCGCATCGACGACGCCAAGGTCTACCTCGTCAGCCACGGCTATGCCCCCGTCGTCACGGTCCGTGACGCCAAGGGCGACGTCGTCTACCACGACGCCGTGCCGCTGCTCCCGCTCGACGCCAACGTCACCTCGCAGGGCGTGGTCAAGGTGATGGACGGCTACAAGAACCCGCAGGGGATCAGCGAGCAGCTCGGTATCTCGGCGTTCTTCCTGCCGACCTACGGCGGCGGCTCCTCCGTCCTGTCCACCTTCCCGGCGCTGGGCAACCCGGTGCTGAACCTGACGCCGTACCACGGTGACCTCGGCGTCGACTCGGGTATCCCGCAGAGCGTCTACCAGCTCGACAAGTCCCACATGAAGGAGTTCAAGGACTCCAAGGGGGCGCAGTTCCGCGACAACCTGAAGCCCGGGCAGACCATGCAGCTGCCGAACGGCGCCGGTTCCGTGACGTTCGAGAAGGACGTCAAGGAATGGGCAGGCTTCGAGATCGTCCAGGAGCCCGGCAGCGGCTGGGCGCTGGGCGGCGCGCTCGCCGCGATCTTCGGTCTCGCCGCCTCGCTGTTCATCCAGCGCCGCCGCGTCTGGGTGCGGGCCGTGCCGGGCGCGGACGGTGTGACGGTGGTCGAGATGGCCGGGCTCGGCCGCAGCGAGTCGGCGAAGGTGCCCGAGGAACTGGGCGACCTCGCGGGAATCCTCTACGACCAGGCGCCGGGGGCTTCCGATCCCGGCGAAGACGACCATTCAGCAGCATCCCCCGTACCTGCCGAAGGGGCTGAGAAGCGATGACTTCCGCCACCGCAACCACGCTCGCCGCGACCAACGAGCATCTCGCGAGCATGAGCAACACGCTCATCTACTCCTCGATGGCCGTCTACACACTGGCCTTCTTCGCCTACATCTTCGAGTGGCTGCTGGGCAGCCGCAGCCGCGTCGCCCGGACCGCCAACGCCCTCACCACCGACACCGCGGCGAGGAAGGCGCCGGCGGTCACGGTCAAGAAGGCCGGCGGCACCGCCGTACTCGAACGTCCGAAGGTCGTCGTGCGCTCCGCGGCGGGCTCGCGTGACGTGCCGGACGGCCCCGGCGCCCACGGCGGCGACGAGCAGGGCGACCTCTACGGCCGGATCGCGATCTCCCTCACGGTCCTCGCCTTCCTCGTGGAGCTGGCCGGTGTGATCACCCGGGCCGCCTCCGTGCAGCGGGCGCCGTGGGGCAACATGTACGAGTTCAACATCACGTTCTCCACGGTGGCCGTCGCCATCTACCTCGGGCTGCTGGCCCTGAAGAAGAACGTCCGCTGGATGGGCCTCTTCCTCATCACCACGGTCCTGCTCGACCTCGGTCTCGCGGTCACCGTTCTGTACACGGCGAGCGAGCCGCTGGTCCCGGCCCTGCACTCGTACTGGCTGTACATCCACGTCTCGACCGCCATCTTCTGCGGCGCGGTCTTCTACGTGGGCGCGGTCGCCACGGTCCTGTACCTCTTCAAGGACTCCTACGAGAACAAGCTGGAGACCGGCGGCACCCCCGGCCGCTTCGCCACCTCGGTCCTGGACCGGCTGCCGGCGTCGGCCTCGCTGGACAAGTTCGCCTACCGGGTCAACGCGGCGGTCTTCCCGCTGTGGACCTTCACGATCATCGCCGGTGCGATCTGGGCGGGCAGCGCCTGGGGCCGGTACTGGAACTGGGATCCCAAGGAGACCTGGTCCTTCATCACCTGGGTCGCCTACGCCTGCTACCTGCACGCCCGGGCCACCGCCGGCTGGAAGGGCCGCAAGGCCGCCTACCTGGCGATGCTCGCGTTCGGCTGCTGGCTGTTCAACTACTACGGCGTCAACATCTTCGTCACCGGCAAGCACTCCTACGCGGGCGTGTGAGCCGGCGAAGGGCGACACTGGTGCCATGGCCGTCCTTCAGCTGGTGATCCGACTGCCGAGGCCGATGGGCCAGGTCTGGCCGAGCCTGTCCACCCCGGAGGGCCTGGCCGCCTGGCTCACCCCGGTCGACGTGCTGCAACCGAGACTGGGCGGCACGGTCACCCTCGGCGACCTCGGCACGGGCAGGGTGACGGCCTGGGACGTCGACCGGATCGCCGAGTACACGGTGGCGGGCGGCGGCAGGATCCGCTTCCACCTGGAACACGACGGCGAGTCCGGCACGGTCCTGCGCTTCACCCACGAGTCCGGGGACGCGACGGCCACGGAGCAGCAGTGGTCGAGTCGTTTCGAACGTCTGACCGAGCTCTTGGCGGTGTGAGAACCCGGGCACCCGCCTACGACGGCGGCAGACACGCTCCGCCCGGCGGCTTCCCCTCGGGCCAGGCCAGGGTCACGAACCGCGAGCCGCCCTCCGGCCGCAGCTCCACGATCGGCACGGCCTTGTCGTACGGATTCCCGTGCACGTCCAGGCAGATCCACCCGCTCGCCCCGTCCACCCGCAGCGACCCCTTCACCTGAGGCCACTGCAACCCCACGTCGGCGAGCGTCGGCACCGACCTCCCCTGGGGCACCGCCTCGCGGATGCCGTGCACCGCGAGCCGCATCGCGTCGTACCCGATGATCAGCTGCCCGTCCTCCAGGGCCACCGGCCCGATCGGTCCCACCGGTGACTTCTCGGCCGTCGTCAGCAGCCGGGTCAGCGTCCCCGCCGCCACGGCCGAACCCCCGGTTCTCGGATTGTCCCCGAGCCAGGCGTCCGGATGGGCGAGAGCGGTGTACCGGACCGACAGACGGTGCCGGAGGGCGTCCCGGTCCAGGTGCTTCTCGCCGGTGAGGTACGACCCCTCGTCCCCGGTCAGCACCGTGAACGTGCGGTCCTGGCAGCCCCGTGCGCCCAGCGCGTTGATGAACTGCCGCAGCTGCGTGTGCCGGCCGGCGAACAGGATCGTGTCGGTCGACCGCGAGGTGTCGCAGACCAGGTTGGTGATCTGCCGGAACGTGTTCGCGGTCGTCCCCTCCTTGCTGCGGTCGGCCGGCGGTGTGAACGGCTGGGGTTCGTAGGGCGAACCCTTGATCAGCGCGGCGAACGAGTTCTGGAGCGTGCGGGTGTAGGGGTCGCCCGGCTTGTCGTACACCAGCAGCGCGCGGCCCGCGCCGACCTTGGCGAAGGAGGCGAGGGCACGGGCCTCGTCGGTGTTGGTGGGGGAGACCCGGGCCAGACCGGGATAGGGGTCCTTGCCGCCCTGCCCGTTGGCGAGGTCGTCGGCGGTGATCGACGAACCCACCACCGGGATCCCCCGCCGGGTCAGCTCCTTGACGGCCTTCTTGTTGTCGTCGGTGCTCTGCCCGACCCCGGCCACCGCCCGCAGCCGGTCCGCGGAGTCGGTCATGGCGGCCAGCCGGTCCACCATCTCCTTCCAGTACCGGCTGGTCGCACCGGGGTTGGCCAGCACCAGCCGGATCGCCGGGGACTGGCCGTTGGAGTCGTGGTTGGCCTGGTACTGGGCCAGGTAGGCACCCTGGAGTTCGTGCTGGATGTCGGCGAGGCTCGCCGCCGCCGTCGCGGTGTACGGCAGCATCACCGCGACCGTCACATAACGTCCGGGCCTCAGGCGGGCGTTCTCCCGGGCGATGGCCCGTACCGTGGCGCGGAGCTGCGGATGCCCGAAGTCGAACGCCGTCGTCGCCACGCCCACGCACTCGTCACTGCCCTCGGGCCGGGCCACCCCCGGCGCGCAGGACCGGTCCTCGCGGACCGCCGTCCGCACCCCGATCACCAGACCCGCGACCAGCCCCGCCGCGACCAGCAGGGCGAGACAGCGGCGCAGTGGGATCTCCCAGACGCCCTCGCGCAACCACGTGCCCACGCCCCGCCGCGCCATCACGCCACCCCGCTCCGCTCGTCGTCGCCCTCGTCGTCGTCCTCCTGCGGCGGACGCCCCGCCAGGGCCGCCGCGGGCCAGACCCGGGAGGCCTGCCACAGCAGGGCGTTGTCGGCCGGACGCAGGTTGGACAACTGCTCCAGCTCGAAGCGCAGCCGGTCACCCACCTTCGGGTCGGGCACCACCAGCGGGTCGGTGAGATACCACAGCGCGTGCAGCAACCGCCGTACACGCAGGTGCAGTACGGGGTCCGCGCCCTCGGGGACCAGGTGGCTCGCGTCGGTGCGGCCCAGTGCCACCGCCGCCCGCCGGTCGCCGTGCCCGGCGAAGTCGCGGCCCTCGGCGTCGTGGGCGTGGAAGTAGGGCGCCGAGGCGAGGAAACGCAGGGTGCGCAGCCAGTCGGGCGTCTCCACGGTCAGGAAGGTGTCGTGGAGGTGGGCGACGGCCTGCCCGGTCTCCCCGAGCGCCATCCGCAGGTGCAGCCGGAAGCCGGCCGGCCAGTCCCCGGCGTAGTAGGCGATCAGCGTCTCGTGGACCGTGCGCCACTCGCCGTGGTCGCTGTCCCGCAGATGCAGCCGGAGCAGGAGCAGGGTGCGGACGAAGCGGTCACCGACGAACTGCCCGTACCCGACCGGCATTCCCTCCTGGGCCAGCCGGTCCTGCAGCGCCCGTACGCCCGAGGGGCCGAAGTCGTCCGGGAGCAGCGCCTCGGCGAGGGCGCACGCCGAACCGTAGTCGTGCGCGGCCGCCAGTACGGTCAGTTCGTCCAGCCGGTCCGCAGGGACCAGCCGGTCCAGGAGCTGCACGTACACGGGGGCCGCCGGGCCGTCCTCGGTCAGCCGTACCTCGGCCGTCAGCAGCTCGCCCAGCGTGCCGACGCGGTCCGGGTGCTGGGCCGCCGCCTCCGCGAGCACGGCGATGCCCAGCGGGTTTCCGCCGGTCAACCGGTGCACCATGTGAGGCAGTTGGGGTGCGGCCGGGGTGGCGACCAGATGCAGGGTGTCGTCGGGGGAGAGCGGCGGTAACGCCACCAGCAGCGCCCGTGAGGACGCTGCCGCCGTGTCCGCCACCCACTCGGTGCGCCGGGCGACCTCGGCCAGCTCCCGCCGTACGCCGTTGCGCAGCAGCTCGCGGCCGTCGCCGCGCAGACCGGCGACGAACGCCACCTGGTCGGCGACCCCGTCGGCGCGGTCGCGCAGCACGGCGTCCAGCAGGCCGGGGCCCGGTCCGGTCCCCGCGTCGTCGATCAGCACCAGCGGGCGGCCGAGCCGCTGCATCCGGGGCAGCACCCCGCTGTACGCCTCTGTCAGGTCGGCGAGCAGGGCCCGTACGAGATAGCGCTCGGCGTGCCGCCGGGAGGTGCCGCCGGCCCGGAAGTGCCCGGACAGCAGGATCAGCCCGCGCTGCGCGTGGCCGCCCGCGTTGGGATACGTGCGGTACCAGACGGACGCCTTCTGGTGCCGGCGGCTGGCGAACCCCTCGGCGACCGACTCCAGGGTGGCCTCGATGGCGCCGGAGACCAGCGGCCCGGTGCCGGTGGCGGCGGCGACCACCTTCGCGGCCACCTTCCCTGCCCACCGCCCGGCGAACCCGCTGATCCAGGAGCCGCTCTCGTTCAGCAGCAGGATCCGCTCCACCTCGCGCCGGATCCGCTCCGAGTCGGCGTCGCCCCAGCCTCCGGCGGCCACCGCGACCAGCCCGGACATGAGGCGCGGGAAGGTGATCCGCCCGGCGCCCGTCACCGGTTCGGCGAGCTGCTCGGCGACGACCAGCAGGAGCTGCGAGACCGGCGACCAGGACTCGGCGGGCCGCTCCGCGGGCGCCGCCGTGAACTGGGCCTCCGCACAGTCGACGAGCGCGACCGGTGTGTGCCCCCGGTAGGCGTCCCGCAACTCGCCGAGCACCGCGCTCTTGCCGAGCCCCCGGGTCCCGGTCAGCACCACGAACGGCAGCTCGCCGGGGTGTTCGAGGGGATGGGCACGGTGCTGGTACGGCCGTAACCCGACGATCCTCGGTATGAGCCCGGCCGGCTCCACGTCGAACAGCGCCCCACGCCCGTGCAACCGTCTGTGCAAGACATCTCCCCCCTGACGCCAGTGTAGGAAGGGGTGGTTGCTTCGGGCCAGACCGAGTGATGTCCGTCCGGTCACGAAACCGGCACCAGGAGTGACAGGGGCGGTGGCGGCCGGGACGGCGGTCAGGCGACCGTGATGGAGTCCAGCTTCTGCCTCAGGTACACGTGTGAGTCGACCGGCGGGTACGCCACCCGGCCGACCGGTGCCGGGACCGACTCGACGACCGTGCCCGGAGTGCACTCGCCGAAGTAGACGAGGGACATCAGTTCCTCCTCCGGCGCGTCCGTGGGCGGCGGCAGCACCCGGTGCCGCCCGGACCGCCACCGGTCGCCGGTCCAACGGGCCATCAGGTCACCGATGTTGACGGTGAAGGCGGCCGGGTCGTACGGCGCGTCCTCCCAGCCGCCCTCATCGGTGTACACCTGGAGTCCGCCCCGGCCCGCCTGGCGGTCCAGGACGGTCACCGTCCCGAAGTCGGTGTGCGGCCCGATGCGGAACTGCCCCGGCTCGGGCTCGCCGACCACCCCGGTCCCCGGATACCAGTTGATGTTGAAGCCGTACGTCGGGTGGTCCATGTGCCGGGAGAAGAAGTGCCCTTCCAGACCGAGCGCGTGTCCCAGCAGCTCCAGCAGCGTCTTCTCCAGTTCGCCCATCCTCTGCAGGTACTCCTCGCAGACCGCCCGCAGCTCCGGCACCTCGGCCGGCCACACGTTGGGCGCGTACCACTCCGCGTTGGTCACCGGGTCCTCGAAGGGTTCGTGGGTCGCGAAGGTCAGCGACTCCTTGAGGTCGGGCGGGGTCTCGGTGCCCTCCGAGTAGCCGTTGGCCTCCGCGCCGGGCCCGAGCCAGCCGCGCCCGCCGACCTTCGCCGTGTAGGCCGCCTTCACCTCCGCGGGCAGCGTGAAGAAGGCCCGCGCGGCCTCCCGTACGCCGTCGCGCAGCCCGGTGCCGACGCCGTGGCCGGTGACGAGCAGGAAGCCGGCGCTCTGCAGGGCGGCGTCGACGGTCCGGGCGATCCGGCGCCGGGTGTCCACGTCGCCGTCGAGCCAGGGCCGCAGGTCGACGGTGGGGATACGGGTGCCGGTGCCGGTGCGGGTGGTGTCACTCATCGCCGATGTCCTCGTTCCACAGGGCCGGTTGGTTCTTGATGAAGGCGCGCATCACGTCGACGCACTCCGGGTCGTCCAGCAGGACGATCTCCACGCCGTGCTCGGCGAGCCAGTCGTGGCCGCCGTGGAAGGTGGTCGCCTCGCCGATCACGACCCGGGAGATCCCGAACTGGCGGACCAGACCCGAGCAGTACCAGCACGGGGACAGGGTCGTCACCATGGTGGTGCCCCGGTACGACCGCTGCCGTCCCGCCGCGCGGAAGGCGGCGGTCTCGGCGTGCAGGGACGGGTCGCCGTCCTGCACCCGCCGGTTGTGCCCGCGGCCGAGCAGCGAGCCGTCGGCGCCGTAGAGCGCGGCGCCGATCGGAACGCCCCCCTCCGCGAGCCCGGCGCGGGCCTCGGCGACGGCGGTGGCGAGCCAGGTCCGTGCTTGCAGCTGATCCATGTCTTCACTCTCCTGTGGCCGAAACACGAGGGCAACGTGCGGAAAGTACCCTCCGGGCAAGCCGCGGCCGGACGAAACGTCAGCGC
This sequence comes from Streptomyces sp. NPDC026515, assembly GCF_055567595.1. Classification (NCBI taxonomy): domain Bacteria; kingdom Bacillati; phylum Actinomycetota; class Actinomycetes; order Kitasatosporales; family Streptomycetaceae; genus Streptomyces; species Streptomyces sp. NPDC026515. The sequence continues at coordinate 86,528 of NZ_JBVHQD010000018.1, forward strand.
CCGTGCCCGTCCCCTGGAGGTTCCCGTGCCCGCACTCACCCTCCGCGACGTCCTGGCCCTCGACCAGGTGCGGGCGGCCGGCCCCGAGCTGCTGGCCGGTGCTGACGCCCTGGACCTGCCGGTCCGCTGGGTCCACACCAGCGAGGTTTATGAGGGCGTCAACTTCCTCGACGGCGGCGAGCTGCTGCTCACCAACGGCTTCGGGCTGACCGGCGTCGGCGAGGAGGTCCGTCGTCGCTACGTCCGTGAGCTGGCCGCGCGCGGTGCGGCCGGGCTCGCGGTGGAGGTCGGCCGGTCGCTGCCGAGCATGCCGCCCGAGGTGACCGACGAGGCCCGCACCCGGGGACTGCCCCTGCTGGCCCTGCACCGGGTGGTGCCCTTCGTGCGGATCGCGGAGGCCGCCAACCGGGCGATCGTCGCCCGCGGACTGTCCGGGCGGGCGGCGGTACGGCCCTGGGGCGACGACCACACGGTGGCCCTGCTGGCCGACCTGGCCGACCGGGCCGCGCTGAACCAGCCGGAGGTGGAGGCCCGCTCGGCGCTCGCCGGGTTCCGTCCGGGGCCGGGTGCGCGGCTGATCGGGGTGTCGGTGCACGGGACGAGGGAGACCGGGGTGGTGGACCGGGCGGTACGGCTGTCGGGCGGGGCGGGGGTGATGCGGGCGGCGTTCCCCGGGGACGTCCTCGCGCTGATCGCACTGGCCGGTGCCGGTGCCGGACAGGGTTCCCGCGATCCCGTGCGCGCGGTTCAGGAGGCCTTCCGTACGGTCGCCGGCTCCGGGCTGACCGTCGCCGTCGGGCACGCCGTCGAGGCGGGCGGCGGCTGGCTGCACTGGAGCGAGACGCTGCGCGCGGCCCGCACCACCCTCGAACTGGCGCTGACCGTGCCGCCCGCCGAACCCACCGCCCCCGAGGGGCCGTTGGTGACCTCCGCGCGCGCCCTCGCCCTGGAGCGGGAGCTGACCCGGGGCGGTGTCGCCGCCAACCGCGAACGCCTCACCGCGCTCGTCCGGCACACCCTCGGCCCGCTGCTCGCCTGGGAGGCCGCCCACGCCAGCGACCTGGTCCGCACCCTGGAGACGCACCTGCGCCACGGCTGCTCCCCGACCCGCACCGCGGCCCTGCTCCACATCGGCCGCCAGTCCCTCTACCAGCGCCTGGAGCGCATCGAGACCCTCCTCGGCCTGGAGATCGACGACCCGGACCTGCTGGGCGAACTGCTGACGGCGGCCTGCGCGCACCGGCTGGTACGGGGGGCCGGAGCGGCGCTGGGCGGCCTGCGCACGGTGGCCTGAGCCGGCCGGCCCTCACCCGATGGTGGCCCTCCCGCCCGGCAGACGGGCGACTGCGCGTGCGTGGCGCGCGGGCCCCGCGGACGCTGGGACGGTGGCCGACGGGATCAGCGGTGAGGGCGATGATCGTAACGAGGGTGTCGGTGCCGGACGGGGGCAGGACACGAGTGTCCCTGGCGGAGGCCCGGCGGCTGCTCGTCGAGGACCCGTTCCTGCTCCTCGGGGTCCAGCTGCTCGATGAGGCGGACCCCACGGACGAGCAGGTCGCCCGCCGGTTCGGCCTGGACGACGAGGACCTGGACTGGTTCGGCAGGCCGGACGAGTCGCCACGGGCCGAATTCCTCGGGGACTTCGCCGGTTTCGTCGTGCCCGTGGTCATCGACGACCGGATCGCCTATGTGCACGCCCTGGCGGGCGAGCGCTTCGTGCTGGCCGCCCACTGGGGCCAGGACGTCCTGGCGTCGGGCTTCACGGCGCAGCTGTGCAGGGAGCGCCCGCGGGACGCCGTGGCCACCCTTTTCCTGCTGCTTCAGGAGGGGCTGGCGACCTTCCGCCGGGCCACGGTGCGGGCGCTGCTCCAGGTGGAGGAGCTGGAGGACGGCATGTTCGAGGACCGGCGCCCCGAGCAGATCTACCTGCTGTCCCAGCTGCGCCGCCGGGCCGCGCTGCTGCACCACTCGCTGCTGCCCTACCTCCAGGCGGTCGACGACGTGGTGGCCCGCCGGATGACGAGCAGTGACTTCCCGGCCGAACGGCAGCGTCTGGCTCAGGAGTTCGTCCGTTCGGCCCGGCTGGTCCGCACGGACATCGAGTCCCTCCAGGATGCCGCCCGCCGCGCCCTGGCCAGTTACTCGTCCCTGATCGCGGGCGAACAGAACGGCGTGATCAACCGGCTGGCCATCGTGTCGGTGATCTTCCTGCCGCTGTCGTTCCTGACCGGGTTCTTCGGCATGAACTTCACCTTCCTGACGGACAAGCTGGAGACCCGGGACGAGTTCTGGCTGCTCGCCGTGGGCCTCCAGATCATCGCCCTGGTCGCCGCCATCTACGTGCTGCACCGCACCCGCATCTGGCGACGGCTGCGGGACGACTAGGGCGTGTTGCGAAAGTCCCGTCGTTCGCCCGGAGGGCGGGCCGTGCATGGCGTCGTACCGCAGACGGGACTTTCGCAACACGCCCTAGGCCGGACGTATGCGCGCCGTTACTCAGGGCGACCCGGGTGGCAGGCTGAATGCGCCGACCGAACTCGAAGGAGCCGCGCCATGTACCCGTCGGATTTCAAGTACACCCAGGAACACGAGTGGATCCAGATGAACGGCGGCACCGCCAGGATCGGGATCACCGAGTACGCCCAGAAGCAGCTCGGTGACATCGTGTTCGTGGAGGTGCCGGACGTGGGCCGGACGTTCGAGGCGGGTGAGCCGTTCGGCAGCGTCGAGTCGGTGAAGGCGGTGACCGAGGTCTACCTGCCGGTCGGCGGCAAGGTGATCGAGGTGAACGAGGAGCTCAACTCGGAACCCGAGCTGCTCAACACCGAGCCGCACGACGCGTGGGTGATCAGGATCGAGGTCTCCGACAGGAAGGCTCTCGACGCCCTGATGAGCGCCGAGAGGTACCAGGCGTACATCGCCTCGGACGAGACCTAGGACTTCCGTCCGCGCAGGGCCGCGTACAGCAGGGCGCTCACCGCGAAGCCGATCAGCGGGGTGATGTCGCCGAGGGCGGGGTGGTGCTCCGGCACCCAGCCCACGTAGTCCTCCTGGTTGGAGAAGAGCGGGACGGAGACCGCGACGCCGGTCAACAGGGACGCGACCCCGGGCCAGTTGGTGAAGGAGCGGTCGGTCAGCCGGGCTGCCAGGTCCGCGTCGGCCGCGGTACGGCCCTGGAGCCACCGCTCCACCAGCACCACGCCCAGCCAGGGCGCCACCCAGTACGCGATGACCAGCAGGAACGCCTCGTACGCGGCACCCGCGTCGTCCAGCGAGGCCCAGGCAGCCGCCGTACCGGCGATGCCCGACACCACGACCAGCGCACTACGGCTCAGCCAGGTGGGCAGCCGCAGGCCGAAGGAGGCGATCGAGATCGCCCCGGAGTAGACGTTGAGGGCGTTCGCCGAGACCCCGCCGAGCATGATGGCGAGCAGGACGAGGTCGCCGAGCCAGCCGGGGAGATGACCGGTGAAGGCGGCCGTGGGCGTGGCGCCCTCCGGGGCGGCGATCGTGGCCGAGGCGGCGCCGACGACGGCGACGAGCGAGACCGACACGAACAGGCCGACCGCCGGGTACACGACCGTTCTCACCTTGTTCGCCGTGCGCGGGAGGTAGCGCGAGTAGTCCGTGGCGTACGGGTTCCAGCCGGCCGCGTACCCCCAGGCCGCGCTGAACGCGAGCAGGAAGCCGCCGGTACCGCCGCCCGCGCCGCCACCGCCGAGATCCGCGTCCTTGAAGGTCCACACCCCGGCCAGCAGGAAGATCACCGCGAGGGCCGGGAACGCGTACTTCTCGAAGGTGTGCACGAAGTTGTGGCCGATGAACCCGATCAGGATCTCCGCGACCACGACGAGCAGCAGGGAGGGGAGCGGTCGCAGGCCGGTCAGTGTGTTCAGGGCGAAGGCCGCGCTCACACTGTTCACCGCGAACCAGCCGACGCCCGCCAGCAGGCCGTTGGCCGCGGAGGGCAGGATGTTGCCGCGATGGCCGAAGGAGAAGCGGCCCACCACCATCTGCGGGACGCCGAACCGCGGGCCGTCCAGTGACAGTACGCCCTGGGTGACCGCCCCGATCGCGGTGCCCAGCAGGATCGCGGTGGTCGCCGTCCAGAAGTCCAGGCCGAAGAAGAGGACCGCGATCACGCCGATGTAGACGGTCGCGAACTCGATGTTGGGGGACGCCCAGGTCCACAGGAGCTGGAGCGGGCTGCCGTGGCGTTCGGCGTCGGGGATCGGTTCCGAGCCCGCCGCCTCCACGGCGATGACCCGGTCGCCGTACTCGGGCGCGACACTGGTGGTGGAACCGGCGGGAGCAGTCGTCATACGAGGTAAGTGTCGGGTTCGCGCCCGGTCCGGCCCAGGGGCGCATTGTCGGTCGCGGACGGCTCGCCGGCGTACAACCTGCACGCATGCGGAAGCTTCCGGAGGCGGGTCGGTCCTCCGGAAGCTTCCGCGGCGGCGTCCCGGCAGGGTCAGCCGTTGGTGCAGACGTTGGCGGCCGCCGGGTTGAGCAGGCCGATCAGGTTGATGCTGTTGCCGCACGCGTTGACCGGGATGTCGACCGGAACCTGGATGACGTTGCCCGACAGCAGGCCCGGGCTGTTGGCCGCGGAACCGATGGCGTCGGCGCCGTTGTCGGCGTAGGCGGCGGTGGTGCCCAGGGCGAGGGTGGCGGCGATGGCGCCGGTGACAGCGAGGGCGCGGATGCGCATGAAGGCCTCCTGGTAGCGGGATGACAACGCGTCCATCACAACCGCCCGCCACCGGACCCGCATGTGGAGCTGGGCCGATCGGCGCAATCCGCTCCGCCGGGGCCGCTAGGCGGCGAAGCGGCCCGCGAGGTCCTTGGCCTTGTCGGCCGCGTCCTGGAGGGAGCGGTCACGGGAGGCCTCGTACAGCGGCACGAGTTCGGTCATGGCCGGCACATGCGGAGCCATCGTCAGTTCCGGCACGATGAAGTCGACTTCGAGGCCGAGCCCGCCGGAGAGGGCCGCGGACAGGTAGTTCTGCACGTACTCGAACGACTCCCGCGGGGTGCCCGGCGCGTACGAACCGCCGCGGCTGGCCACGACGGTGACCGGGGTGCCCTTGGCGGACGGGTCCTCGCCCCCGGTGCGGCCCATCAGGATCACGTTGTCCAGCCACGCCTTGAGCGTCGAGGGGATCGTGAAGTTGTACATCGGGGCGCCGATGAGGATCGCGTCCGCCTGCTCCAGCTCCTCGATCAGCCGCACACGGTCGGCGAAGGCGGCCGCCTGCTCGGGGGTGTGGGTGGCGGGGTCGGCGAATCCGGCGGTGTGGCCGGCCGCGGTGATGTGCGGCACCGGGTCCGCCGCCAGGTCGCGGTAGATCACCGTGCCGTCGGGGTGCTGCTCCTGCCATGCCGCACGGAAGGCCTCCGTGACGGTGCGGGAGGCGGACGCCTCGCCCGGGAACAGCGACGAGTCGATGTGGAGAAGGGTGGCCATGGGGGTCTCCAGACACAGGGATAGCGAGCCCGGCGCGAGGCGCGAGGGCTGAGAATTCGTACTCAGCTATAGATAACACAGGTGCTTACTTTTTTTCACCCCCGCCTGTGGCGGGCCTGTACCCTGATTGCATGGCGGTGGACCAGACGCACGACCCGGGGCAGTGCAAAGCCGTGGACGGCGGCATCACGCGCGTCTTCCAGGTACTCGGGAAGCGCTGGAACGGCCCTATCCTCTCCGTCCTCATGGGCCAGCCGACGCACTTCGCCAGCCTCCGCCGCGCCATCCCCGGCATCAGCGAGCGCATGCTCTCCGACCGGCTCACCGAACTCGGTGCGGCCGGACTCGTCGTGCGCGAGGTCGACGAGGGCCCGCCGCTGCGGGTCTCGTACCGCCTGACCGCGGCGGGCGCCGCGCTGGAGCCCTCGCTGAAGGAACTCGGCGAGTGGGCGAAGGAGCACCTGCCCGGCGACTCGCCCTGCTGACCCCCGTCAGGGCCGCGCGACCTCCCTCGAGCGCGGGACGTCTCCGTCACGTCAGTGCAGCGGCCTGTCCGCGAGGGCAGACCCGGGGGCAACTTGCCCTGCGGGGACCGGAATCGGTCAACCGTGCGGGCCGGCGGTCCTATGCTGACCGGGTCTTCGGGAGTCAGCGGTGCGGGAGGGGTCGTGGCAGCTCTGGAGCCCGGCGATCCACGCTCCGTCGGGGAGTACCAGCTGCTCGGGCGGCTTGGCGCGGGCGGCATGGGCCGGGTCTTCCTCGGCCGCTCCCCGGGTGGCCGGGCCGTCGCCGTGAAAGTGGTCCACGCAGAACTGGTGGCGGGGCAGCCCGAGTTCCGGTCCCGGTTCCGACGTGAGGTGGAGGCCGCCCGCAAGGTCAGCGGTGCCTTCACCGCACCCGTCGTGGACGCCGACCCGGACGCCCCGCTGCCCTGGCTGGTGACCAGCTACATCGCCGGGCCCTCCCTCCAGGACGCGGTCATGGAGCGGGGGCCGCTGCCCGCCGCCACCGTGCTCGGTCTCGCCGCCGGACTGGCCGAGGCGCTCACCTCCATCCACGCGGCCCAGCTGGTCCACCGTGACCTCAAGCCGTCGAACGTGCTGCTCGCCGACGACGGGCCGCGGGTCATCGACTTCGGTATCGCCCGCAGTGTGGAGTCGGATACCATCACGCGGGCCGGGCTCATGGTCGGCTCGCCCGGATTCATGTCGCCGGAGCAGGTCGAGGGCGCGGAGGTGACCGGCGCGAGCGATGTGTTCTCGCACTCGGTGCGGTGCTGACCTTCGCGGCCACGGGCGGCAACCCCTTCGGCGACGGGTCCACTCCGTCCCTGCTCTACCGGGTCGTGCACGACGGACCCGACATCACCGCCGTCACCGACCCGGACCTCGCCTCCCTCATCGCCGCCTGTCTGGCCAAGGACCCGGCCGGGCGGCCCACCCCGCGCGAGATCCTGGCCCGGATCGGGCTCACGGCCGACGCCGGCGCGCTGCTCGCCCGGCCGGTCACCGGCCTCGCCGCCGAACCCGTGGCCGGGACCGACGACGTCACGCGACCGGTCCCGCGGCCCGTCGCGACCCGCCCGGTCACCCGGCTCGACCCGGCGCCGCCCCCGGTGCGGCCCGTGTCGTACCAGCGGAACCCGGGCACGAGCCGTCGTACCCTGCTCCTCTCCGGGGGAGCCCTGGCCGTCGCCGCGCTCGCGGCCGTACCGGTCGCGCGCCTCGTCGACAGGGGCGGGCCCAGGAAGTCGCCGAAACGCTCCGCCGGTTCCGTCTCCGTCCCCCCGCCGGCCGACGCCTGGCCGCTGGACGAGACCTCTGGCGCGGTCGCCGCCGACGACACCGGCCGGTACGACGGGACGGCCACCGGGGTCGGCTGGGGACGGGGCAAGGACGGGGCCCCGCTGTTCGACGGCGGCACCAGCCAGATCGTGACCGGGGGGCCGGTGCTGCGGACCGGCAAGGGCCACGGGTTCACCGTCTCGGCGTGGGTGGCGCTGAGCAGAGTGCCCTCGGGCTTCGCCACCGCCGTCAGCCAGGACGCCGGTGCCGTCAGCGGCTTCTACCTCCAGTACGCGGCCGCGGAGAACCGCTGGGCCTTTGCCCGGCCCGACGTGCGCGCCCTGTCGTTCACCGTCCCCGAGCCGGACGCCTGGACCCACCTGGTCGGCGTCTACGAGGGGCTGCGCGACCAGCTCCTCCTGTACGTCGACGGCGTACAGGAGGCCGGTGTCGACGACGGTGCCCCGGTCGCCGCCGACGGCCCGCTGGTGATCGGCCGTGCCACCGCCGGGGGCGCTCCCGCCGACTGGTTCCCCGGCTCGATCAGGCAGGTGCAGGTGTTCCGGCGACCGCTGACCGGGGCGCAGGTGAAGGCGCTGCTGTAGGGGGACGCGCCCGGTCAGTCGGTGCGCGGATCCTCCGGCTTCAGGGACTTCAGGAACTCCGGGTTGTCGTCCGGTGCGACCCACCGCTCGCGCGGCTGCCGTGCCTTGCCCGCGACCAGCCAGGCCACCGGGCCGACCAGCACCTCGCCGAAGAGCAGGATGATCAGCACCCACGCCAGCTTCGGCAGCGCGCGGACCTCGTCCTCGGGGGTGTTCAGGCAGTCCACGAAGGCATAGATCCACAGCGCGAGGACCAGCAGGAAGGGCAGATACCTGAGCATGGCGGCCAGGGTAGCGGGTGGCCGCCGCCGGGGGCGGGGCCGTGGGCATGACGGGTGCCCTCGATTCGGAGGGGGACGTCGAGGATGCGTGGATGGTCTCGCAGGGGGCGGGCGGCGGCCGGTGTCACCGCGGCCGGCCTGGTGGCCGGTGCCGCACTGGTGGCGTACGAGCTGAACTCGCCGGTGTTCGCACTGGCGCAGGGGCCGCTGGCGAAGGACCCCGCGTGCGCGCGGATCGCCGGCCGCTACCCCGCCCGCCTCGGGGAGGCCGCCCGCGACCCGGTCACCTTCGAGGGCCTCGCGGTCTGGGGCCAGGGGGCGGTGGAACTGCGCTGCGGCGTCACCCCGCCCGGGCCGACGACGGACGCGTGTGTCAGCGTCGACGGCGTGGACTGGGTGTGGCGGGAGCGGGCCGGGGACCGCGAGTACCTGGTCACCTACGGCCGCAGTCCGGCCGTGGAGGTCTCGGTCGCGACCTCGGTGACCCGCCTGGACGGGGTCCTGCTCGACCTGAGCCACCTGGTGGCACCCCTCGCGCCGAACGCCGAGTGCCTCGGCGGCGGGTGAAGCCGCGGCTACTCGGCCAGCAGCGGCCGCGTGATGGTGCGCACGTCCGCCGCCGTGAGCGGGCTCGGGTACTTCGCGGCGATCTTTCCGTCCCGGTCGACGAAGAGGGTGTACGGCAGCGCCCGCGGCGCGTAGCCACGGGGCAGCCGGAGCAGCTTGCGGCTGCCGGGGTCGTGCAGACTCGGGTAGACCAGCCCGTGCTCCCGCTCGAAGGACCGCCCCTCGTCCCGCTCGGCGTCCGTGTCCACCCCGAGCACCTGGACCCCCTTGCCCGCCAACTCGCGCTGCGCCTTGGACAGTTCGGGCGCCTCGGCCCGGCAGGGTCCGCACCAGGACGCCCACACGTTCAGGACGACGACCTTGCCCCGGTAGTCGGCGAGCCGTACCGGCCGGCCGTCCAGGCCACCGCCCGACAGGTCCGGGGCCGCCGGGCGGTCGGCGGGCGGGACGCGGGTCAGTACGGAGACGGGCGCGCCACCGGTGTCCTGCCGGGGCGCGCAGGCGGCGAGCACGAGGAGCAGGGCGAGCAGCGGTGACCGGCTGGTCCGGCGGCGGACTGTCACGGCCGACGAGTATCGCAGGGGGTATCGCAGGGGGCGGTGACCGGGCCCGGGCCCCGGGTGGCCGATACTGGGACGCATGGCTTACGACGATCTTCGCTCCCTGCTCCGGGCACTGGAGCGCGAGGGAGACCTCAAGCGTGTCAAGGCCGAGGTCGACCCGTATCTGGAGGTCGGGGAGATCGTCGACCGGGTGCAGAAGGCCGGCGGCCCGGCGCTGCTCTTCGAGAACGTGCGCGGCTCCAGCATGCCCCTCGCCATGAACGTCTTCGGCACCGACCGGCGCCTGCTCAAGGCCCTCGGCCTGAAGTCGTACGGCGAGATCTCCGAGAAGATCGGCGGGCTGCTGCGCCCCGAACTCCCGCACGGCTTCGTCGGCGTGCGGGAGGCCTTCGGGAAGCTCGGCGCGATGGCTCACGTCCCGCCGAAGAAGGTGAAGTCCGACCACGCGCCGGTCCAGGAGGTCGTCCTGCACGGCGACGAGGTCGACCTGCACCAGCTGCCGGCGCTGTTCACCTGGCCGCAGGACGGCGGCTCCTTCTTCAACCTGGGCCTGACCCACACCAGGGACCCCGAGTCCGGCATCCGCAACCTGGGCCTGTACCGGCTCCAGCGGCACGACCGGAACACGATCGGCATGCACTGGCAGATCCACAAGGACAGCCGCAACCACTACCAGGTGGCGGCGCGGCGCGGCGAGCGGCTGCCCGTCGCGATCGCCTTCGGCTGCCCGCCGGCCGTCACCTACGCCTCCACCGCACCGCTCCCCGGGGACATCGACGAGTACCTGTTCGCCGGGTTCATCGCGGGCAAGCGGATCGAGATGGTCGACTGCAAGACGGTCCCGCTCCAGGTGCCGGCCAACGCCGAGGTCGTCCTGGAGGGCTGGCTGGAGCCGGGCGAGATGCTGCCCGAGGGCCCCTTCGGCGACCACACCGGCTTCTACACCCCGCAGGAGCCGTTCCCGGCTCTGAAGATCGACTGCGTGACGATGCGGAAGCGTCCGCTCCTCCAGTCGATCGTCGTGGGCCGCCCCCCGACGGAGGACGGACCCCTCGGCCGTGCCACCGAGCGCTTCTTCCTCCCCCTCCTGAAGATCATCGTCCCGGACATCGTGGACTACCACCTCCCCGAGTCCGGCGGTTTCCACAACTGTGCGATCGTCTCGATCGACAAGAAGTACCCGAAGCACGCGCAGAAGGTGATGCACGCGGTCTGGGGGGCGCACATGATGTCGCTCACCAAGCTGATCGTGGTCGTCGACTCCGACTGCGACGTCCACGACCTGCACGAGGTCGCCTGGCGGGCTCTCGGCAACACCGACTACGCCCGTGACCTCACGGTCGTGGAGGGCCCCGTCGACCATCTCGACCATGCCTCCTACCAGCAGTTCTGGGGCGGCAAGGCGGGCATCGACGCGACGAGGAAGTGGCCCGAGGAGGGTTACACCAGGGACGGGGGCTGGCCGGACATGGTCCTGTCGGACCCGGATACGGCGGCGACGGTCGACCGCCGCTGGAAGGAGTACGGACTGTGACCTCCGCTTCCGCAGCGCTCCCGCAGCCGGGACGCACGAAGGCCTTCCTCCGTCTGGTGATGATCGAGCACTCGGTCTTCGCCCTGCCCTTCGCGTACATCGCCGCGCTGACCGCGATGTTCGCGTGGGACAGGAACATCCACTGGGGACGGCTGCTCCTGGTCACGGTCTGCATGGTCGGCCTGCGCACCTTCGCGATGGCCGTGAACCGGATCATCGACCGCGAGATCGACGCCCGGAACCCGCGCACGGCCCACCGCGAGCTGGTCACCGGCGCGATGAGCGTGAAGCACGCCTGGACCGGCGCGCTGATCGCGGTGGCGGTCTTCCTCGGCTCGGCGGCCCTGCTCAACCCGCTCTGCCTGGCCCTCGCCCCCGTCGCGGTGATCCCGATGGTGGTCTACCCCTACGGCAAGCGGTTCACGAACTTCCCGCAGGCCATCCTGGGTCTGGCCCAGGCCATGGGCCCGATCGGCGGCTGGCTGGCGATCAGCGGCGAGTGGTCCTGGGACGCGGTCATCCTCGGCCTCGCCGTCGGCATCTGGATCGGCGGCTTCGACCTGATCTACGCCTGCCAGGACGTGACGACGGACCGCGAGATCGGCGTCATGTCGGTCCCGGCACGCTTCGGCATCCCGGCCGCGATCTGGGGCGCCCGCGCCTGTCACCTGGTCACCACGGCCCTGTTCGTCTGGTACGCCGTGGCGACGGACGCGGGCGGGTTCTTCTGGCTGGGCCTGGTGATCGTCGCCGGCGCCTTCGCCTACGAGCACTCCATCGTCCGCCCCCACGACCTCTCCCGCCTCAACCGCGCCTTCTTCAGCGTCAACGGCTTCATCGGCATTGCCCTTTTCGGGTGCGCGCTGCTCGATCTCCTGGTGCGAGGGCTCACCGTCTGAATACGGTGCGGCCCCGCCCGGTACCAGGACGTGTTCCGCGGGTACCGGGCGGAGATCGTCGAGGGCGACATCGTGATGAGTCCGCTCCGGCCGTTCCACAGCGAGATTGTCGTGAGGGTGTGGACACGCCTCGAACCCAGAAGAGCCGCAACCTCACTTCCTACCCGCCCGACCTGGTGGAGTCGGCGATCGAGGTGGTCTCGCCGAGCAGCGTCCGCAATGACCACGAGGTCAAGAACAAGCAGTACGCGGCTCGCGGTATCCCGAACCACCTGATCTTCGGTCCTCGCACGGGGCACCGCGTCACGCCGTGGAACCCCGGCCCGGACGGACACCTCGGCCGGGACACGCTCTCCTACGGGGGCGAGCTGACCCTGGAGACGAAGCCCGGCAGCCTCACGGTGGCCACCTCCCGCCTCCGCGTCGACCCCGAGGCACCCCACCCGGCCTGAACCTCGGTCGGCGCGCCGGTACGCTCAAGGTGTGAACGCAGGAGAAACGCAGCGCGTGCCTTGGATCGTGGGGGTGTCCGGGGCGTCCGGAACGCCCTATGCGGCCGCGGTGCTGCGTGCGCTGCTGGATGCGGGCGAGAGCGTCGACCTGGTGGTCAGCCGGGCCTCGCGGCTCACCCTGCTGGACGAGACCCGAATCTCCTTCCGGGACGCGCACTGGCGGGACGACCTGGGGGAGTGGCTGGCCCGGGGGGCCGACGGGAAGCCGGGGACCTTCCAGCCGGACCTGGCCCGGGTGCGGTACTGGAGCGCCGGGGACCTGGCCGCCGGGCCATCCTCGGGGTCGTACCGGACCAAGGGCATGCTGATCGTGCCGGCGTCCACCGCCGCCGTCGCGGGGGTCGCGCTCGGGCTCTCCAAGGACCTGCTCCAGCGGGCGGCCAGCGTCAACCTCAAGGAGCGCCGGCCGCTCGTCGTCGCGGTCCGCGAGACCCCGCTGAACGGCCAGACGCTGCGTCACCTCGTCACCCTGGACGACCTGGGGGCGGTCGTCGTTCCCACCTCCCCGGCGTTCTACGCGGGCGCGACGCACATCCAGGACCTGGTGGACTTCGTCGCCGGACGGGTGCTGGACGCGGCCGGTGTGGGGCACCGGCTGTACCGCCGCTGGGAGGGCGACCTCGGCGGCGCGGGCAAGTAGCAGTACCTCTCATCTACTTCGGGAACTTTCAGCGGAAGGCTTCGATCGCATGGATGCCGTGGACAGGCAGCTCATCCAGGCCCTGAGGGAGAACGGCCGGGCCTCGTACGCGGAGCTGGGGCGCCTCGTCGGACTGTCGGGACCCAGCGTCACCGACCGCATCAACCGGCTGGAGGCGGCCGGTGTCATCACCGGCTACCGCGCCACCGTGAACGCGGCCTCGCTCGGCCTCGGCGTCATCGCCCTGATCGGCATCTCGCTCTCCGACGCGGCCGACCACGAGGACGTGGCACAGCGGCTGCGGGACCTGCCGGAGATCGAGGACTGCTGGTTCATCGCCGGCGACGACTCCTTCATGCTCAAGGTGCGTTCGACCAACGTCGACGGCCTGGAGAAGACCATCCGGCGGCTGTCCGGGACCAAGGGCGTCTCCCGGACCCGCACCACCATCGTGTTGTCCACGAAGTGGGAGAACCGGGTCGGGGAGCTGCCCGAGGAGGCGTAGGCCCGAAGGGCCGTACGGGGGCACCTCCCGCCCGGAGGGCGGGGGCGTACCGTTGGCGAAGTTGTCGAGGAGAGGTGTGGGCATGGACGTCGGGCTCAAGCGCGAGCTGGAGGAGAAGGTCAGGGCCGGTGAGCGGCTGACCCGTGAGGACGGCGTCGCGCTGTACGAGTCCGACGACCTGGCCTGGCTGGGCGGCCTCGCCCACGAGGTGCGGACGCGGAGGAATGGTGACGTCGTCCACTTCAACGTCAACCGCCACCTCAACATGACCAACGTGTGCACCGCGTCCTGCGCGTACTGCTCGTTCCAGCGCAAGCCGGGCGAGAAGGACGCGTACACGATGCGCATCGAGGAGGCGGTGAAGCTTGCCAAGGCGATGGAGGGCGAGAACCTCACCGAGCTGCACATCGTCAACGGGCTGCACCCGAACCTGCCGTGGCGGTACTACCCGCGGTCCCTGCGGGAACTGAAGGCGGCCCTGCCGAACGTCTCGCTGAAGGCCTTCACGGCCACCGAGATCCACCACTTCGAGACGATCAGCGGACTGTCGGCCTCCGAGATCCTCGACGAGCTGATCGACGCGGGTCTGGAGTCCCTGACCGGCGGCGGCGCGGAGATCTTCGACTGGGAGGTCCGCCAGCACATCGTGGACCACCGGACGCACTGGGAGGACTGGTCGCGCATCCACCGGCTGGCGCACGAGAAGGGGCTCAAGACCCCCGCCACCATGCTGTACGGCCACATCGAGGAACCGCGCCACCGGGTCGACCACGTGCTGCGCCTGCGCGAGCTCCAGGACGAGACGAACGGCTTCCAGGTTTTCATCCCGCTCCGGTACCAGCACGACTTCGTGGACATGAAGGACGGCAAGGTGCGCAACCGGCTCCAGGCGCGCACGCAGATGGCGACCGGAGCCGAGGCGCTGAAGACCTTCGCGGTCTCCCGGCTGCTCTTCGACAACGTGCCGCACGTCAAGGTCTTCTGGGTCATGCACGGTGTCCAGACGGCGCAGCTGGCGCTCCAGCACGGGGCCGACGACATGGACGGTTCGGTCGTCGAGTACAAGATCACCCACGACGCGGACAACTACGGCACGCCGAACAAGCTGACCCGCGAGGACCTGCTGGACCTCATCCGCGACGCCGGCTTCCGGCCGGTGGAGCGGAACACGCGGTACGAGATCATCCGCGAGTACGAAGGCCCGGACCCGGCGCGGCGGGAGTCCCCGCAGCCGATGCGGGTGTGAGCGGGAGGGCCGGGTCCGGTGTCGGCCGCGGGTGCGCCGTGGCCGACGGCGTACCCCGGTCCGCATGGTGAATGGTCGTGTCACCCCACTCTGCGTAATGGATAGCATCCGGTCATGCCCCTTACCTTCACTCTGGACCCGGCGGTCACCCCCGACCTCCGGGACGGCGTCCTCGACCTGTGGACGGACGTGTCCAACGCCGGCGGAGCCGTCGGCTTCGTCGCGCCGGTGACTCCCGAGGACATCCGGCCGGAGCTGGTCAGGCACCTCGTCGCCATGGCCGAGGGCCGCCACCGGCTGCTCGTCGGCCACGACGAGGCCGGTACCGTCGCCGCCACCGCCTTCTTCTCCTTCAACACCCACCGCCTCATGAAGCACTGGGTGTGGCTGTACACGGTGATGGTGCATCCCAAGCACCAGGGTCAGGGCTACGGCCGGGACCTCCTCGCGGCCGCCGCCGACGCGGCCCGCGGCTTCGAGGGCATGGCCGCGATACGCCTCACCTGCCGCGGTGGCCAGGGCCTGGAGAAGTTCTACGGCTCCTGCGGCTACCGGGAGGTCGGCCGCGTCCCCGGAGCGATCCGCGTGGCCCCGGGCGAGGACCGCGACGACATCACCATGCTGCTGCCGCTCGGCTGACCCCACTGCAGGATCGGTTCCGGTCCGTGCTTCACTGGACGGTGCCCCTTTTCGTCATCGGAAGACTGGATTGAGATGCTCCGCTACACGCTGATGCGCCTCGGGATCTTCGCGGGCTGCCTCCTGGTCGTCTGGGGCCTGGTCTACGCTGGCGCGTTCCCGCGCGGCTTCGGCGACTCCAACCTCCTGTGGGTCCTGCTGCTCTCCCTGGTCCTGTCGGCGCCGATCAGTTTCATCGTGCTGCGCAAGGAACGGGACCGCGCGTCGGTCCGGGTCTCGCAGCGGGTCGACCGGATGAAGGCCAACATCGAGGCCAGCCGCAGCCAGGAGGACGAGGCCGTCGACGAGGCGGCCCAGCAGCGGGGACAGGCCCAGACCTCTTCCTGAGCGCTCCCGCGCGTCCGGCCCCCGTAGGCTTTGCCCATGGGTGCCGTGAAGACCAAGCGCATGCCGCGGGCGGTCCGGGAGCAGCAGATGCTGGACGCCGCCGTGCGGATCTTCGGGCAGCGCGGCTACATGGCCGCGTCGATGGACGAGATCGCCGAACTCGCCGGTGTCTCCAAGCCGTTGGTGTATCTGTACCTCAACTCCAAGGACGACCTGTTCACGGCGTGCATCCGCCGTGAGGCACAGGCGCTCACCGAGGCGGTCCGCAGCGGCGTCCGCCCGGGCCTGCCTGCCGACCGCCAGCTCTGGGACGGGCTCCAGGCGTTCTTCGCGCACACCGCCGAACACCCCGACGGCTGGTCCGTGCTGCATCTGCAGGCGCGAACGCACGGCGAGCGGTTCGCCTCCGAGGTCGCCGCCATGCGCACCGAGATCGTGGCGTTCGTGACCCAGCTCATCGTGGTCGCCGCCCGCGAGGCGCGCCGCGATCCCGACCTGCCCGAGCGTGAGGTGGCGGGGCTGGCCGAGGCCCTGGTCGGCGCCGCCGAGTCCCTCGCCGCCTGGGCGAACCTCACTCCCGGTGTCACCGCGCGAGAGGCGGCGACGACCCTGATGAACTTCGCCTGGGCCGGCCTCGGCGACCTGATGGGCGGCCGCCCGTGGGTGCCGCCGGCCGCGAACTAGAGCGGCAGCACCCGTCCCTCGACGTGCACCCGCTCCGGGCCCCGCAGCTCGAACCGTCCGGCGTCGTCCGCCGCGTACGCCACCGTGCCGGGCAGCAGCACCGGCGCCCGGAACTCCGCTGCCACCCGCGCGCGTTCGGGCACCCCGTGGGCGGCCAGGCACCGGGCCGCGGTCCACATGCCGTGCGCGACGGCCCGGGGGAACCCGAAGAGCCGGGCGGTGAGCGGGTGGAGGTGGATGGGATTGCGGTCCCCCGAGGCGGCCCCGTACCGGCGCCCGACATCGGCGGCGATCCGCCACTCGGCGGCCGTGGGCAGCGGCACCCGCTCCTTTCGGGCGGCCTCCGTCGACCGCGCGCTCCGGTGCCGCGCCAGATAGCCGCTGCGCGACCGCCACACGAGGCTCTCCCCGTTCCGTACCTCGGTGACGACGGCCGCCTCGGTCCCCCGCCGGTGCGGCGTCAGCCCGGCGACATGGACGGAGAGCTCGTACGCCGCGTCGGCCGGCATCACCGCGTACCGGGTGATCTCGACGGAGGTGTGCACGAGCCCCAGCAGGGGCAGCGGGAACTCGCGCTCGCTCATCAGCCGCATGGCCAGCGGGAATCCGAGGACGTGCGGATAGGTGACGGGCAGCCCGTCGTCACCGGTGGCGAATCCGCAGACGCGCTCGTAGGCGGCGAGCCTGCCGAGGTCGGCGCGGACGGCCGGGAGCACGAACCGGGCGCGGGGGAAGGAGGCGCCGGCGGCCGGCCTCTTGAAGGGCGAACGCAGCGCGCCCCGCGCGAGCAGGGGTCCGAGAGCGGGCGGGCCGCCGAGGACGATCTCCGTCATGTGCGGCCCCCGCATCGTCCTATTGCTGACCCTGGAGTAAGGTTACCGGAGGTAAGTCTATGTCACAGGGGGCAAGGTCCGGAAGTGGGGCCAAACGTGAGAGACCCTCACGTAACCTCCGGGATTGCACAGGCCCGGCCCCGGACCATCCCCGAAACCCCACACCCCCGCCACAGCGGCCCCGTACGATCTCCAGACCTAACCGCCGGTAACCCCCTGCCCGGGCCCGGCGCCGGTGAACGCCTCGCCGCACGAGGCACGTACGTGATGCAGCAAGCAGTTCACCGCTGCACGCCCGAGGAGCCGCCCCGTGTCCACTTCGTCTTTCCAGCACGCCGCGCGGGTCTCCCCGGGCGTCGCGATCCAGGCCACGGACTACGACGGGCAGCCGATCCTGATCGAGCCCCTCGTGCAGCGGCTGGACGGAGTGGTGCGGGAGGCCTCCGTACCGCCGTTCGCGCCGCCCGTGCGGCACGGCTCACTCGCCGACCTGCCATTCGACAACGCGGAGGCCGGCCCCGGCACGATCGTGCTCAGCCGCAAGCCGGCGACGGGCGGGGGCCGTTGGGAGCAGGTGACCGCCGCCGAGTTCGCCGCGCAGGTGCTGGCGGTGGCCAAAGGCCTGATCGCGGAAGGGCTGATGCCGGGCGACCGGATCGCCATCATGGCCCGGACGACGTACGAGTGGACGCTGCTCGACTTCGGCGCCTGGGCGGCGGGCCTGGTGACCGTCCCGGTCTACCCGACCTCGTCGGTCTTCCAGACCCGCTGGATCCTGCACGACTCGGGCGCGGTCGCCCTGGTCACCGAGAGCTCCGCACAGGCCGCCGCGCTCGGCCCCGAACTGGACCGGCTGCCCGATCTGCGCCACCTGTGGGTGATGGAGAAGGGGCACGTGGACCGGCTCGCGGAGGCGGGTGCCCACCTCCAGGACGCCGAAGTGGGCGTACGCCGGGGCATGCTGGGTCCCGACACCATCGCCACCCTCATCTACACCTCGGGCACCACCGGCCGCCCCAAGGGCTGCGCCCTCTCGCACGGCAACTTCTTCGCCGAGGTCGACAACGCGATCGAACTCCTCTACCCGATCTTCAAGGCGCGCAGGGACGAGGAGGTCTCCATCCTCCTCTTCCTGCCCATGTCCCACGTCTTCGGGCGGATGGTGGCGATCGCCTGCATCCGCGCCCGGGTCCGGCTCGGCCACGCCCCGAGCCTCAAGGCCGAGGACCTGCTCCCGGACCTGGCCGCCTTCAAGCCGACCTGTCTGCTCACCATCCCCTACATGCTGGAGAAGGTCTTCAACTCCGCCCGGGCGAAGGCGGAGGCGGGCGGCCGGGTCGCGGTCTTCGACCGGGCCACCGGGGTCGCCCAGCGCTACGGCGAGGCCCTGGAGGCCAAGCAGACCGGCACCGGCACCGGCCCCGGCCGCGCCCTGAAGACCGCCCGCGCCTTCTACGACCCGCTGGTCTACCGCCGTATCCGCACCGCCATGGGCGGCCGGGTCCGCCACATCATCTGCGGCGGCTCCCCGCTGGGCCGCCGCCTCGCCGCGTTCTACGCCGGCGCCGGCATCGAGATCTACGAGGGCTACGGCCTGACCGAGACCACCGCCGCCTCCACGGTCACCCCGCCGCTCAAACCCCGGCTGGGCACGGTCGGCTGGCCGATGCCCGGCACCAAGGTCCGGATCGCCTCCGACGGCGAGATCCTGCTCGCCGGCGACCACGTGCTGC
This sequence comes from Streptomyces sp. NPDC026515, assembly GCF_055567595.1. Lineage (NCBI taxonomy): Bacteria > Bacillati > Actinomycetota > Actinomycetes > Kitasatosporales > Streptomycetaceae > Streptomyces > Streptomyces sp. NPDC026515. The sequence goes on from NZ_JBVHQD010000018.1 coordinate 105,407, forward strand.
GCGGCTACTGGGACCCGCAGGCCGGCGGGGTCGTCCCGGCGACCCGGGACGGCTGGCTGGCCACCGGCGACATCGGCGAACTCGACGACGAGGGCTACCTCACCATCACCGGCCGCAAGAAGGAGATGCTGATCACGGCCGGCGGCAAGTCGGTGGCCCCCGCCCCGCTGGAGAACTGGCTCCGCTCCCACCCGCTGATCTCCCAGGTGATGCTGGTCGGCGACGGACTGCCCTACGTCAGCGCGCTGATCACCCTCGACCGGGACGGCCTGACCCACTGGCGCCAGATGAACGGCAAGCACCCCGTCCCGCCGGAACTGCTCCTGGACGACCTGGAGTTGCAGGCGATCCTGCAACGGGCCGTGGACGAGGCCAACAAGCTGGTCTCCCGCCCCGAGTCCATCCGCCGCTTCACGATGCTCCCCGTCGACTTCACCGAGGCGGCCGGACACCTGACGCCCTCCATGAAACTCCGCCGCGAGGCGGTCATGAAGGACTTCGCGACGGAGATCGAGGGCCTCTACGCCAAGGAGAGGTGACCCGGCCCCGCCGAGAGGCCCTACGCGTCGTCGGCCAGGCGCTCCAGCCACTCCGTCAGGAGGTGCCGTTCCGCGGGGCTGAGGGGGGTCCGGTCGGTGAGGCCGGCGCGCAGGGCCCGGGCGGCGCCGGCCGGGCCCGCGGTGCGGACGGCCGGTTTCTCGTCGGTGACGGCCGTGACCATGGCCTCGCGGAGGGTCGTCAGCAGGGCCGGGTCGCGCTCGGACTCCGGCATCGACAGCCAGGTGAGGACGGCGCCCCGGGCCGTGGCGTGGATGACGTTGGCCGCCAGGGTCTCGCCGACCCGGAGCCGGCCGCCGACGGCGAGGCGCCGCACCCGCCCCCGCAGGATCCCGAGCCCGGTCTGGAAGGCGGCGGAGTCGCCGCGCGTGGCGTCGCCGTACATCAGGGAGTAGAGCGCCGGGTTCTCCAGACCGAACTGGACCGCCAGGTCCCAGCCGTCGCGCAGGTCCTGGATCGGGTCCTCGGGGTCCGGGACGACACGCTTGCTCGCGAGGAACGTGGCGAAGCCGTACTCGGCCACCGCGTCCAGCAGTCCCTCCTTGTCGCCGAAGAGCCGGTAGAGGGCCGGGGGCTGCAGACCCGCCGCGACGGCGACCGCCCGCGTGGTGACGGCGTCCCGCCCGTCGCGCTCCAGCAGCCCGATCGCGGCGTCGATGACGCGCTGCCGGGTGTCCGAGGGGGTCCTGTCAGGTGATCCGGAGGCCATGGGATCAACGATATCGCGTACTTGATTCCACCGTTAATATCAGTGCTACGCTAAAACCGTTTCCATCGATAACACCTCTTGGGGGAGCACCGTGATCATCGTGACCGGAGCCACCGGGCAGCTCGGCGGCCAGATCGTGGAGCGGCTGCTGGACCGCGTACCGGCCGAGCGGGTGGGCGTCAGCGTCCGCGACCCGCACAAGGCCCGGTCCCTCGCGGACCGGGGAGTGCGGGTGCGCCAGGGCAGCTTCACCGAGCCGGCCGGGCTGGCGCACGCCTTCGAGGGCGCGTCCCAGATCCTGATCGTCTCCGTCGACCGGATGGGTGAGGAGACCGTACGGCAGCACCGCACCGCGGTCGACGCGGCCGTCGCGGCAGGCGCCCGCCGTATCGTCTACACCGCCCAGATGGGCGCGAGCCCCACCTCCCGTTTCCAGGCCTGCCGCGACCACGCGGCCACGGAGGAGGCCCTGGCCGCCTCGGGCGTCGCCTGGACCTCCCTCCGCAACGGCTTCCACGCGGCCAGTGGGCTTCACTTCCTCGCCCAGGGCCTGGAGTCCGGGGAGGTCGCGCTGCCCGCCGACGGCCCGTTCTGCTGGACGGCCCACGCGGACCTGGCGGAGGCGGCCGCCGTGATCCTCGCCGACGAGGGCCGCTTCGAGGGTCCGACGCCCCCGCTCACCGCACCCGAGGCGCTGACCTTCGCCGACCTGACCGCCGTCGCGGCCGAACTCACCGGCCGCACCCTCACCAGGACCACCGTGTCCGACGACGGCTTCCGCGCCCACCTGGTGGCCGGCGGCCTCCCGGCCGAGACCGCCGGCCAGCTCCTGAGCATCTTCACCGCGGCCCGCGAGAACGAGTTCGCGACCCCCGACCCGGCCCTGGCGAAGCTGCTCGGCCGCGAACCGCTGACCATGCGGGAGCTGCTGAGGGAACGGCTCCACGGCGGGTGAGGTGCCGCCGTCCGCGCCGCCCGCTTCGCCGTGGAGCTCTCAGGGGAAACCTTCCCCCGGCGTTCCTCGGGGAAAAGGGCAGGAGCCCCGTCGCCGGAAGGCGCGGGGCTCCTTGGGTACTGCACTCAGTCTGAGATCAGACTCTGGGGTGTCTGGATCGGTGAGATCAGACGGGGGTGACGTTCTCCGCCTGCGGGCCCTTCGGACCCTGCGTGACGTCGAAGCTCACCTGCTGGTTCTCCTCGAGCGAGCGGAAGCCGCTCGCGTTGATCGCGGAGTAGTGAACGAAGACGTCCGGGCCGCCGCCCTCCTGGGCAATGAAGCCAAAGCCCTTTTCGGCGTTGAACCACTTAACGGTTCCGGTAGCCATAAGCCCTCCTTGGGCTCAAAAGGGTCGCCCTGCTCCAGAACCTGCAAGTGTGAAAACAAACTAAGTGCCGCACAACTGCATACGTCTGAAAACGACGAGAGCCCGCGGTTACATGCTCCGCAGGCTCTGTACTGCAAGGGAAACCAAACTGCAACTTGCGGCGAGCCTAGCATGTGGGCAGCCGAAAGCAACAGAGGCCAAGATCACGTCACCCGGACGTTTGAACGGCCTCGCAAATGGGTTGACGTCAGGGGCGGTCTCAGCACCGTACCTCATGGGGTCTACTGTCGCGATGTGGACAATTCTCGCACCCGGCCGCGCGTCGGCCACATCCAGTTCCTGAACTGCCTGCCCCTCTACTGGGGGCTCGCGAGAACCGGCACCCTCCTCGACTTCGAGCTGACCAAGGACACCCCTGAGAAGCTCAGCGAGCAGTTGGTGCGCGGCGACCTCGACATCGGGCCCATCACCCTCGTCGAGTTCCTGCGCAACGCCGGCGACCTGGTCGCCTTCCCGGACATCGCCGTCGGCTGCGACGGCCCGGTGATGTCCTGCGTGATCGTCTCGCAGGTCCCGCTGGACCAGCTGGACGGCCGCCGGGTAGCCCTCGGCTCGACCTCGCGCACCTCGGTCCGGCTGGCCCAGCTCCTGCTCGCCGACCGCTACGGCGTCCAGCCCGACTACTACACCTGCCCGCCCGATCTCAGCCTGATGATGCAGGAGGCGGAGGCGGCGGTGCTGATCGGCGACGCGGCGCTGCGCGCCAACCTGCTGGACGCCCCCCAGTACGGCCTCCAGGTGCACGACCTCGGCGCGCTGTGGAAGGAGTGGACGGGCCTGCCGTTCGTCTTCGCCGTCTGGGCGGCACGCCGGGACTACCTGGAGCGCGAGCCGCACCTCACCCGCGAGGTCCACGGCGCCTTCCTGGACTCCCGCAACCTCTCCCTGGAGGAGGTCGCCAAGGTCGCCGAACAGGCCGCCCGCTGGGAGGCCTTCGACGAGGCGACCCTGGCCCAGTACTTCACCACCCTCGACTTCAGCTTCGGCCCGCCGCAGCTGGCCGCCGTCGCGGAGTTCGCCCGCCGGGTCGGACCGACGACCGGATTCGCGGCGGATGTGAAGGTCGATCTGCTTCAGGCCTGACAGGCAATAGGCTGCTGCCCGGACTGACTGGGGGGTGGGGACATGCAGCCGCTCGCGGGTGACGAACCTACGGTTGTCGGGCCGTACCGGCTGCTCGGCCGGCTCGGCTCCGGCGGTATGGGCCGCGTCTATCTGGGCCGTTCGGCCGGCGGCCGGAGCGTCGCGGTGAAGATTGTGCATCCGCACTTCGCCCTGGACGAGGAGTTCCGGGCCCGCTTCCGCCGCGAGGTGGCCGCGGCCCGGCGGGTCGGCGGCGCCTGGACGGCACCCGTCCTGGACGCCGACCCGGACGCGCCGGTGCCCTGGGTCGCCACGGCCTACGCGGCGGGCCCCTCGCTCACGGCCGCCGTGACGGACGGCGGCCCGCTGCCCGCGCACACGGTACGGGCGCTGGGCGCGGGCCTCGCCGAGGCGCTCGCCGCCGTGCACGAACTGGGCCTGGTGCACCGGGACGTGAAGCCGTCCAACGTGCTGCTGACCCTCGACGGCCCGCTGCTGATCGACTTCGGCATCGCGCGGGCCACGGACGGCACCGCCTCGCTGACCTCGTCGGGCGTCTCCATCGGCTCCCCGGGATACATGTCACCCGAGCAGATCCTGGGCAAAGGCGTCACGGGCGCCGCGGACGTCTTCTCCTTCGGCGCGGTGCTGGCGTACGCGGCCAACGGCGCACCGCCCTTCCCCGGCGACTCGTCGGCCGCCCTCCTCTACAAGGTCGTCCACGAGGAGCCCGAACTCGGCTCGCTCAGCGGTGAGCTGCGCGAGGTCGCCGAGGCCTGTCTGGTGAAGGAGGCGGGCGCGCGCCCGGCCCCCGGCGAGGTGGCCAGGAGGCTGGCCCCGGACGGGGCGGCGCGGCTGATGGCCGGCGGATGGCTGCCGGGAGGGCTGGTGGAGCGGGTCAGCCGGAGCGCGGTGGAGGTGCTGAACCTGGAGGTCACGGAGGCGGCGGTACCGGCCCTTGGGCCGGCGCAGTTCAGCGCGCCTTCGGTGGATGACACGGCCGCGCCCGCCGCCGACGTTCCCGCGGGTGTCCCGGTGACGGCGGGCGTGTTCGGGCCGCCCCCGGCGGTGCCGCCCGCGGCGGTGCCGGAGCCGCGTGACGCCGTACCCCCGGGGAAGGTCTCGGTGAGCCTCGCCGCGACCGCCGTACCGGCCGGGGAGGGCGGTCGCGGCCGCCGGGTGAGCTGTACGGTCGCGCTCGCGGTGGCCGGGGCGCTGGCCGTGGTGACCGTCGGGGCGGGGTTCCTGCTGAAGCCGTACCTTGGCGACGGCGGCGGCCGGGACAGCGACAACGGCGCGGCCGCCACGCCGCCCTCGAGATCCGCGTCGTCGTCTGCATCGTCGTCCTCGTCGTCCTCTCCGTCGTCCTCTCCGCAGTCCCCGTCGGGCGGCGGGCCGATCCCGGCCGCCTACCTGGGCACCTGGGAGGGCCCGGCCACCGCCCTGGACGGCAACCTGCCCGTCGGCACCTTCCGCGTCACCGTGCAACAGGCCAAGACCGGGGCGGAGCTGGGCCGCCTGCGCCAGACCGACCAGCTGGGCGGGGTCTGTACCGACGTCCTCACCCTGAAGTCGGTCACCGCCGAGAAGCTGGTCGCCACATCGAAGGGCGTCGAGGGCAACCACGACGGCTGCGACCCGGACCCCACCACGGTCTACCTGACCCCCAAGGACGGCGAGCTGGTCTACACCTCGGACAGCTCGGCGGAGGGGAACCCGACGGCGGTCATGACGAAGGCGGGGGACTGAGCCCAGCCCCCCGCCCGACCGCGGTACGGCTACTGCGGGGTGGTCACCGTGACGTGCTCCCCGCTGCCCAGGTGCAGCATGCCCTTGCCGGGGGTGACGGGTCCGCCGACCATGTTGCGGGTCGTCCGGATGCCGATCAGCTCGCCGGAGCCGGACTCCTGCGGGGAGAGCAGGATGCCCCGCCGGGCCTTCTTCGCGTCGACCTGCCAGCCGGAGAATCCGTCGCAGATCTCGTCCTCGTCACCGGCGATGACCACGGCGAGCCCCTCCTCGGCCCCGCTCTCCACGATCCGCTTGAAGACGTCCTCGGCGTCGCAGTCGTCCAGCACCTCGGCGTCGTCGACGAGGACGACGACCGGCTCGGCCGGCGACGCCGACGCGATGACCTCGGTCAGCTCGTCCTCGTCGATGTCCCGCCCGGTGAAGACCTTCAGCACACCTTCCTGGCCCTCGAGTTCACGAAGCGGGGACATCCGGGGCGCGGCGACGACGATCCGGACGCCGTTGGCCAGGTAGGACCGGGCGAAGCCCAACAGGGCTGTGGACCGGCCCGACTTGGCGGGACCGCCGATCACGAAGGCCGGGACACCCTGCGCCAGGTCCGGCCCGAAAGCGGTCAGTTCGTCGCCGCCGACGCCCACCAGGGCCCACAGCGGAGAGGCCGCCGCGGCCGGGTCCCGCATCGCCCAGGCGTCCTCGAAGGAGATCCGGCCGGGCAGCACGTCCACCCGGAACGGGCGCCGGGAACGCGGTACCTGGCCGTCCCGGGCCTGCGCCGCCTCGCCGATCGCGGCGATCGCGGCGGCCTGCCCCTGCCCGGTGGTGTCCTCGGACAGCAGCGCGAACTGGGTCTCGGCGGCGGTCTCGCTGCGGAAGGCGCGGCCGGGCGGGATCTCCTCCGGCACCTTGCGGGAGTTGATGTCCAGCATGGAGAAGTCGGCGCGGTCGGCGAGCCGCAGACCGTACTTGTCCTCGGTCAGCGACGAGATGCGGCCCGCCAGGATCTGCCGGTCACCGGTGAGGACGAGATGGATGCCGACGCTCGCGCCCTCGCGCATCATCACCATGATCTGGTCGGTGAGATCACCGTGGTTCAGCTCGCCGAGGGTCGGCAGCCAGCCCTCCCAGCGGTCCAGGAGCAGCACGACGTGCGGCAGCCGCTCCGCCTCCGGCACGGCTCCCCGCTGCTCGCCGATGTCCGCGAACCCCTTCTCCGCCAGCAGCTCCTGACGGCGGCTCAGTTCGCCGGTGAGACGGGCCATGAGCCGCTCGACGCGCTCGGTCTGGTTACGGCCGACGACCGCACCGCAGTGCGGCAGCCGGGTCAGCGCGTTGAGCGCGCCGTTGCCGCAGTCGATGCCGTACAGGTGGACGTCCGCACAGGAGTTGGTGCGGGCCAGCGACCCCGCGATGGTGCGCAGCACCTGGGAGCGTCCGGTGCGCGGGGCACCGGCGACGATGAGGTGCCCGAAGCTCGCGAAATCGACGGCCACCGCACGGCGGGCCTGGTCGCCGGGCAGGTCCTCGACACCGTACGGGGCGGCGGGCAGCGCGCCCTGCGCCTGCACGGCCGGCACGTCCTCCAGCAGCAGCATGTCGTCGAGCGCGGGCAGCCACGGCGAGTGCTGTGCCGGGATGGCCAGCGCGGTGTTGGCCTCGCGCACGGCGTCCACCAGCACCTTCAGGTCCGTGATCTCGTCGTCCTCCCTGGCCTCGGACTTGGGCTTGCGCAGCGCCGCCCGTCCGAGGTCCTGCCAGGACAGCGCCCCGGCCCAGGGCGCGAGGGTCGCCGGGTCGGCCGCACCGGGCCGCCGTCCGCCGACCCGGCCGGACTGGAACGGAATCAGCGAGGCGTGCCCGAGCCGGACGTACGCCCGTCCCGGGGTGCTCTTCGCGATGTGCCCGGCGTCGGGCGCGTCGATGACGTCGGTCGACTCGCCCGCGTCGGTCACCCGGAGCGCGATCCGGAGGTTGGTGTTGGCGCGGATCTCCGGGGACACCACACCGGAGGGCCGCTGCGTGGCCAGCAGCAGGTGGATCCCGAGGGACCGCCCTCGCTGGGCGATGTTCACCAGACCCGTGACGAAGTCGGGCAGGTCCCGCACCATGGACGCGAACTCGTCGATGACGATGAGGAGCCGGGGGACGGGCGGGTGCGCGGGGTTGCGGCGCACCAGGTCCTGGTAGTCCTCGATGTCCTTGGCGTCGGCCGCGGCGAGGATGTGCTCACGGCGCTTCAGCTCGGCGCCCAGCGACTCCAGCGCCCGCTCCACGAGGTGGGCGTCGAGGTCGGTGACCATGCCCACCGTGTGCGGCAGCTTCACGCAGTCCTTGAACGCCGAACCACCCTTGTAGTCGACGAGCACGAAGGTCATGTTCTCCGGCGTGTTCGCCACCGCCAGCGCGGCCACGATGGTCTGGAGCAGCTCGGACTTGCCGGAACCGGTGGTACCGGCGATCAGTCCGTGCGGTCCGTCGCGCCTGAGGTCGATGCCGAACGGGCCGTCGTACGACTCCCCGATGACCGCCATCGTCGACTGCCCGCCCATCCGCCAGCGCGCGGCTATCGCGTCCCGGGTCGGCGGCTCCAGCTGGAGCACGTCGAGCAGCCGGCTGGCGGCGGGCAGCGCCGAGTCCTCGGCCTCGCCGCTGATGTCCCGCAGCGGGGAGAGCGAGCGGGCGAGCCGGGCGCACCAGGCGGGGGAGACGAAGTCGGGCCGTACGTCACGCTTGCGCAGCGCCCCGCTCTGCTCGACCCGCAACCGCAACCGCAGTTCCTGCGGCGCCTGTTCGGCGCCCTGGTGGCCCTGCTGCGCCTGCGGATGCCAGGCCTGGAACGAGGGGAAGCCGCCGGCCGCCTGCTGCGCCACGGCCGTCGCCGGCGCGGCCTCGGCCGCCACCGGCTCGGCGACGACGACGCCCTGGCACTCGCCCGGCAGGAAACGCTCCTCCTCGTCGAGACAGATGGAGCGCAGGGCCACCCCGGGCCCTTCCTTCAGCAGCCGCACCACACCCGGCATGGACCGCAGCCGCCGCGACCCGTCCCACACGATCACGACGTCCGGATCGGAGAAGGCGGGGCCGTCGGTCTTGCTGCGCCCGCCCTGCTGAAGGGTCTTCTGCCGGCCGTCGAGGAGCTGGGTGAGCTCGCCGACACGGGCGGCGACGGTCTCCGAGTCGGTGCCGATCAGGACGTTCACGTCCTGGCCGCCGCCGGGCCGGGAATGCGGCAGCCAGCGCACCCAGTCCCAGCGGGTGCCGGCGTCGTTGTCGGTGAGGACGTAGAACTGCACGTCCATCGGGCTGTGCAGGACGGCGGTCTGGGCGACGGCCCAACGCCCCAGCGCATGCGCCGCGTCACCCGGCCCGGCGACGCCGACGACCCCGAGGTCGCGCAGCGACAGGGCGACCGGGGCGTCCTCGATGTACCAGCGGACCTTGCGCTTGTGCTCGTCCTGCTCGGGGTCGTCGAGCTCGACCTCGGAGGGCACGCGCCCGGTGCCGAAGCGGATCAGCAGATGGTCGGCGTCGGTCCGCCGCCGTTCCCACAGCCGCGTCCGGGGCCCGGTGCCGTACGTCAGCACGGCGGCGGGGTCGGGCACGGCGGCCCGCCGGTCGCTCCGCTCGGTCTTCAGGGCGTCCTGGGCGTCGTCCTCGATCCGTCCCTTGTGCTCCTTGTACTCCTTGAGCTGCTTGGCATGGGACTTGCGCCCGTGCTTCTTGTCCATGAAGTAGTTGCCGAACAGCATGACCGGGCTCATCACGGCCATGATCAGGTAGTACCAGCGCCCGAACATCATCACCGAGACGACGGCACCCACGAGCGGCAGCAGCGCCATCAGCCAGGGCAGCGGGCGGGCCTCGTAGTCACCGGGCGGGTTCGGGAGCGAGAAGTGCGTCTGGTGCTCGGCGGGGCGCAGCCGCGGGGGCCGGTTGTAGTCGAGCCCGGCGCCGTCGTCGGACCACTTGAGGGCGGCGTTGGGCGGGACGTACCCGGTGATCTCCAACAGGCCGTTGCCGAGGGCCAGTTGGGAGCCGAGGGGCCAGTCGCCCTCGCCGTCGAACTCCTCCCCGTCCAGCCGGGCGCCGTCGCCGTGCGCACGCACCTTGCAGGTACCGTCGATGGCGATGGTGAGGGTGGCGGCGCGGGCGGCCAACTCCGGGTCCTCGACACGGAGATGGGAGGCGGCGCCGGTGCCGATGTCGTACCGCCCGACACCGAGCCGGTGCACGGCGCCGGCCGCGGGACCGCCCGCCACCCGGAACTCCACGATCCCGGTGGGCTCACCGAGCACGCACCCGGACGGGTCGTGCAGGCTGACCACGACACCGTCGCGCAGCGGCGAGCCGACGACGGTGGCGGCGGGGTCGAGGGCGTAGCCGTCGACGTAGGCGAGAGGACCGGTGGCCTGGACGACCGAGGTCCCCCTCGGCGTCCCGATGGGTATGACCTGCGCGACCTCGCCGCTGTCCGGGTAGCCGGGACCGACCTGCCGGGCCAGTTCCCGGGCCACGTCACCGACCGTCGACTCGGGATCGGCGTCGAGCACGACGTCGGCGGTGGCACCGCCGACCGGGTCGACGACGGTCAGACTCAGGCGCACGTTCGTCCTCCTCGCAGGCCCGGCACATTCGGTGTGACCTTAGCCGGAAGGCCTTTCACGGGCGCAACGGGATTGCGTCGGTTCACGATTCCCTCGCACGAGGCCCCTGCGGCCACGTGCCTCCCACCCGTAGGATCTTTGCTCATGGGACGGCCGGGTCAGGACCGGCCGATCCGTCCGAGCAAGCCACGGGGGCGAGCCCTGGGGCGGCCACAACACAACGGGAGGGATGCCGACATGGGCAAGGGCAAAGACACAGACCTTACTTATGCCGAGATGGAGAAGGTCGCCGGCGACCTGATCAAGGACATGCACGAGCTCGAAGACAAGATCAAGAACATCGAGAAGCGTGTCTCGGCACTGGTGGAGGAGGGCTTCACCACCCAGAAGGCCTCGGGAGCGTATGACGACTCCATGAAGGACTTCACCAAGGGCGCGACGAAGACGATCCAGGGCCTGCACGGGCTCTCGGACTTCCTGAAGAAGGCCAAGGAAGCGTACGAGCAGCTGGACGACCAGCTGGCGAAGCAGGCCAAGGGTTAGCAAGGTCCGGCGACCTTGAGCGACCGGGTGCGGCGGAGCACGTCAAGTACTCTGCCGCACCCGGCTGTCAGGCTTCGGCGGTCCGGGTCTCGTCCGGCTGCGGATGACGCATCAGGTAGGTGTGCAGTTCGCTGCCCCACTCCTCGGTCGTCAGCCTCAGCCACGAGCCGTCCCTGAAGCGCAGGAGCAGGCGGTCGGTCTCGAACGCGGGGAGGGGGTCGGCGAGGGTGGCGTCCCCGGCCGGTATCTCCGCGACGACCTGCATGAGTGCGTCCCGGCGGATGGACACGCGTTTGGGCGGGGCGGCCAGCAGGATGCGGTCTCCGGCGAGGGCGACCAGGCGCTGGTGGTGGGAGGAACGGCTGTACCACTGCAGGAGGAAGCGGCCGGCGGCCGCGTTCCAGTCGCCGTCGAAGGTCTTGTCGAGACCGAGTTCGACGATGGCCTCGTCACGCCGCTTCTCGTCGAGCTTTGCGGCGCGGTGGCGCTCCTGGTCCCCGGTGGTCGACAGCATGCGCTTGAGTGCCTCCTCGCCGGCGCCGAGCAGGCTCAGCAGTCTGCCGATGAACAGCAGGGGCGATCCCAGCGTGACGCCGAGCATGCCGAGCGGCCTCATGGACGCGGGACGCAGGGGCCCGGCTCCGGCTGCCCGGTGCGCTTCGGCGGGTGGCTCGGGAATCTCGCCGATCGTGCACCAGGCTGCCGCGTCGGGTGTGACGCCGAGTCGGTCCCGTACGGTGCGGTCGGTGCTCGTGGACAAAAGCGTCCCACCTTCCAAGTCGTCTGCCGAGGGAAGTCTCGCGGCAGTGTCTCATGTCCATGATGGGGGAATTTTTCGATGGCCGACAGAATCAGGTACGACCTCGACATGATCAAGGGGTGCTCACGGACTCTGGGCAAGCTCCACAATGAGTTTGATCAGCATGGGAACCCCGCGGACGATTACGAGGACGAACTGGGTCACGGTGGACTGAAAGACGCCTTCGACGAGTTCAGTACTACGTGGAAGAAGACGCGTAAGACGCTGTCGAAGGAACTGAAGAAGCTCGCCGAGTACACCGGGGCCGCGGCCCAGAAGTACGAAGAGATAGACCATGAGTTGGCCAAGGCAATTGCCGATAACACGGGGAAGGGCAGGAAGTGAGCAGGCGATCCAGCGACTGGCCGCCGCTGTGGGACGAGGATCCCACCCCGGGCGACCCGGACGAAGTCGCCGCCCTCGGGCGGAAGTTGCGGCAGATGGCCGACATGATCGACGAACAGGCGCGGGTCATCAAGGCGTTGTCCTCGGTGGAGGGCTGGGACAGCGACGCCGGCCGAGCCTTCAACGAGATAGCCGACGGTGCCGGAGACCGGCTCAAGAAGGCGTTCGAGCGGTACGACGAGGCGTCCAAGGCGGTGGGCACCAAGGTGGCCGAGGGCGAGTCAAAGGAATTCGCTGGGGAGTTGCACCGGGCCCAGAAGCAGGCCGACAAGGCCTTGGCGGATTACCGGGAGGCCGAGTCCGACCACGATCTCGCCGACCGCGAAGTGAAGAAGTTCACGGACAAGTACCTCGTCAGCCAGATACCCGAGGCCGACAGGCCCGAGTACGAACGCTGGGAGAAGAAGCGCGACGAGGCGCTGCATCGCATCGGACAGGCCCGCAAGGAAGTCAAGGACGCCAGAGACATCTTCGACGACGCCGGGGACCGGGCCGCCCGCCGGATCAAGGATGTGGTCCACCACGACGCGGTGCGCGACCCCGGCGGATTCATGAACTGGCTCGCCGACTGGGCGGACACGTTCTCCAACATCTCGGCGATCCTGTCCGTCCTCGCGGTCGTCTGCGCGTTCATTCCGCCGTTGCAGTTCCTGGTACCCATCTTCGCCACCCTTGCGGTGCTCACCAGCGCGGCGGCACTGGCCGGTCACGCGTACGACATGACAGTGCGCGGTGGGAAGGTCAACTGGCTGAAGCTGGGGACGGACTTCCTCGGAGTCCTTCCGGGCCTCGGGGCCCTCAAGGGGTTCAAGGCCGTGGGCAAACTGAGGGGGCTGGCCAAGCTCAAGGCATTCGGCAAGGCCGGCACCTGGGGCGAGGCCTCTCTTCGAGGGCTGGACGGAATCGGGCACAACTTCCTCAACGGCCTCAGTGTGAGCATGACGAACAAGGTCCTTGCCCAGGGCCTCAAGCTCGGACAGAGGCTCAACGTCGCCGGTCTGCCCGAGAAGTTCGCCCCCATCGGCGGAAAACAGATCACCGCGGTCATCAAGGGGAACGGCCTGGCGAGCGCGCTCCACCGGATGTTCAGCGGCGAGAACGGCGGGACCACTGGTTACCAGGAGCCGGAAACGGCCAGACCGACCCCGACTCCCAGCCCGTCGCCGCAGCCTTCGCCGAAGCCGTTCCATGCGGCTCTCGCCGCGTAGCCGTAGCGGTTTCGAAGCCGATGTACTGAGCGTGAAAAAGAGGGGTGACCCAAGTGAGCGACCCGACCGGCCTCGGCGAAGGGGAATTCGTCGGCCGCAGGGGTACGGATCCTGTCCGGCTGGTCCCGGGTGAGGTGATCGCCGCCGTCCCTGCCGCCAGGGCTCTCGCCGAGAAGTCGGGCAGGGAACTGCGTTTCGACTTCCTGGACGACGGTGCGGTTCTCCGTATGCTGCGGCTTCGGCACGAGGACGAGACCGCGATGTTCAACGCGGGCTTCAAGACGGGTGCCCCTTTGGCGGTGGCAGGTTTCGGTGCCGCGGTGTACGGCGGCGGCGTGGTCCAGTACTGGGAGTCGGACACCGCGCGGCTCGCCTACACGGCCGTGGCCGCCGCCGTCGTACTGACACTGCTCGTCGTGTTCGTACGTACCGCCTTCGCCCACTGGGGTAATCCCGTACGCCAGAATCTCCGTTCCAGGGCGCGGGGTTACCGCGAACTCGCACAACTGGCGCGCAGGCAGGGGGCGGACATTCCCGCCGGCTATCCCCACTACGGCCCGTATCCCTTCGCGGCCACATTCCGTCCCGAAGTGGACGAATCGGAAACCATCGATGGAGAAGGCCTGTCGTGAGCGCCGCAACAGTTGAAGAAGACGTTCAGGGCTCGATCGGCGGGCCGGGCATCGACGTCCGCTGGATCATGCCGAAGGGCTTTTTCGAGATCCCGATGGACGCGGAGACCCTGGACGAGGCCGCCGAGCAGCTCGTCGAGCTGGCGCGCGCCGTGATGCCGGAAGCCACCTTTGAAGTGCAACTGGAGTGGGCGGTCATGGTCGCCGCGCACTACGACTCCTTCGTCGAGGCCGGCATCCAGTACTCCGGCTTCGTGCTGACGGAGGTCGACGGGGAGCGGTGCACGGCGACGGTCACCGTCAGCATGACCGATCTGGACGAGAGGGCCGGTACCCACCCCGTCGGGTTCCTGGGCTCGACGATGCGGCACCTCGGCATGGGTCAGGTCAGCGAGATCGAGCTGCCGTGCGGCCCCGCCGTGTCCTGCATCGGAACCCGGAAGGGGAGTCTGCCCGGCAGCCTCACCGCATCCGGAGCCGACGAGCCGGTGGTGACCTCTTTCATCCAGGTCCAGATACCGCTGAGCAACGGGACGGTGCTGGTTCTGGAGATGGGCACCCCCACACCGCGGGCCTGGGACGTCTTCTCGGCCATGTTCGCGGGTGTCGTGAAGAGCGTCCGCCTGTTCAACGATTCGGGCAAGCCGATGGTGATGTCCGGATGACCGCGGACCCCGACGCGGCGGCACTTCCCAAGGACTACCGGATCCTGGTCCCGCGGGACTGGTTCCGCATCGATCTCACTCAGGATCGCTGGCGTGCCCAGCTGAAGACGTTCGTGGATCACCAGGCCGAGGGCAGGAACGTTCCGGCCGAGCTCAAGCAGGAGGTCTGGGCCACCCTGCGCAACACCGCCGAGGCCGGGGTCAGAACCGGTGCGCTGGAGTTCTTCCTGAGGCCGGAGCTGGAGGGCGGCGGTGTCCTGCCCGCCTCGCTCATCGTCTCCTTGATCCCTCGCCCCGGGGGACTGACCACCCGGGATCTCCAGCAGTCACTGCGGGCGAAGCAGGAGCAGCGCGACTCCGCCGCGGAGGTCTCGACCGTCATCCTCCCCGCGGGGGAGACCGTCCGGGTCCTCGGCCCGGCGACTTTGGACCTGTACGTCCGGATGCCCGGCGGTGTCGGCTATCTGGTCCTGGCGTTCGCGGTGCCGCTCAACGGAGTGGCAGGACCCATGCGCAGACTCTGCGACTCCATCGCGGAGTCGTTGCGGTGGATCACGTGAGGGGCCGCGGGCCCTGCCGGGCGGGTTCGAGAGACCTGAGCGGTGGGCCATCTGGATCTCCCGGACTGGTGTCAGGCGCTGTGAGCCTTACTCAAAGGGGATTCGAAGCTGGTGAGTTCTGCGATGGTGCGGAGGATCGCGTTGTATTGGACGCGCCGTTCCACCGCGGTCGTGCTCAGCGTGAGCACCGCCATGCGCCTGTGGTCCGGATGGGGAAGATAGGCGTGGATCTGGAGCAGCGGCGTCGGCGGGAGACCGGAGTCGGGAGTCGGGATGCGCACGGTCTCGCCCATGGATGCCGGACCGCCGGGCAGGTTTAGGTACTCGACGCGAGTGTGCTGTTCCGCCGTCGCCACCGCTCGTGCGGCGCTCACCGACCGTGGCGCCCAGGCGATGTCCCGCCACGACACGGTGAAGAGCGAGTGCAGCGTTTCCCCGCTGCCTCCCGCGACATCGTCACGGTGGACGCCCAGAGCGCAGTGAACGGTGCCCACCTCACGCAGGGCGCGAAGAAGTTGCTGTCCCGAGGCCAGTTGGGCGATGAACTGCTGTCTGGTGAGGCCGTCTGGGATGGCCTCGACCATGGGAACCAGCACCTGACGCAGGCGATTCGCCTCGGTGGAGTCGGGACCGGCGAGAAGTACGTCGATGGGCAGCTCCGTGAAGCCGCCTGGAGTGGCGAACCAGATTCCCGCGCCGGGGTCGGCAGCCGACTCGTCAATGACGATCTGGAGTGCTGTTTCCATTGTCCTTCCGAGGTTCCATCGGTGGCGGGAGCTCAAAGACGGGCGGGTACGACCCCGGCGCGAAGCCCACGTTCGATGTCCTCGGCCGTGGCGCCCCAGGCCGCGACGCTGTGAAGGCCACCGTCAGCCCCCGTCTGCTGGTGGAGGAAACGGAGGCGGCGTGGTGTCGATCCGTCGGACGTGGGCGCCGCGAGCACTCCCACGAAACGAGGATCGCCGGCGAACCACATCGTGCCGATCTCGGCCTTGAGCTCGGGCGTAGCACGAGGCGCCATACGCCGGCTCCACCAGCCGACCCCCCAGTGCCGGGAGAAAACCATGGGCAGTGCTTCCTCCGGTCGAGCCGGGTTCGGGAGCTCGAACCAGCCGAACTGCCTGCCCGCCACATCCGACCGTTTGGCGAGGCCGTACCTCAGGTCCTGGGACAACTGCCACGGGTACACACGCAGAACTCGCCGCGTCCGGAAGACGGCGGAGATGACGAAGACCTGGAGGAACGCCCTGTAGAAGCTGTACACAAGGAACGGCACTACGACGATCGCGTACCCGGGGCCCAGGAACACCGCGAGAATCGCCAGGAGGGCGAACCACGCCGCGATCCAGGTGACTAGGGCCGCCACATTGATCGCTACTTGCTTGGCCCAGGCGCTCCTGGTCGGAGCGTGATCCCAGGCTGTGGGGTGGTCTGCGGGCGTCATGGGATTCTCTCTTGTCTTCCGGTTCAGAACACGTGCCGTGCGAGGTCGATCAGCGCCCCGCCGTCCAGAATGCTCCGCACGCCGTCGATTCCCGTGCTGCCGTCCTTGGCACCGTCGCTTTCCAGAGCATCGGCAGCGCTGGACACCAGTCCGTAACCGGCGGTCACGACGCCGAGCGAGGCCGAGGTGATCTCCACGATCTCACCGGCACGTGCCGAGTCGCGCGCTCCCCGGACCACGAGATTCAACGCGGGATTTCCGAGGCCAGTGATCGCCTTGGCGTGCGTCACGGTCTCGCTGCCCAACGTCGTCACCACCTTTCCGAGGGTGACTGCTTCCTCGCCCGCACGGAGGGCGTTCACCGTCCCACGGACACCCAGACCCACCGCACCCACACCTGGAACCATTCCGAGGACGTCACCGCCGAGGCTGACGACATTGCCCCAGAAGTCAGCGTCGAACTCGCCAGTGGCGAAGCCGTCCTTGAGGGAAGTGAGCACCTCGGAATCGTTCAGCCGCATCGTGAGGGCGGTCGCGCTCAGCGCCGCCGCAGTGAGGAGGAGTACCGCAGCGGCCACACCGCCAGTTGCCACGAACAGCGCCACCAGACCGATGACACCTGCCGTGAAACTCAGGATGTCCGGCAGGTTCTCGGCGAACCAGTCGCTGAATTCATCCAGCCAGCCCGGTTCGTGCGGTGCCAGCTTGTGCGTGGCGTCGCGAATCTTCCCCGCTCGGTAGCGAGCCTTCTCCTCGTGCTCTTCGGCGAGCTTCTTCGCTCGGCCGATGATCTTGTCGAGTTCGGACTGGGCACTCTCCACACGGGAGTTGGCGTGGGCCAGCGCCATCCGCGCCTGGTCGTGCTCGTTTCCCCGGCTCTTGAGATCTGGGTTGTTCCCCGCTTTCGAGGCGTTGCCCATCGCAGCGTTCAGGGTGTACTGCGCGTCTTTGGCCTCTTGCTCGAGCTTCTTGGCCCGGCGCTGGAACTCCTCCAGTTCGGCCTCCCAGCTGTTCAGCTGGCGGGCAGCCTTGCGAATCGAGTGCGCGGCGTTCTTGAGGTTGAGCGGGAGGGGCCCTCCCTCGATCTGCTCGCGAAAGGCCACCGCGGCGTCGCCCTCCCAGTAACTGCCGTCCATGAGTTTGGTGACGAGACCGTGGGAGTCCTCCAGCACGTTGGCGCAGTTCCCGAGCTTCCGGCACAGATCGTGGACCGTGTCGGAGTCGCCGGGTGTCGGATTGAACCCCAGGTGTGGATAGGCCGGATTGGGGATGGGCGGGGAGGATTTCAGTCCTTGAGGCAGGTCCCCGTCACGAACCGCGGGGGAGTCGGTGTACGGCGGTTGTTCCACGCCGGGTGTGTACGTCACCTCTTCCCCTCTCCGCCGCTGTGCTCGGACTTCTTCAGGGCCTCTTCGAGAGCCTTGTCGACCTCTTCATAGCTCTTCTTGCTTTCCCCGATGATCTTCGCCAGGTCCTCGGTTTGCTTGCCGATCTCCTCAGTCCCGTACTTCCAGTCGTCCTGGAAGTCCTCGCATGCCGAGTCAAGGTCGTCCGTGCCGAGACCTGTGACCGTGGCGTCGGTCAGCGCCTTGCGAAGACCTTTGAGGGAACTGCTCGATCGGTTCAGAAGCTGCATGAAGTGGGCGAGTTCGTCCCCGTCCACGACCAGTCGGTCAGCCATGCGCCGACGTTCCGCCGCGTACAAGCTGCTGGCGCGAGCCCCTCCCGGCCTTCCGGTCCGCGGTGCGGTGTTCCTCGCGATGGCATGAGGGCGGCAACAGGCGGCGGTGCTTCAAGAGTGGACTCCCCCGAGAGTCAGCAGTTCACCAAGAGATGACAACGCTATCCTCAAGGGCTTCGGTTCGCCAACGCGAACTTCGCCACAGGTGGGGGCGCTCGTCAGCCGATCGGGTGCTTCCGAAGGCGGATCGAGTCGATGTCGAACTCCGCCCAAGCCACATTCACGGATCCTGTGAGAAGTCGCCCCGTCAGCGGTTGACGGCCTGGGCTTCCTGGACCCTGATGTCCTGGGTTGATCCGAAGGTGCCGTCTGGCAGGTCGCCGCCCGCGCCCCCGGTCCCGGACCAACTGATCTGCCAGGTGAGGGTCGCTTTGAGGTGATACACCCCGCCCCCGGACGAGCGCAGGTACCTGATCCCGCAGGGTGGGGTCAGATCAGCCTTGCCCTTGGCGTACCCCTCACCGATCGAGCCGTCGGAGTTCAGGGTGCACACGCCGGAAGCCGGATAGGTCTCGGCATCACCGGTACCCGGTTCCAGTTTGAGGGCGACGGGCTTGGCCACGGTCGTCGCCTGGATGTTGAGGCCGCCGGCGTTGAGTGACGCGGTGACCGAGACCTCCCTGAATTCGGCCTGGTCCAGCCAAGCCCAGGTGGGAAGGTTGACCTTGGTGTTGTTCGCAGGGGCGAGCGTCACCTCGGTGTCGGGGAGCCGAATCGCGTCGTAGGCGGCTTCGGCGAGGATCTTCGGGGTGACGGCTTGGGGGACACCGGGGTTGTCGTTGTTCGCCACCCAGAAGGGAAGTTCGCTGCATTCCCAACTTGCGGGATCGTTCAAGCGGTCGGGATTCTGTACCGCGACCCACCAGTTGCCTTCGTCGGCCGCGTCCTCGTTGTAATCCTTGTACTTTCCGTCCTTGTAGATGTCGCGGAACTGACCTACCGAGGCTTTGGCGTAATTGGCCTGGCCGGGGGTGTTGATCGTCTCCGTGTACATCGCCTCGACGTAGTTCCTGAACTCCGCGACCGAGCGAGGTTCGTACCAGCAGGCCGGCGGAGTCCAGTCGCTGACCGGCTGTACGGCGCCGCCGCTGCCGTTGGCGCGGACCGACCCGGAATAGGTCACCTTGGAGATCAGTGTGCCGGCACTGGAGCTGCCACTCTGCTTCGTGTTGCCCTGCGATCCTTCACTCGGCGGCCAGGTCGCGGATGCTGTTCCCGGGACGGTGAGAACAAGGACGCCTGAGAGAAGCCCTGCCGCGATGTTTCGGCGGGCAGACGTCACTGTGTGCACGACTTGCTGCCCCTCTCCGAGGTGAGCTTGGTCGTCTGCCATACCCCTTGCTTGTTCTTTTCAAGACGTGTCGTGTAGATGACGTAAGAATCGTCATTCACTTCGGTCTTGAGGATCTTGCCCGACTTGCGCACCTTCGCGAAGGCCTTGCTCTGGTCCTCGCAGTAGACGACGCCCGCCGACGACGAGTCGAAAACGTCGATCCTGGCGTTGTAGTAGCGGTTCGTGCCGGTGATCGAATACCCGTCCTTCGCGATGGACTGGACCCAGTCCTTGGCGTCGGCCAGCGCGCCACCGCGGTAATAGAAACCGAGCGCGGCCAGGCCGGGATCGCCCTGCGCGATGGCGTAGTTGGTCGCGTCGACCCGCCGGGCCACATCATCAAGGACCGCGTCCTTGGTCGTGTCCCCGGTCTTCCAGCTGTCGAAGGTGTCGGTCAGATCAGTCGGGAGTGTGATCTTGGGCCTCTCGGCCCCTGGGCTCGTGCCCGGCGAGGCCGACGTCTTCGTGTCACCCCTGTCGGCGCCGGCGATCTTGTCGTTGCCTTTCGAACCACCGCCCCCACCGCCGCAGGCCGTGAGCAGCAGGCCTGCGGCGGCGACAAGTGCGGCAGTGACGGGCAAAGCGCGGCGCTTCACTGTGGGCTCCCCGTGAGAACGAAGTTCGGCAAGGGTGCAGACGCTATCCGTGGAGTTCTCGGTTCGCCAGCGCGAACCTGTGACACCGGACGGAAAACCCCTGTCAAGTGTCTCAACCGTGCGGGTCTGTGTCCGGATCGTGTCCTCGCGTGCAGTGGTGAGAGTGGTCGTCGTTGCTCTACCCCTACTTGGCGCTCCCTTTGCGGTCCGTTGGTTGTGGCCCCCGAAACGCTCGACACACAGTGACCGTGGTCCTCCGCGTCTCGTGGGGCGGCCGGGCAGGCAGGTGTTCACGGGGGTAGTGGTGGCGGAGCACGTCAAGGTGTCCACGACGGAGTTGCGGGAGATCAGCCGCTCCGTCGCGAAGTTGAAGGCCAACTTCGAACACGCGAAGGATCTCGTCGACTCGTACGGTTCCGAGATCGGGTCCGGCGAGGTGGCCGGTGCGCTGGACGACTTCGCCGACGACTGGAAGAAGAAGCGCAAGCAGCTCTGTGAGGGGCTGGAGTTCCTCGGGAAGACCGCGGGCGAGGCGGCCAAGGCCTACGACGGGATCGACCAGCATCTCGCCGACGCGCTGCTCAAGGCGCAGCAGCCGGGGGAGAAGTGAGCGACGACTTCTCCGGTGTCGACTGGCAGACGGCCCGCTACGACGACAGGGAGTTCACGCCCGGGGATCCGTACGAGGTCGCCCGGCTCGGCAAGCGGATCTCCGACACCGCCAAGCTCATCGAGGAGCAGGCCGGCAAGCTGAACAACCTCGTCGACGGGAACGGGTGGGACTCCGACGCGGGGCGGGAGTTCACCAAGAAGACGGGCGACACCGTCAAGCTGCTCGGTCAGTCGCACCAGCGGTACGCGGCGGCGGGTGCTGCTCTCGGATCCTCCGTGCCGTACGAGCCCATCGCCGATCAGGTGCGGGAGAACTGGGCCACTGCTCTCAACCACGCCCAGAACCGGGTGCGCGCCGCGCTGCGGAAGGCTGCTGCTGCCGATGCCGACAGCAGCAACTACCAGAAGCAGATCGACCAGCATCCGTCGAGTGGCGACAGCCATCCCGACAAGCAGAAGCTGAAGCGGCAGAAGGAGGCCTCGGACGGGGATCTGGACGCCGCGAAGCGGGAGATCCGGGCCGCGCTCGACTACCGGGACACCCAGGCCGGGTACGCCGCCAAGGCGATACGGGACGCCATCGACCACGATGGTCTGAAAGACCCCAAGCACCACTGGTGGGACAACTGGAAGGACTGGGTCGCCACCATCGGCCACTGGGCGGGAGCGATCGCCGGGGTGCTCTGCCTGCTGGCTCTGGTACTGAGCTGGGTCCCCATCCTCGGCGAGGTGCTCGGGGCACTGGCCCTGATCGCCTCCGTGGTCGCGCTTGTCTGCGACACCGTCTCCGCGCTGGACGGCAAGGGCACCTGGCTGGACGTCGCCATCGACGTGGTCGGCGTGCTGTCCTTCGGCGCCGGCCGGGTTCTCGGGACGACCTTCAAAGAGGCGGCCACCGCCGCGCGAGGATCGTCGGCGCTCAGGGAGTTCCTGAACCTGCGGGGACTGGGCGTGGGCGAGAAACTGGCCGGCGAAATCGCCCAGGCCAACTCGGGAGTCAAGGCGGGCAAGATCGCCGAGGCCCTGGCGAAGGGACCGGACAGCGTCCTGCCCAGGATGAAGTCGATCGTCAAGGAGTCCGTCAACTTCAAGGCGTACTTCAGCGACATCCGCACGGCCGTCGCCGAGCGTGGCGCCGAGGACTCGATCCTCACCAAGGACCTGCCCAAGTGGAGCGGTCTCTCCGACTCGGTCTTCAAGGGCAAGGCATGGTCGGCCGGTGGCCTGTACGCGGCGAGCCAGGTGCTGCCGCTGGGCGCGGGCATCGTGAACCTGGCGCCCTCGGCGGGCTGGGAGCCGACCTCCGTCGAACGCAACCAGTTCGACGGGCTCAAGCACACGGCTCCCCTCGGGTCGAGCGGCATTCCCTTCTACAACTGGAACTGGAAGGTCGCCGGCGGCTGAGGCTGTCAGCGGTATCGGATCACGGCGAGGCCCGCAGGGGTGAGGAGAGAACGAGGAAAGTGGCACTTGGAGACGGTCAGACCGTCGACGAACAGTTCGCCCGGCTCCCGAAAAGCAGGCAGCGCGAACTCGAGGAGAAAGGGCTCGGTCTGCCGAGACTGCGCGACATCGCCCTCGAGGAGGGCGGTGAGCTGGCCGTGCGGCACATCCTCACGGAACACTCCCGCCCTTCCAGCCTCTGGGATTTCGACGGCGACCGGCGCACGGACGAGAGCAGAGGGGCCTGGCCGTGGATGCGGCTGCTCCTGGCCGCCGTCATCGGCGTGGCCCTGTGCCTGCTGTCCACCTACGTCCTCAATTCCTCCGCGCTCTTCGTCGGTGTCGCCTGCGGCGTGGCCGTGGCCTGGGCGGGGTTCAGGACCCGCAGGTCCTTCGGAGGGCTCGTAGCCTGCGGCCTCGTCGCGGTCGCCTATGCCGCCTTGATCTGGATGGGCTCGTACGCCGCCGACGAGTGGTACCTGCACCTGCGTGGGCAGGAGGCCACGGTCACCTACGCGAAGCCTCTGCGCGAGCAGGCGTCGCACGGTGTTCGCGTCACGTACTGCCGTGTCACGCTTCCGGACGGAGCCGTCCGCAGGGTCTTCAAGAACGACGAGCGGTGTACGGACGAGGCCATGGCCGGCGCCAAGGCCCTCGCAGTGATCGACCCGTCGGATCACTACCGGCCGGTTCTCGGAGGCAAGTCCGCCGTCGGCGGGACCGCCGCCGCATACGTGTGCCTCGCCGCCGCCGCCGTCCTCGTCCTCACCCCGGTGACCGCTGCTGTGATGAGCCGGTCGAACGAGCGCCGCAGCGGGCGGGGCGAACAGGGCCACAGGGCGAGCGGAACGGACGTATGACCGACGGCACGGAATCCCACGTCACCTCCGTCCCACCCCCCTCCGACTACCGCCTCGCCGTGCCCGACGGCTGGGAGCGGATCGTGCTGGACAGTCCGGAGCGCTGGACGCACCGCATCGACAAGCTGGTCAAGCGGGGGCTGCGGCGTACGCAGGCCACTCCGCAGCTGGAGGCCGCGCTCGCGGAGCGGATGCGGGCACAGGCCGAGGCCGCGCGGGCCAACGGTGGCGTGGAGATGTACGTCGTCAACCAGGTCCTCGGCCAGGTTGCCGTCTCGGCCGGTCTGGTCGTGACCGTCCTGGTGCCGTCGCCCGGCACCGACCCGGGCGACCTCGGCGACATCGCCCGCTCCCTCGCACTCCGCGCCGACGCCGACCGCGTCGGTGACGACGGCGTCACCCTCGTCGACCTCCCCGCGGGCCCGGCCGTACGCCACCGCTACCTCCGCCCGCCCGCCCCCGACGCCCCCGGCAGCCTCGACGGCAACAAGCTCGCCGTCGCCCACCTGGACGTCTACCTCGCCGTCCCGCACAGCGGCCAGCGGCTGTTGCTCTCCTTCTCGACCCCGACGGCACCACCGCTGGAGCCGCTGGTGGAGGCCCTGGTCACGTTGTTCGACTCCGTCGCCCGCACTCTGCAATGGATGGCCTGATGCCCGGGTTCGCTGCCGCCACCGTTCGTATGCGGACACCGGAGGACGCCGTCGCGCTGCCCGTGCAGTCGTCCGTGGATCTGCGCGCGTGGGCCGCGGAGGCGGCCGCGCGCCGCGCCGGTCCGGACGATGACGAGCCGGAGCTGCTCGACGCCCTCGCCGCCGAGCTGCGCGAGGCCGCCGCGGACTCCCGTGGGCGGGGCCCGGTCACGGCGTTGTCGTACGTCCCCGAGCCGCGCCTCGGTGAGCTGGCCCGGATCGAGCTGTCCGCACTGGTCGCCGACGACACGTACCCGGCCGTCACCGTCGACCTGCTGCGGCGCTACCTCGCCGCCCCCACCCCGGTCTCCTACCGTCCGCCAGAGGCCGAGCTGGTTGCCCTTCCCGCGGGTCCGGCGGTGCGGGTCCGGCACGCGTACGTCCAGGACGTCGGCCGGGACGGGCTGGGGACGGTCACGGAGACCTGTGCGTACGGCATCCGCGCCGACCCGGCGTGGGGGCTCGTCCTGTGCACGTCCTGGCGGGCGCTCGCCCGGACGGACCTGCTGTGCGCTCTCACCGACGAACTGGCCAGGACCGTCCGGGTCACGCCGTAGCCGCGTTGCTCCGCCGGCTCAGCACGACGAGTGCCCACACGACTGCCACCGACCCGGCCGGCGTCGAGAAGATGCCCGGCGCCCACAGCCACGGGTAGTGGGAGAACGTCCAACTCGGCGGGCCCGTGCGGTGCTTGCTCCTGCCGCTGTCCACCGCGTTGAAGGCCCGGGACAGGAAGGGCATCAGCGGGGCGGCGGCCAGGACGGCCAGGGCGGTGCGGGCCGCCGCCCGGCCCGGCCGGGTCTTCCAGGACCTGGGGCCCGCGCCCTTCGTGGACCAGAGGGCGAGGGCGAACAGCGTCGGCGCCGTGATTCCCAGGCACACCGTGAAGGCGTACGCCCCGCCCGGCCAGTTCCGCGGGCCGCCCACCGCCAGACTCCGTCGCCCCACAGAGCGTCGATCCGTGCCGGCAGGACGGTGCCGCCCGCGATCACCGGAAAGCCCAGGCAGCCGAAGAGGAAGTCGCCCCTCTTCCTCCCGGTTCCGTGGCCGCACTCCCGGCCGCGCGGGGTGGCGCGAGCGGGCTTCGGGCGCCTGGGCCTGGCGGATGCGCCCATGTCAGCGCACCCCGTCATGGACGGTCGTCACCAGCTGGTGGATCAGGTCCTGGCCCTCCAGGGACGTCAGCCGGCACCAGGAACCGTCCGTGAAGGTGATCCTGAAGTCCCGCCCGCCGGCACCGAAGGGCCGCCGCTCGACCGCGGTCACCGTGCTCAGGTCCGTCTCCCAGAGGACTTCCTCCCAGGGGTCCCCGGGGTCCTTCAGCCCGCCCAGCACCAGCAACCGCCGGTCGGTCAGGGCCAGTTCCGTGATGTCCGTGTCGGGACGGCGAGCCGGGTCGAGCTGCCAGGGGAGGGTGCGGGCGATCGTGCCGGGGCCCGCCCACACCACCGGGAAGTCCTTCTCCTCGTTCTCCGGGTCCTCGCTTGTGCCGAGGCCCTCGGGCTGGGCCGGGCTGCCTCCGAGGAGTCCGAAGACGATGGTGAGCAGGAGGACGGACACCGTCACCACGCCGTCCCACACCACCCGGTCGAACCACGAGCGCGGGCGGTACGTCGGCCCGGTCGGCCAGCCCGCCAACTCGTCCTGGATGTCGCGCCGTTCCGTGTCACGGAACCAGCGTCGGCCCTCGACCCGGCCCGCGGCCCCGGTGGCGAAGGACACCCGGCCGCGCGTCACGAGTTCCTCGCCCTCGGGGGGCTTCCAGTGATGTCGGTACGACGGCTCGATCACGGCCTGGCACCTTCCCCGTCCTTCATGCCGGCAATGCGTCACCCGGCCGACGGATCCTCTTTCGGACACCCGGTCGGCCGGTCCTCCTCACGGATACCCTCATGACATGGGTCGGTCAAACCGGCGTGAGTGATTCGTGCAGGCCTGATGGGTGCGTGGTGAGGGCCCCGGGCAAGACGGCTGTGCGAGCGGGGCGTTCGGGATTCGCCGCCGCACAGTCCGCCGCGCGTCCGTGTCTCCCTGTTCTCAACTGACCTGGGGGCCACCCCCGTTGCAGATCGCAACGTCGATTTCAGTGAGGTCAAGGAGTCCGGCCGCGCCTTGAGGGGCTTATGTGCGGCTGATACGGTGCGAACGCTTGACACTCACCCCGCGGCGGAGTAATCGGCCGAATCGGGGTGATTCGTGTGGAGTGTCCGCTTTCGCGGTGCGGAGAGCGTTGACGGCGTTTCAGAGTTTCTGGCAGACACAGTCTTGGGTGTAACGGGGAGCGGTTGCGTGAAGATCCAGGAGCGTACGGGGGCGGGCGCCGGTCGTTCCGCCGGCCCGGCTCAGCCTTCGGCCGGTGACAGGCTTCCCACCGCGCCGCGTGAGCGCAAGCCGGCGCTGGCCGCGCTCGCGGTGCTGCTGATCCTGCTGGGCGCGCTGGGCGCGACGACGCTCGTGCTGCAGGCCGGCGACCGGATCGAGGTCGTCAAGGTGACCGACGACATCCAGGCCGGCGAGTCCGTCACCAGCGGCAACGCGACGTCCGTCCTGGTCGCGGCCGACGACGGCATCAACTACGTCAAGTGGTCCCAGCTGGACTCCCTGAAGTCCTACAAGGCCAGGTCGACCATCTACAAGGGCACGGTCGTCATCGGCGACATGTTCACCAAGGGCAGCTCCCTGCCCGCCGGCAAGGCCTCCGTCGGTGTCGCCCTCAAGGAGGGCCAGTACCCGGCCGACATCAAGCCCGGTGACGTCGTCGCCGTCTACAACGTGGCCACGAACAGCTCCGGTTCCGGTTCCGGATCCGGCGGCAACGAGTCGGCGGCGGCCTCCTCCGGCGCGTCGATCGTCGACAACGCCAAGGTCAACACCAAGTCCGACGACAGCGACGCCACCATCAGCACCGGCAACCTCTCGCTCACGCTGCTCGTCGACGAGGACGACGCCGCCGCCGTCGCGCGCGCCGCGTCCGCGGGCGCGGTCGCCATCGTGCACGTACCCGGCAACGGCAACTAGAAGGCGGCCCCACCCCATGGCGCTCATCGCAATCGCCGCCGACAAGGGTTCCCCCGGCGTCACCACCGCGGCCGTCGCGCTGGCCGCGGTCTGGCCGCGCCGGGTACTGCTCGCCGAGGCCGACCCGGCCGGCGGCGACCTGGTCTACCGCAGCGCCGCCGCGCACGGCGGACCGCTCAATCCCAACACCGGCATGCTCTCCATAGCCGCCACGGCCCGGCGCGGGCTCGTACCCGACCAACTCTGGGACCACGTCCAGCCGTTGAGCGGCGGACTGGAGGTCCTCGTCGGCCTCGGCATCGCCGAGCACGCCGCCGGCCTGGCCGGGCTCTGGCCCACCCTCGGACACGCCTTCGCCTCCCTCGCCGACTCGCCGAACGCGCCCGCCGACGTCATCGCCGACTGCGGACGGATCAGCGGCGACACCCCGGCCGTCGAACTCCTCCCGCACGCCGCGCTCGTGCTGCTCGTGTCACGCACCGAGCCCGAGGCCCTCGCCCGGGTCCGGGACCGCGCCGCCGCACTGGCCCAGAAGCTGCACGGCGGTCCGCGCGGCGCCGCCGCCCTCGCGACCCCGCTGATCGGTGTCGTGCTGGTGGCGGACCCGTCCAGCTCCGGCAAGCTGGTCAACCAGGTCAACGACATGCTCGTGCACGCCCAGACCGGCGCCCGGGTGGTCGGCACCATCGCCGACGACCCCGCGGGCGCCGACCAGCTGGCCGGCCGCAGGCGCGGGCGCCTCGACAAGTCCCTGCTCATCCGCTCGGCCCGCAAGGTCACCGCCGACCTCCACCAGCAGTACGGCGCCGCCTGGGCCGTACCGGCACAGGCGCCCCAGGCAGGGGCCGGCCGATGACCGCTGTCGACCACCAGTTGGTCAAGCGGTTCCGGCAGGAGGCCGGCGACCGTATCGCCGAGCAGCGCCGCCAGGACCAGACCGCCGGTGTCACGCCGATGTCCACGGAGGACGAACGGCAGTACGCCCGCGCGGTCATAGCCCAGATCCTGGAGGAGTACGCCCGCACGGAGATCAACGCCGGGCGCACCCCGCTGGACGCGGAGACCGAGGAGCAGTACGCCGCCGCGGTGCACGCGGCGCTGTTCGGCGTCGGCCGTCTCCAGCCGCTGCTGGACGACCCCGAGGTCGAGAACATCGACATCAACGGGTGCGACCAGGTGTTCGTCGGGTACAGCGACGGGCGGGAGGCGAAGGGGGACCCGGTCGCCGAGACCGACGAGGAACTCGTCGAGCTCATCCAGGTGCTCGGCGCCTACTCGGGTCTCTCCTCGCGGCCCTTCGACTCCGCCAACCCGCAGCTCGACCTCCGCCTCCCCGACGGCTCCCGGCTCTCCGCCGTCATGGACGTCACCCGGCGGCCCGCGCTGTCCATCCGGCGTGCCCGCATGGGCAAGGTCTTCATCTCCGACCTGGTCGGCAACGGCACGCTGACGCCCGAGGTCGCGCACTTCATGGCCTGTGCCGTGCGCGCCCGCAAGAACGTCATGATCGCGGGCGCCACGAACGCCGGCAAGACGACGCTGCTGCGCGCCCTCGCCAACGAGATCCCGCCGCACGAGCGGCTCATCACCGTCGAACGGGCGCTGGAGCTCGGCCTCGACACCTTCCACGACCTGCACCCGAACGTCGTCGCCTTCGAGGAGCGGCTGCCCAACTCCGAGGGACAGGGCACCATTTCGATGGCCGAACTGGTCCGCCGTTCCCTCCGTATGAACCCCTCCCGGGTCATCGTGGGCGAGGTCCTCGGCGACGAGATCGTCACCATGCTCAACGCGATGTCGCAGGGCAACGACGGGTCCCTCTCCACGATCCACGCCAACAGCTCCAGCGAAGTCTTCAACCGCATCTCGACGTACGCGCTCCAGGCCGCCGAGCGACTGCCCATCGAGGCCAGCCAGATGCTGATCGCGGGCGCGGTCAACTTCGTCGTCTTCATCCAGCGGCGCAACAACTACCAGACCGGCGGCCGCCTGCAGCGCATGGTCACCTCGGTCCGTGAGGTCAACGGCGTGGACGGCCGGGTGCTGTCCAGCGAGGTGTTCGCGGAGACCCCCGACGGCCGGGTCGTACCGCATGCGCCCATAGCCTGCCTGGAGGACCTGATGGCCTACGGCTACCAGCCGCACGGGGCATGGGGGTGACGTGACATGAACCTCAACCCCTTGGACTCGCTGGGCACCATGGGCGGGCTCTTCTCCACCACCGTCGTGTACGCCCTCGGCTGCGGCATCGCGGTCGGCGGCGGCCTCGCGCTGCTGATCCTGGCGATCCGCGGCCTGCCCGCCAAGCCGGACCACGAGAGGCAGAAGGCCAACGAACGGGCCGCCGAACTGATCCGGTTCGCCGGGCAGCGCGGTTCCCTCGCGGCCATCGTCGGCCTCGCCGTGCTGTTGCTGACCCGCTGGGCGGTGGCCGGTGTCGCCGCCGGTGTCCTGGTCTTCTTCTGGGACAAGCTGTTCGGTGGCGCCGGCGAGGAACGGGCCGCCATGAAGCGGGTGGAGGCGCTCGCCTCCTGGACCGAGTCGCTGCGCGACACCATCGCCGGCGCGGTCGGCCTGGAACAGGCGATCCCGGCCTCGGCCCGGGCCGCCGCACCCATCCTCCGCCCGCACCTGGACGCCCTCGTCGACCGGCTGCGCGCCCGCACCCCCCTCCCCGACGCGCTCCAGCACCTCGCCGACGAGATCGACGACGCGTCGGCCGACATCATCGTGGCGGCGCTCATCCTCAACGCCCGCCTCCGCGGCCCGGGTCTGCGCCAGGTGCTCGGCGCGCTCGCCAAGTCGTCGCGCGAAGAGGTCGACATGCGCCAGCGCGTGATGGCCCAGCGGGCGTCCACCCGGCGCTCGGTGCAGATCGTCGTCGCCGTGTCGGTCGCGTTCGTCCTCGGCCTCGCCGTCTTCAACCGCGACTTCGTCTCGCCGTACGGCACGGCCGTCGGCCAGCTGGTGCTCGCCCTGGTCTGCGCGCTGTTCGCGCTCGGCTTCTGGTGGCTGCGCAAGCTCTCCACCATCGAGACACCGGAGCGGTTCCTGGTCCGCGACCGCTCCTCCGTGCAGTTCGTACGCCCGCCCCGCACCGTGCCCGGGCAGCCCGGCCAGCAGCCGCTGCCCACCGAGGAAGGAGTACGCCGATGAGCCTGACGATGCCGATCGTCGTCGGCGTGATCCTGGGTCTCGGCGTCTACGCCCTGATCCGCGCCCTGATGCCCGCCAAGCGCAGCCCGGTCGCACAGGTCGCCCGGATCGACGCGATGCGGGCACGCGGCGCGGCCTACGAGTCGGCGCGGCAGACCCAGGACACCGGCCGGTTCGGTTCACTGCGTGCCGACGTCGGCGCACGGGTCGCCGAGTTCTACCGGCAGCAGGGCTGGGAACAGCGCTCGCTGCGGGCCGACCTCGCCGTCCTGGACCGCAGCTGGGAGAAGTTCCTGGCGACCAAGGTGCTGCTCGCGGCCGGCGGCCTGATCTTCGGGCCGTTCCTGTTCGCCGTCGTCTACACGATGGGCTTCGGCCACAGCCCGGTCATCCCGGTCTGGCTGTCCCTGGTCTGCTCGGCCCTGTTCTTCTTCCTGCCCGACCTGGAGGTACGACGGGACGCGGCCGACAAGCGCCGGGACCTCAGGCGGGTCATCGGGGCCTACCTGGACCTGGTCTCGATGAGCCTGGCCGGCGGCCGCGGCCTGCCCGAGGCGCTGATGGCGGCCGCCGAGATCTCCGACGGCTGGGCCAACCAGCGCATCCGCAACGCCCTCTCCGACGCCCGGATCACCGGCGTCAGCCAGTGGCAGGCGCTCGGCGCGCTCGGCGAGGAGCTGGGCGTCGAGGAACTCAAGGACCTGTCGGCCTCGCTGGCCCTGGTCGCGGACGACGGCGCCAAGGTACGTGAGTCCCTCGCCTCCCGCGCGGAGACCATGCGTCACCGTGAACTGGCCGAGATCGAGGGCAGCGCGGGCGAGAAGTCCCAGTCGATGCTCGTCGCCCAGCTGCTGCTGTGCGCCGGCTTCCTGGTTTTCCTGATCTTCCCGGCGGCGATGCGGGTGTTCCAGGTGTGAGCTGATGTGAGCCGAATCGCGAACCTTCGCCAACTGCTGTACCGACAGGAACGATAGGAATAGGGGAGAACTCACCATGAAGGAACGGAACCTGACCGGGCGGAACTTCAGCACCGGCATCCCGGCGATGGACTTCCTCGTCACCTTCCTCCAGAGCCGGGTGCAGCGCGCCCGCTCCGGCGAACTCGACCGCGGTGCCTCGGCCGTCGAGTGGGTCATCATCTCCGCGGTCGTCGTGGCGATCGTCGGCGTGGTGGCCGCCATCATCAACGCCGCGCTGAGCGACGGTGCCAAGAAGGTCGGCGACTGCATCAAGGGCGCCAACGCGAGCGGGACCTGCTGACCGGGCGCGCGACGGGGACACAACGGGGATGACGGGGGTCTTTGTGGACGTGAACGGATGGCTGCGCCGCCGGGCGGCCGCCGCGCGCGGTGACTCGGGTGACTCGGGCATGACCGCGATCGAGTTCGTGTTCCTCACTCCCGTCCTCTTCTTCATGATCTTCGCGACGGTGCAGTTCGCGCTGTACTTCTTCGCCGACCACGTGGCCCAGGCGGCGGCCCAGGCGGGCGCCCGCAAGGCCCGTGCCACCGCGGACGCCGAGCCCGGCGCCTGGCGCGGCGAGGCCCAGGACGTGGTCGACTCCTACATCAGGCAACTCGGGCCGCAGCTGGTCCTGTCGCCCGACGTGAAGATGCTCCAGCCGGAACAGAACACGGTCGGCGTCGAGATCTCGGCCCGCATCCCGACGGTGTTCCCGGGCCTGGACCTGACGGTGCACGCGCGGTCGTCGGGGCCGGTCGAGCGATTCGTGGAGGACAGGAACTAGATGTCCTCCGCAAGGGAAAGAGCCCTGGACGACCGGGGGTTGTCGACCGTCGAGGTCGTCATCCTCGCCCCGGTCATGATCCTGTTCATCCTGGTGCTGGTCGCCTTCGGGCAGCTCGTCGACGGGCGGGGCGCGGTCGACGGCGCCGCACGCGACGCGGCCCGCGCCGGATCCATCCAGAAGGACCACGCGACGGCCATGTCGGAGGCGCGCAAGGCCGCCGAGGCCGACCTGTCGGACGTCTGCACCGGCCCGGTCTCCGTCGTCCAGACCAGTGCGGGATTCGCACCCGACAGCATCTTCACCGTCGAGGTGAGCTGTGAGGTCCGGGGCCTGGCCATGCTGGGCCTGGACATCCCCACCACGCTGTCCGCGAGCTTCTCCTCGCCGCTGGACCCGTTCCGGAGGTCGGCGTGAGCGTGAGCATCGCGCTGCTGCGCACCTGGTGGACCGCGCGCCGGCTCCGCCTCGACGACCGGGGCTCGGGCGCCGGCGCCGTCATCATCTTCGCCCTGGTGTTCCTGTCGCTGTCCGCTTTCGTCATCGACGGCGGCCTGTCCATCTCCAAACGCGAACGCGCCGCGGACATCGCGGAACAGGCGGCGCGCTACGCGGCGCAGGACATCGACAGGGAGAAGCTGTACGAGGGCCAGGGCACCGCGCCCATCAACTTCCAGGACTGCGACGCCCGGGTGAGGACCTTCGCCCGCGAGATGGACATGTCCACGGCCGACATCGCGGCCACGCACTGCGTCGCCGCCGATGCCCAGCAGGTCCAGGTCGAGGTCCAGTTGACGTACGAACCGGTCTTCACGGGCATGTTCTACGGCGGCGCGATCGTGGTCCACGGGCAGGCGACGGCGGAGAACGAGGTCGGCTGACCGTCCTGGCCGGCCCGTCGTCGTGACGGCGGCGCAGGCGGTGACCGCGGGGGAACCGTCGTGCGCGGCGAAGTGCTGTCGTCTCCGGCGCACCGGCACGTGACGGATGTCACTCAACTGCCGTGCGGTTCCGGCGTAATCAGACGCAGGGCAGCCACTCCATATCTACGACGCCCCACGACGACCCACGCCGGCCCCGGCACCGCACCGGGTCCCTCACCGACGGAGTACGCCCGTGCCCATCACGCTCGAACAGCCCACCGGCGCCCGTCTGCTCACCGCCGACGAGCAGGAGGTGGCGGTGCCCGCGACCCTCCGCTACACCTCGGCGGACCCGCAGGCCGTGCACTTCGTCTTCCCGCCGTGGATCTCCCTGGACGGCGAGGAGGTCACCTGGAGCTTCGCGCGGGCGCTCCTGGTGGAGGGGCTCCAGGCACCCACCGTCCTCGGCAACGTGCACGTACGGCCGTACAGTCCCTCGCGCACGGTCGTCGAACTCCGCGCGGCGGAAGGGGTCGCGGCGATCACCTTCGCGACCTCCGTCCTCCGGCGTTTCCTGCTGTCCTCGCTGCGCGTCAGCGATTGACGGACTGGATCTCCTGGACGGTGACGTCCTGCCCGGTGGCGAGGACGCCGTCCGGCAGGCCGCCGCCGGCACCGTCGGAGCCGCGCCAGGTGATCCGCCAGGTGACGGAGGTCTTCAGCCGGTACGGCGTCCCGTGGGTGGCCCGCAGGTAACGGACCCCGCAGGAAGGCGCCCTGTCCCCGCAGGCGGCGAGCAGCAGCGCCGAGGCGGCGGTCAGGATGGTGCGGGCTGTGCGGAGTCTGTGGAGGGGTGGTGTGCGGGGCGGCCGCCGATAACTCCGGCCAACTGCGCGCCAGTCGCCGAACGGGCATAAAACGGGCGCCGGTTCGGCGTTCTTCCCTTCGACGCTGTCAGTTCCAGTCAATAGGATCGTCAAAGGGGGCTCGGTAGGCTCGATGCGCCCTCGGCCCGCTCCTTCCACACACGACCCCAGGACACCCGCCATGGCGCGACGCAGCACATCAAGCTCGACGGGAAGACCGACGGGTAACCCGTCGGGTCCGCGGAACCGGACCCCGCAGCCGGTGCGGATGCGACGGCGTACGTTCGGGGACTTCGTCAAGGCCTTCCTCGCCTTCGTGGCACTGCTCGTCCTCGTCGTCGGAGTCCCCGGCGCCCTCGCCGTGACCGTCGGCTGGCCGCTGCCGCACGGCGCGCCGAAGATGGAGTGGCTGTCGCAGCCGATCGGCGTCGACACGTTCCTGAACACCCTGACGGTCGTCGTGTGGCTGGCGTGGGCCCAGTTCACGGCCTGCGTGCTGGTAGAGGTCAAGGCCGCCGTCTCCGGCGTGGGCATGCCCAGCCGGGTGCCCGGCGCCGGCCCCAGCCAGCTGCTCGCCCGGCAGCTCGTCGCCGCCCTGCTGCTGGTCGGCGCCACCGCCGCCAGCCTCACCCCGGGCCTGTCGCAGCTCGGCCACAGCATCGAGGGCAACCAGAAGGGCACGGTCGCCGCCGCCCAGGCCACTCCCGGCCTCCTCGCCCAGCAGCAGGAGCAGGCGAAGAGCACCGCCGCCGCCCTCGCCGAGCAGGCCGGCCACGCGGCGGCGCAGGCCCAGGCCGAACACGGTTCCACCGCCGCGCACGGGGCGACGAAGTACTACCGGATCCAGCCGCCCGAGGGCCGCCACCACGACTCCCTCTGGGAGATAGCGCAGCGCCACCTCGGCGACGGCCGCCGGTACAAGGAGATCTACGAGCTCAACAAGGACCGCGTCCAGCCGGACGGCTCCCGGCTCTCCGAGGCCAGCCTCATCCGGCCCGGCTGGATCATGGAGATGCCCGGCGACGCCCACGGCGGCGAACTCGTCGAGAACCCCGACGCGCATGTCTCGGCGGACGTCCGGCAGCAGATCGGCGACTACGCCAGGACCGGCGACCACGCCCAGCATCAGCAGCATCAGCAGCAGGGCGGGCAGCACGCGGGCGAGGACGGGGCGACCGCGCAGATCACGGTGCCCGCGCAGCGCCAGGCCGGCGACGCCGGCTCGCACGCCCGGCAGAACGCCGGAGACTCCGCGGCCAGGTCCTCCGACGGGTCCGCCTTCGGACTGCCGGAGGCGCTGCTCGGCGCCCCGTTCCTCGCCGCCGGGCTGCTCGCCGCCCTCGGCCGCCGCCGTCGGCAGGCCCTGTGGCAGTCGGCGCTCGGCGCCGTCGGCGGCCGGCGCGGCATGGAGCCGCCGACCCCGCACGGCGACGCCCAGGACGCGCAGGACGCGCTCCTGGTCGGCGCGGACCCGGAGGGCGTACGGCTGCTCGACCGGTCCCTGCGCGGGCTCGCCGCCGCCCTCACCGCCGAATCCCGTTCCCTGCCCGTCGTCTACGCGGCCTGGCTCAGCCACGGCGATCTGCATCTGCAGCTCGCCCAGCCGGCCGGCAAGCCCCCGGCGCCCTGGCAGCTCGGCCAGGACCAGACGTTCTGGACGCTGTCCCGCGCGGACGCCGGCCGCTACGAGGACACCGACACCGCGGCGCCGTACCCCGGCCTGGTCAGCCTCGGCACCATGGACGACTCACGGCTGCTGCTCAACCTGGAGGCCGTGCCCGGCATGGTCTCGCTGAGCGGCCGGGAGACCGACCGGGCCGCCGTGTTCTCCTCCGTCGCCGCCGAACTCGCCACCAACGGCTGGTCGGACCGCATGACCATCACGCTCGTCGGCTTCGGTGCCGACCTCACCCCGCTCGCCCCCAACCGGCTGCGTCATCTCGAGGACGTGGAGGCGCTGTTCGAGACCATGGAGGCCGAGACCCGGCAGCGCCGCGGCGCGCTCGGCGCCGCCGGGCACGACTCGGTCCTCACCGGCCGCACCGGCCCGGCCCAGCACACCCGCTGGGCGCCGAACCTGGTGCTGCTCGCCGCCCAGCCGTCCGCCGAGGACGCGCTGCGGCTCGCCGAACTCGCCGCCGACGCCGCCCGGCTGGGCATCGGCTATCTGGTCGGCACCGAGAGCACCGACCTGCCCGGCGCCGCCTGGGCGATGGAGATCACCCCGGACGGCAAGCTCCTCGCCCCGCTGCTCGGCCTCGAACTGGAAGCCCAGCTGCTGCCGGCCGTGCAGCAGCGCGCGGTCGTCGAGCTGTTCGTCGAGGCGGACCCCGAACGCGACCCGGACGGGCCGACCAACGCGCCGCCGTTCCTCGTCGACATCAGCGAACAGGGCCGCCCCGCCGTGTACGCGCGGCTGGTCGGCCCGTACGAGATCATCGGCCTGGACACCCCGGACGGCGAACGCAGCGCGCTGCTCCACGAGGCGCTGGCGCTGCTCCTGCTGCACCGCGAAGGTGTGCATCCGCGCGTGCTGTCGTCCGCGCTGTGGCCGCGCGGGGTGACGGAGGACGTCCGCGACGCGTTGCTGGACCGGCTGCGTGCCTGGCTGGGATCCGACCCGGACGGCAGCCCGCGACTGCGCGCCGACGCCACCGGCCGCCTCGTGCTCGCCAAGTCGGTCGTCTCCGACCTGGACGTCCTGCGCTCCCTGTACCACGAGGCCACCCAGGGCAAGGGCGCCGACAGCCGGGCCGTCCGCGGCCGTCTCCTCACCGACGCGCTCGTACTCGTCCGCGGTCCGCTGCTCGCCGACCGCGCGGAGGGCCGTTACCGCTGGCTCACCCACGAGATCATCGACGCCCAGCTCCCCCTGCTGGTCGCCGACATCGGCCTCGCCCTGTCCGCGTTCCACCTGGAGAAGGACCGTGCGGAGAAGGCGATCGAGGCGCTCGGCGCGGCGCTGAAGACCGCTCCGGCCGACGAGCGTCTGTGGAACGAGCTGCTGCGCGCCACCCACGCCACCGGCGACCCGGACCGCCTGCGCGCCCTCGCCGCCGATCTGGTCACCCGCAGTGGGGCACGCGGCCTGCCCCCGCGCACCGAGGCCCTCCTCGACGAACTCCTGCCGACCTGGCGCGAGGGCGCCGCCGCGACGGGATGACCGCCCTGGACCTCGCCCTGCCGGCCGCCGCCGCCCTCTGGGGCGCGGCGGCCGGCGCCCTGCTGCCCCGCGCCGCGTACCGCTTCTCGGCACCGGCGGGGGAGGACTGGCGCACCGCCTGCCCCGGCGGTCACCCGCTCACGGGCTGGCTGGGCCGGGCACACTGCGCCGCGTGCGCGACGGCCGGGGAAGCCGAGGGCTCCCCCTTCCCCCCGGCACAGCCGAACGAGCCCGCCCGGGCCTCCGACGAGAGGGCGTGGCGGGTCTCCGACGAGACGTCCGGGCGGACCTCCGACGAGGGGCCCCCGGCCGGGGACCACCCCGTCCGGTCCGCGCCGGACGACGGGTCCGTCCCCGCGTCCGATGGGAACGGCACCGCGCCTGGCGGCGGTTCCGTCTCCGCGTCCGGCGAGCGGCGCACGGCGCCCATCCCCGCGCGCGCTGCCTACGGCCCCCGCACCACCCCCCTCGCCGTCGCCACCGCGCTGGTCTGTACGGCGCTGGCGCTCGCCACCGGTATCCGGCCCGAGCTGGGCGTCTGGCTGGTGCTCGCGCCGGTGGGCGTGCTGCTCGCGACCGTCGACTTCCGGGTGCAGCGCCTCCCCGACCCCCTCACCCTCCCCCTCGCGGCCGCGGCCCTCGCCCTCCTCGGCGGGGCCGCGCTGCTCCCCGAGCACGCCGGCCACTGGCTCACCGCGCTCTGCGCGTCCCTCGCCCTCGGCGCCGCCTACTTCGTCCTCTTCCTCGTCAACCCCGGCGGGATGGGCTTCGGCGACGTGAAGCTCGCGCTCGGGACGGGCGCTGTCCTCGGCTGGTACGGCTGGCCCACCGTGCTGCTCGGCACCTTCGCCGGCTTCCTGTTCGGCGCGCTGTACGGCGGCGCGCTCGTCGTCGTACGCCGGGCCGGGCGCAGGACGGCGATCGCGTTCGGCCCGTTCCTGATCGCGGGCGCCTTCGCGGCGCTGCTGGTCGGCGCCTACACGGCCTGAGGTCGGGCCGTCCGGGGGCCTGGCGTAGGCTGGCGGAGTCTGTCCACAACCCTTGACGAAAGGGACGCCCTGGTGACCGAGAAGGCCGACCTCCAGTCTGTCCTCGACCGTGCCGCCGCCGGTGGGCGGATCACCCCGGAAGAGGCGCTCGACCTCTACCGCGACGCGCCGCTGCACGCGCTGGGCGCCGCCGCCGACGCCGTACGCCGCCGCAGGTACGCGGGTACCGAGCACATCGCGACGTACATCATCGAGCGGAACATCAACTACACCAACGTGTGCGTCACGGCGTGCAAGTTCTGCGCCTTCTACGCGGCCCCCAAGGACAAGGCCAAGGGCTGGACCCGCGACCTCGACGACATCCTGCGCCGGTGCGCGGAGACGATCGAGCTGGGCGGCACCCAGATCATGTTCCAGGGCGGCCACCACCCCGACT
This sequence comes from Streptomyces sp. NPDC026515, assembly GCF_055567595.1. Taxonomy (NCBI): domain Bacteria; kingdom Bacillati; phylum Actinomycetota; class Actinomycetes; order Kitasatosporales; family Streptomycetaceae; genus Streptomyces; species Streptomyces sp. NPDC026515. The sequence goes on from NZ_JBVHQD010000018.1 coordinate 143,266, forward strand.
TCGGTGTCGAGTACTACGAGCAGAACTTCAAGGCCATCAAGGACGCGTTCCCGCAGCTGGTGATCCACAGCCTGGGGGCGTCCGAGGTCGAGCACATGGCCCGGATCTCCGGCGTTCCGATCGAAGAGGCCATCACCCGCATCCACGAGGCCGGCCTCGACTCCTTCGCCGGTGCCGGCGCGGAACTCCTCCCCGCACGCCCCCGCAAGGCCATCGCGCCCCTCAAGGAGAGCGGCGAGCGCTGGCTGGAGATCATGGAGGCGGCGCACCGGCTGGGCGTGGAGTCCACCTCCACCATGCTCATGGGCACCGGCGAGACAAACGCCGAGCGCATCGAGCACCTGCGGATGATCCGGGACGTCCAGGACCGCACGGGCGGCTTCCGGGCCTTCATCCCGTACACCTACCAGCCCGAGAACAACCACCTGAAGGGCCGCACGCAGGCGACCCTCTTCGAGTTCCTGCGGATGATCGCGATCGCGCGGATCTTCATGGACAACGTCGCCCACATCCAGGGCTCCTGGCTGACCACCGGCAAGGAGGTCGGCCAGCTCTCGCTGCACTACGGCGCCGACGACCTCGGCTCGATCATGCTGGAGGAGAACGTCGTCTCGTCGGCCGGTGCCAAGCACCGCTCCAACCGCCTGGAGATCATCGACCTGATCCGCAAGGCGGGCCGGGTCCCGGCGCAGCGTGCGACGACGTACGAGCACCTCGTCGTGCACGACGACCCGGCGAACGACCCGGTGGACGAGCGGGTGATGTCCCACATCTCCTCGACGGCGATCGAGGGCGGGACCGCGCACCCGGAGTTGAAGCTCCTCACCTCCAACTGACCTGACCGTGGAGACGATTCACGCGGCGGACCTGGTCTTCGCGGCCTGGGACGCCGAGCCGGTCGAGAACGGCGCCGTGGTGGTCGTACAGGACCGGATCGGTGCCGTGGGCCCGTACGAGGAACTGCGCGGGCGGTTTCCGCGGGCGCGGGTACGCCGGTGGCGGGGGTCCCTCGGCCCCGCCCGGATCCACGACGGTCCCCTTCCGGAGGCGCCCAGTCCGCGCGAGCGCGTGCACGCGGTGCTGAAGCGGGGCGCGGTGGTGGTCCTGACGGCGTACGCCGACTCACCCGGACTCCGGGCGGCGGCCGACCGCAACGACGTCCTGGTGGTCCCCGCGGCCCGTCCCGCACGGCTCACCGAGACGGCCAGGGCCGACCTGGCCGTGTTCGACGAGGCGGGGGAGTGTCTCGCGACGGTGTGCGCGGGGCGCCTCGTCCACAGACGAAAGTAGGGTGCCCCGCCCCGCCCCGGCCGGCCCCGCCCCGGCCGGCACGCCCGCAGATCGTCCTCTGGGTCGTGCCGCTCGGTGACCCGCCGGGCAACGCGTGGGGGGAGCAGGCCTGGGAGATCCTCTGGTACCTGCGGACCTACCTCTGGTTCGTCCTCCTCTCGCGGGCCCTGCTGTGGATCTTCCGCAAGGCGCCCGTCCCGGTCCTCGTCCTGCCCCTCGTCCCGGTCCTGATCCTGAACTTCGTCTGGTCCGGGCCGGACGACCGGCCCGGCAGCGCCCTGCGGGACCTGCCGACGCACCTCTTCTGCTGGATCCTCGGCTTTGCCCACCGCGACGGCGTGCTCGCGGACGAGGCCGGCCCTGGTGGTCCTCGCCGCGCCCGCCGCACGGGGCTACGGCGGCTGGTACGCCTTCTCGCACCAGGCCGACTTCGGCACCTACGACCTCGACGAGAACCCCCTCGCGCAGGCCTTCTGGTCGGCCGGGTTCGTGCTGCTGCTGATGTGGGCGAAGGCGTACTTCAGGATCGACTTCGCGTGGCTGACCCGCTTCCGGCGGCTGGACCGGACGGTCACCGTCTTCAACGCCCGCGCGGTGACGATCTACCTCTGGCCCGAGATCGTGCTGATCCTGGCGGTCCCGCTGATCGGCCGGATGTGGCACGTCCCGGCGTTCGAGAAGTGACTCCCGCTGGAGAGCCAGTGGTTCGTGTTCGGCGTCGGCTGGATCCTGATCGCGGTGTTCGTCCTGCTGTGCGGCGGGGTGGAGGACGTGGCGGCGAAGAAGAAGCCCCGGCTCCTGCCGTGACGGCGGGCTGCAAGAATGGCGAGGTGACCCGCGCCTCCCTGAACAAGCAGCCGCACGAAGTCGCCTCGATGTTCGACGACGTGGCGGAACGGTACGACCTGACCAACGACGTGCTGTCGCTCGGCCAGGACCGGCACTGGCGGAAGGAGGTCGCCCGGGCGGTCGACGCGCGGCCCGCGCAGAAGGTCCTCGACCTGGCGGCCGGTACGGGCACCTCGTCCCAGCCGTTCGTCCGGGCCGGCGCCTACGTGGTGCCCTGCGACTTCTCCCTCGGGATGCTCCAGGTCGGCAAGCGGCGTACCGCCTGGATGCCCTTCACCGCCGGGGACGCCACCAGGCTGCCGTTCAAGGACGACACCTTCGACGCCGTGACGATCTCCTTCGGCCTGCGCAACGTCCAGGACACCGACGCGGCCCTGCGCGAGATGCACCGTGTCACGCGCCCCGGCGGGAGGGTGGTGATCTGCGAGTTCTCGCACCCCACCTGGGCGCCGTTCCGGACCGTCTACACCGAGTACCTGATGCGCGCGCTGCCGCCCGTCGCCCGCGCGGTCTCCTCCAATCCTGACGCCTACGTCTATCTCGCCGAGTCCATCCGTGCCTGGCCCGACCAGCCCGCGCTGGCCGGACGGCTGCGCGAGGCGGGCTGGTCGAAGGTGGCCTGGCGCAACCTCACCGGAGGGGTCGTCGCCCTGCACCGGGGCTTCAAGGCGGCCTGAGCCCCCTTGGGGGAGGCCCGAGCCCCGTCCCGCGCGTCACCCGCCGATCACCTCGAAGGTGTCACCGGGCTGGTCCAGCTCCCGTTGCAGCCCGCCCGTCGGCGGCCGTGGGATGCGTGGCTCGCGCACGCCTCCACCGCCCTCGCCCTCACCGAAGTCGAACCACACGTACACCATCGAGTCCCGCGGCACCTCGGCACCGGCCTGTGGGAACTGGCGTACGACGTACTCGACGACCGTGAGATGGAAGTCCGGCCGGTCCGGCGCGTTGAGAAACAGCCCCCGCGCGCGGGCGGTGTCGCGCGCGTCCATGGCCATCAGTCCCACCAGCCGTGGCACACGCACTTCGGGTGTTTTGGGTGTTATTTGCACAGATGTCACCCCCAGCGGTACTGGAAGGGTAACCCCGGGCACATGGCGGCCGGAAGCGCCAAGTGTCTTTCTGTAACAGATCGTTACTCTGAGTCACCGACCGGTCGGCCGGCCCGCAGGTCGAGCCGGAAGCAGAGGGCGTCCTCCTTGAACCGCGGATGCGGGAACGTCTCGGCGAGCTCCATCCCGAGGCGGCGGGTCACCGCGACCGACCGCTCGTTCCCGGGCCGCACCATCGCCACCACCTTCGGCACCCCCGCCGCCCGCAGCCGCTCCAGCGTCGTCAGCGCCGCGGCCGTGGCATACCCCTGGCCCCAGTACTCCCGGCCGAGCCGCCAGCCGATCTCGAACTCGCCTTTGGGCCCCCAGTCCTGCGGCCAGGGCTGGGCGCCGGTGAAACCGATGACCTGCCCGGACTCGTCGGCCATCGTCCACAGGCAGAAACCGAGCTCCGCGTCGTGCCGGCGCTGCCGCGCGGTGAGCTCCTCGTAGACGGACAGCTCCGCGGACCTGCCGCCGTGGAACTGCATGACGTCCGGGTCGTCGAAGACCCGGTACCAGGCGAACGCGTCCTCGTGCGTGGGTACACGCAGCCGTACCGCGGGGAGAGCTCGGTTCACAGGGGCAGCCCTTCAGCCGGGTGATCAGTACCGCTGAATAGACTGCCCATGTCCAGTGCCGGTCGGCACGCAGATTTCGAGCCTTGGGGAGACCCCGTCGTGACCGAGCCCCTCTCCGAAAACACCGCCGATGTCATCGTCGTCGGCGCGGGGCCAGCCGGCTCCACGACGGCGTACCACCTCGCCAAGTCCGGTCTCGACGTGCTCCTGCTGGAGAAGACCGAGTTCCCGCGCGAGAAGGTGTGCGGCGACGGCCTCACCCCGCGCGCGGTGAAGCAGCTGGTCGCCATGGGCGTCGACATCTCCGAGGAGGCCGGCTGGCTGCGCAACAAGGGCCTGCGCATCGTCGGCGGCGGCACCCGCCTCCAGCTGGACTGGCCGGATCTCGCCTCCTTCCCCGACTACGGCCTGGTCCGCAAACGCGACGACTTCGACGAACAGCTCGCCCGGCAGGCCCAGAAGGCGGGCGCCCGCCTCTTCGAGCGCTGCAACGTCGGCGCCCCGATCATCGACGACCGCACCGGCCGGATCACCGGTGTGCATGCCAAGCTCGGCGAGGAGAAGCGCGAAGTCACCTTCCACGCGCCGCTCGTCGTGGCCGCCGACGGCAACTCCACCCGCCTCTCCCTGGCGATGGGCCTGCACCGCCGGGAGGACCGCCCGATGGGCGTGGCCGTACGGACCTACTTCACCTCCCCCCGTCACGAGGACGACTACCTGGAGTCCTGGCTGGAGCTCTGGGACCGCCGGGGCCCGCAGGACCGCCTGCTGCCCGGGTACGGCTGGATCTTCGGTATGGGCGACGGCACCTCCAATGTCGGCCTGGGCGTCCTGAACACCTCCGACTCCTTCAAGGAACTGGACTGGCGCGAGGTCCTCAAGGCCTGGTGCGCCTCCATGCCCGCCGACTGGGGCTACACCCCGGAGAACATGACCGGCCCGATCCGCGGCGCGGCCCTCCCCATGGCCTTCAACCGTCAGCCCCACTACACGCGCGGCCTGCTCCTCGTCGGCGACGCCGGCGGCCTGGTGAACCCCTTCAACGGCGAGGGCATCGCCTACGCCATGGAATCCGGCCAGATCGCCGCCGACGTCATCGTCCAGGCGCACGCCCGAGCCACGCCCGGCCAGCGCGAGACGGCCCTGCAGCGCTACCCGCGGGTCCTCAAGGACACCTACGGCGGCTACTACACGCTCGGCCGCGCCTTCGTGAAGCTCATCGGCAATCCGAAGGTCATGCAGATCGCGGCCCAGCGCGGCCTGACCCATCCGCTGCTCATGAAGTTCACCCTGAAGCTGCTGGCGAACCTCACCGACCCGACCGGCGGTGACGCGATGGACCGCATCATCAACGGCCTGAGCAAGGTGGCCCCGAAGGCGTGAGCACCGTTATGCGGTGAGCGCCTCGATGTTGGCGGCTCTGCGGGCGTAGACCTCCTCCCGCCGGGCCGCCACCTGCCGCAGTGCCTCCTTGCGCTCCCGCCCGGAGAGCCGGTCGAGATACACGTGCCCGTCCACATGGTCGGTCTCGTGCGCGAGGCAGCGTGCGAAATACCCCGTTCCCTCAAGCGTGAGCGGATTGCCGTCCCTGTCCAGTCCGTGCACGGTCGCCCGGTCCGGGCGGGGTACGTCCATGACGGCACCGGGCACCGACAGGCAGCCCTCGCTGTCGTCGAGCAGCCGCCGGCCCACCGGGCCCTGCGGCTCCAGCACGGGGTTGACGACGTGCCCGACATGTCGGACACCTTCGTCATCGAGGCAGTCGTACACGAACAGGCGCAGATCGACCCCGACTTGGTTGGCCGCGAGGCCGGCTCCCTCGGCGATGTACATCGTGAGGAACATGTCGTCGATGAGCGCGGCGAGGTCGGGGCCGAACTCCGTGACGTCCCGGCACGGCTTGTGCAGGACCTCCTCGCCGGTCTCGGTGATCCGGCGCACCGAACCGCGCCGGGCCTCGGGGGCGTGACGGGGGTAGTGGTCCATGGGGTTTCCCTGGACGAAGACGCGTGGCATCGCGGTGTCCCCTTCTCGGGTCTCGGGCCGCTCCGTGCGAGCGGCATGCATCGAGGATCCCAGGAGTCACCGAGCCCGCGCAGCCCTGTGGAAAACCCGGACTGCGTGCCTGTGGAAATCCGGGACGGCATGCGGGAAGGGCCGCTGCCCCCGAGCGGCTGCGGCCCCACCGTGTCTGTGCGATGCCCGAGTTGTATCAGGCTGCTCCAGGTTGCCCTTGTTGTCAGAGCACCCGCACCGCGCCGGTCGGCGGGTCGTACGACAGCGGGTGCTCCCCGACGCCGCTGGAGGGGTTCTGCGCGCCCACGAACATGCCGTCGCCCACGTACACGGCCACGTGGTACGCGCTGCCGGAGCTGCCCCAGTAGAGGATGTCGCCGGGCTGGAGGTTGCTCAGCGAGACCTGGGTGCCCTGCGTCGACTGGTCCTGGGAGACGCGCGGCAGGCTGACGCCGACCGACTTGAAGGCGGCCTGCACGAGACCCGAGCAGTCCCACGAGTTGGGGCCCGTGCCGCCGGAGACGTAGGCGTCGCCGATCTGTGCCTTCACGAAGGCGACCACCGCGGCGGCCGAACCCGTCGCCGTGGACGTGCTCGTGGCGGCGCTGGAGCTCGTGGAGGTGGCGCTGAGCGTGGTCCGCTCGGCGCTGCGCGAGGCGGCGCGCGCAGCGGCCTCCTTGCGGGCCTCCTCGGCCTTCTTCTTGGCCTCGGCCTTCTTCTTCGCCTCGGCGAGGTCCGACTTGGCCTGCTTCGCGGCCTTTGCGGCGGCCGCGTCGCGCTCGGCCTGGAGCGCGTAGTTCGCGGCGGCCTGCTGTGTGGCGTCGGCGGACTGAGCCACCTGGGTGGCCAGATCGGCCGTCAGGGTGGGCAGTTCGAGCGTCTGCGTCACGGGTTCGGCGGCACTCGCCGAGGCCGCGCCCGCCGCTGCCATGCCGAGGACGCCACTGGCAACTCCGGCGCGCACGGCGATGCTTGTCGTCGCGCTGCGGCGGGGTTTCCGGTGGCTGCGTATGTGAGCGGTGTGGGACATGGGAACAACCGGTACCAGGGGCTCCTTCATATCTTCAAGAAACGTGTGCTGCGCCACACTTGTTCAATCGGGGCTGAGATTACTGCCCTTGTCCTTCCTTATTGACGCCGTAACGGACATTGCGGGCGCCCGTGATCACGCCTGTGATCACGTTCTTTCGTCATAACGCCCGAATTGCCCCCCGCTTACCATCGGTTGAGATGATTGGCCAAGCCCGCTTCTCGTCGGCGCCTCGTCGGTGTGGCGGAGGTCACGGAACGGTTACCGGGAAGGGCGCGTCTCGTGTGCGAGCCGAGCGCGTCCGAGTTCGTGAACGCGTGCACGCGTCCACATCACCCCTCACGCCTCCCTCTGACGTGTGAACACGGTCCTCTATCAAGACGGTCCGTCCATCGCGAATTTGCATGCAGAGGAACCCTCTTGATATGGAGATGCCCGCCTGGAACCCCCTCCCGCCTGCGCTGACGGTCGAAAATGTCACCTCTGGTGATCAGGTGAACGCTTCGAGTGTGAAGATCACTACTCATCCGACTTCATGATCGATCGTCAGGTGGTGGAGATCACAAAGCTTGTGTAATACCCCGTGTCGCAGATCACAGAGCGACGGGCATAAGATGCGAGGCAGCTGGGCTTGTGACCTGCTTCACATGTTCGCGATCTTCGCCCGGACGAGCGGGGTTCGCGTGACGGACGAGGCGAGTGGGCCCGGTCGAACCGCCACCAGTCAGTGCCGACTGAGAGGAGCGAGGAGCGGTGAACGCGTATGCGCCCATCCTCGTACTGGGAGCCCTCGGGGCAGGCTTTGCGATCTTCTCCGTGGTCATGGCCACGCTGATCGGGCCGAAGCGCTACAACCGCGCCCGGCTCGAAGCCTACGAGTGCGGCATCGAGCCGACCCCCACGCCGGCCGGCGGCGGGCGTTTCCCGATCAAGTACTACCTGACGGCGATGCTCTTCATCGTCTTCGACATCGAGATCGTCTTCCTCTACCCGTGGGCCGTCACCTTCGACGCCCTGGGTGTTTTCGGGCTCGTGGAGATGCTGCTCTTCGTGCTCACCGTCTTCGTCGCGTACGCGTACGTATGGCGGCGCGGCGGCCTGGAATGGGACTGAGGGGCTTTTAAGTCATGGGACTCGAAGAAAAGCTGCCGAGCGGTTTCCTGCTGACCACCGTCGAGCAGGCCGCGGGCTGGGTACGCAAGGCGTCCGTCTTCCCCGCCACCTTCGGCCTGGCCTGCTGCGCCTTCGAAATGATGACGGCGGGAGCGGGCCGGTACGACCTGGCGCGGTTCGGCATGGAGGTCTTCCGCGGCTCACCGCGCCAGGCCGACCTGATGATCGTCGCCGGCCGGGTCAGCCAGAAGATGGCGCCGGTGCTGCGGCAGGTCTACGACCAGATGCCCAACCCGAAGTGGGTGATCTCCATGGGCGTCTGCGCCTCGTCGGGCGGCATGTTCAACAACTACGCCATCGTCCAGGGCGTCGACCACATCGTCCCGGTCGACATCTACCTGCCCGGCTGCCCGCCCCGCCCCGAGATGCTGCTGGACGCGATCCTCAAGCTCCACCAGAAGATCCAGAACGGCAAACTCGGCGTCAACGCGGAGGAAGCGGCCCGCGAGGCGGAGGAAGCGGCGCTCAAGGCCCTGCCCACGATCGAGATGAAGGGGCTGCTGCGGTGAGCGACGCGAACGGCCACAACGGGGTCAACCCCGAGCGGGACCTGGCCGCCGACAACCTCCCGGGCCAGCGCGGCCAGGGCGGCGAGGAGATCCGCGTCCAGCGCGGCATGTTCGGCGCCAACAACGGTGGTGACACCTCCGGCTACGGCGGCCTGGTCCGCTCGGTGCGGCTCCCCGGACCGGCCACCCGCCCCTACGGCGGCTGGTTCGACGAGGTCGCCGACGAGCTGGAGGGAGCCCTGGAGGAACAGGGTCTGCTGCCCGGCAACGCCATCGAGAAGACGGTCGTCGACCGCGGCGAGCTGACCTTCCACATCGAACGCGAGCACCTGCTGCGCGTCGCCCGCACCCTGCGCGACGACCCCGCGCTCCGCTTCGAGCTGTGCACCGGCGTCAGCGGCGTCCACTACCTCCACGACAAGGGCCGCGAGCTGCACGCCGTCTACCACCTGCGGTCGATCACCCACAACAGGCTGATCCGCCTGGAGGTCAGTGCTCCGGACGCCGACCCGCACATCCCGTCCCTGGTCCCGGTCTATCCGACCAACGACTGGCACGAGCGGGAGACCTACGACTTCTTCGGGATCGTCTTCGACGGTCACCCGGCCCTGACCCGGATCCTCATGCCCGACGACTGGCAGGGACATCCGCAGCGCAAGGACTACCCCCTCGGCGGCATCCCCGTCGAATACAAGGGCGCCCAGATCCCGGCTCCGGACCAGCGGAGGTCGTACTCGTGAGCACACAGTCAGCATCCGCCGCGTCGACCGCCTCGGCGCGCGAGACCACCGAGGGCACCGTCTACACGGTCACCGGTGGCGACTGGGACGAGATCGTCCAGTCCGCGGCCCGCGCCGACGACGAACGCATCGTCGTCAACATGGGTCCCCAGCACCCCTCCACCCATGGGGTGCTCCGGCTGATCCTGGAGATCGACGGCGAGACCGTCACCGAGACCCGCTGCGGCGTCGGCTATCTCCACACCGGCATCGAGAAGAACCTCGAGTACCGCACGTGGACCCAGGGCTCCGCCTTCGTCACGCGCATGGACTACCTGACGTCCTTCTTCAACGAGACGGCCTACTGTCTCGCCGTCGAGAAACTCCTCGGCATCGAGGACCAGGTCACCGACCGCGCCACGATCATCCGGGTGCTCCTGATGGAGCTGAACCGGATGTCCTCGCACCTGGTCGCCATCGCCACCGGCGGCATGGAACTGGGCGCCACCACGCTCATGATCTACGGCTTCCGTGATCGTGAAATGATTCTCGACCTCTTCGAGCTGATCACCGGCCTGCGGATGAACCACGCGTACATCCGCCCCGGCGGACTCGCCCAGGACCTGCCACCCGGCGCGGTCGACCAGATCCGCGAGTTCGTCAAGAAGATGCGGAAGAACCTCCCCGAATACGACAAGCTCGCCACCGGGAACCCCGTCTTCAAGGGCCGCATGCAGGGCATCGGCTATCTCGACCTGGCCGGCTGCATGGCCCTCGGCGCCACCGGCCCGATCCTGCGCGCCACCGGCCTGCCGCACGACCTGCGCAAGTCCCAGCCGTACTGCGGATACGAGAACTACGACTTCGACGTCGCCGTCGCCGACACCGCGGACGCCTACGGCCGCTTCCTGATCCGCCTGGAGGAGATGCGCCAGTCGCTCAGGATCGTCGAGCAGTGCCTGGACCGGCTCCAGCCCGGACCGGTCATGGTCGCCGACAAGAAGATCGCCTGGCCCGCGCAGCTCGCCCTGGGACCGGACGGACTCGGCAACTCCCTCGACCACATCAAGAAGATCATGGGCACCTCCATGGAGGCCCTGATCCACCACTTCAAGCTGGTCACCGAGGGCTTCCGGGTCCCGCCCGGACAGGTCTACACGGCCATCGAGTCACCCAAGGGCGAACTCGGGGCACATGTCGTCTCCGACGGCGGCACCCGCCCCTACCGGGTCCACTTCCGCGACCCGTCCTTCGCCAACCTGCAGGCCATCGCGGCGATGTGTGAGGGCGGCCAGGTCGCCGACGTCATCGTCGTCATCGCGTCCATCGACCCGGTACTGGGAGGCGTCGACCGGTGAACACCTCTTCTTCGGAGCGAGGCGTCAGCCTGGGCATGCCCGAGCTGCCCGCGCCCGCGTATCCGGACGCCGTCCGGGCCCGGCTGGAGACGGACGCCCGCGAGATCATCGCGCGCTACCCCGACTCCAGGTCCGCCCTGCTGCCGCTGCTGCATCTCGTGCAGTCGCAGGAGGGGCACGTCACCCGCACCGGGATGCAGTTCTGCGCCGACGTGCTGGAGCTGACCACGGCCGAGGTCACCGCGGTCGCCACCTTCTACACGATGTACCGGCGCAAGCCCTCCGGCGACTACCAGGTGGGTGTCTGCACCAACACGCTGTGCGCGGTGATGGGCGGCGACGCCATCTTCGAGTCGCTCCAGGAGCACCTGGGCATCGGCAACGGCGAGACCACCGACGACGGCAGCGTCACCCTGGAGCACATCGAGTGCAACGCGGCCTGCGACTTCGCGCCGGTCGTGATGGTCAACTGGGAGTTCTTCGACAACCAGACCCCGGCGAGCGCCCGGCGCCTGGTCGACGACCTGCGCGCGGGCCGGGACGTCGAGCCCACGCGCGGGGCCCGGCTGTGCACCTTCAAGGAGACCGCGCGGATCCTGGCCGGCTTCCCCGACGAGCGGCCCGGTGCCGTGGCGGAGAGCGGAAGCGCCGGACCCGCCTCGCTGGTGGGTCTCCACCTGTCCAGGGGGGAGACCGCACCCGCCCGCGTGGTCCACCCGCGCCCGGGTCCGCAGGAGGGGACGGTGCACGAGCCGTCACCGGCCGAGCACCTCAGTTCCCATGACGCGCCGCAGGAGACCTCGGCCTCCGACCCGTCAAACCCGGCAGGGCCTGCCGCCGAGGAGGGGGAGTGATGACGGTGGTACCCGACCTCAAGGACACCAGCCCCGAGAAGCTGCTCGCACCCGTGCTGTCGGCCTTCTGGGACGAGGACCGGTCCTGGACACTGGACGTCTACCGGCGCCACGACGGATACGAGGGGCTCCGCAAGGCCCTCGCCATGTCCCCGGACGACCTGATCGCCTACGTCAAGGAGTCCGGACTGCGCGGCCGCGGCGGCGCGGGATTCCCCACCGGGATGAAGTGGCAGTTCATTCCGCAGGGAGACGGCAAGCCGCACTATCTGGTTGTCAACGCCGACGAATCGGAGCCCGGGACCTGCAAGGACATCCCGCTCCTCTTCGCGAACCCGCACAGCCTCGTCGAGGGCATCGTGATCGCGTGCTACGCCATCCGGTCGTCGCACGCCTTCATCTACCTGCGGGGTGAAGTCGTCCCCGTCCTGCGGCGGTTGCACGAGGCCGTGCGCGAGGCCTACGCGGCGGGCTTCCTCGGCGAGAACATCCTGGGCAGCGGCCTCGACCTGGACCTCACCGTGCACGCCGGCGCCGGCGCGTACATCTGCGGTGAGGAGACCGCACTGCTCGACTCGCTCGAAGGCCGCCGTGGTCAACCGCGACTGCGTCCTCCCTTCCCGGCCGTCGAAGGCCTCTACGCCTGTCCGACTGTTGTGAACAACGTCGAGTCCATCGCCTCGGTTCCCGCCATCCTGCACAAGGGCAAGGACTGGTTCAGGTCGATGGGGAGCGAGAAGTCGCCCGGCTTCACGCTCTACTCCCTCAGCGGCCACGTCACCAGCCCCGGCCAGTACGAGGCACCGCTCGGCATCACCCTGCGCCAGCTCCTCGACATGAGCGGCGGAATGCGCACCGGCCACCGCCTGAAGTTCTGGACGCCGGGCGGCTCCTCGACGCCCATGTTCACCGACGAGCACCTCGACGTCCCCCTGGACTACGAGGGCGTGGGGGCCGCCGGTTCCATGCTCGGCACCAAGGCCCTCCAGTGCTTCGACGAGACCACCTGCGTGGTGCGCGCCGTCACCCGCTGGACCGAGTTCTACGCCCACGAGTCCTGCGGCAAGTGCACCCCGTGCCGTGAAGGCACCTACTGGCTGGTGCAGTTGCTGCGCGACATCGAGGCCGGCAAGGGCGTGATGTCCGACCTCGACAAGCTGAACGACATCGCCGACAACATCAACGGCAAGTCCTTCTGCGCCCTCGGCGACGGCGCAGCGTCCCCGATCTTCTCCTCACTGAAGTACTTCCGCGAGGAGTACGAACAGCACATCACGGGCCGGGGCTGTCCCTTCGACCCGGCCAAGTCGACGGCCTGGGCGGACCGCCCGGAGGTGAACGCATGACCGTGACCACGAGTTCCCCCTCCTCGGGGGGAACGGCGGCGGTCCCGCCGCAGGACCTCGTCACGCTGACGATCGACGGCGTGGAGATCAGCGTGCCCAAGGGCACCCTGGTCATCCGCGCCGCCGAGCAGCTCGGCATCGAGATCCCGCGCTTTTGCGACCACCCCCTGCTGGACCCGGTCGGCGCCTGCCGCCAGTGCATCGTCGAGGTCGAGGGCCAGCGCAAGCCCATGGCGTCCTGCACCATCACCTGCACCGACGGCATGGTGGTCAAGACCCACCTCACCTCCCCGGTCGCCGAGAAGGCCCAGCACGGGGTGATGGAGCTGCTGCTCATCAACCACCCGCTGGACTGCCCGGTCTGCGACAAGGGCGGCGAGTGCCCGCTGCAGAACCAGGCGATGTCGCACGGCAACGCCGAGTCCCGGTTCGACGGCAGGAAGCGCACCTACGAGAAGCCCGTCCCGATCTCCACCCAGGTACTGCTCGACCGCGAGCGGTGCGTGCTGTGCGCCCGCTGCACCCGGTTCTCCAACCAGGTCGCCGGCGACCCGATGATCGAACTCCTGGAACGCGGCGCGCTCCAGCAGGTCGGCACCGGCGAGGGCGACCCGTTCGAGTCGTACTTCTCCGGGAACACCATCCAGATCTGCCCGGTCGGCGCGCTGACCTCGGCGGCGTATCGCTTCCGCTCCCGCCCCTTCGACCTGATCTCCTCGCCGTCCGTGTGCGAGCACTGCTCGGGCGGCTGCGCCACCCGCACCGACCACCGGCGCGGCAAGGTCATGCGGCGGCTCGCCGCCAACGACCCCGAGGTCAACGAGGAGTGGATCTGCGACAAGGGACGCTTCGCGTTCCGGTACGCGCAGCAGAAGGGCCGCCTGGAGACCCCGCTGGTCCGCAACGAGCAGGGCGTGCTCGAACCCGCCTCCTGGCCGGAGGCGCTGGAGGCGGCCGCCCAGGGACTGGCCGCGGCCCGCTCCCGGGCCGGCGTCCTCACCGGCGGCCGGCTCACCGTCGAGGACGCCTACGCGTACAGCAAGTTCGCACGCGTGGCGCTCGACACCAACGACATCGACTTCCGCGCGCGCGTGCACAGCAGCGAGGAGGCCGACTTCCTGGCCGCCAGGATCGCCGGCCGCGGCCGCGACCTCGACGGCAAGGGCGTCACCTACACGTCGCTGGAGCAGGCGCCCGCCGTCCTGCTGGTCGGGTTCGAGTCGGAGGAGGAGGCGCCCGGCGTCTTCCTGCGGCTGCGCAAGGCCTCGCGCAAGCACAAGCAGAAGGTGTTCTCGCTCGCCACGCACGCCACCCGCGGCCTGGAGAAGAGCGGCGGCACGCTGCTGCCTGCCGCACCCGGCACCGAGACCGAATGGCTGGACGCGCTCGCGAGCGGCGTCGGCCTGGAGGAGCCCGGCACCCGGGCCGCCGAGGCGCTGCGCGCCGAGGGCGCGGTGATCGTCGTGGGCGAGCGGCTGACGTCGGTCGTCGGTGGCCTGACCGCCGCCGTACGGGCCGCCACCGCCACCGGCGCCCAGCTGGTGTGGATCCCGCGGCGGGCCGGGGAGCGCGGTGCGGTCGAGGCGGGCGCGCTGCCGTCCCTGCTGCCCGGCGGCCGCCCGGCCACCGACCCACGCGCGCGGGACGAGGTCGCCGCCGTCTGGGGCGTGTCCGAACTCCCGCTGCGCTACGGCCGCGACACCGGCCAGATCGTCGAGGCCGCCGCGCGCGGCGAACTCTCGGCGCTGCTGGTCGCCGGCGTCGAGGTCGCCGACCTGCCCGACCCCACGCGCGCGCGTGCGGCACTCGAAGCAGTGGGCTTCCTGGTCTCGCTGGAGCTGCGGCCCAGCGAGATCACCGAGCGCGCCGACGTCGTCCTCCCGGTCGCCGCCGTCGCCGAGAAGGCCGGCACCTTCCTCAACTGGGAGGGCAGGGTGCGGTTCTTCGAGGCCGCCCTCAAGCCCGAGCAGATGACCCGGCGAGTGGCGCCCACCGACGCGCGGGTGCTGCAGATGCTCGCCGACGCCATGGACGTCCACCTCGGCCTGCCCGACCTGCGCACCACGCGCGCGGAACTCGACCGGCTCGGCGCCTGGGACGGCCCGAAGGCCTCCGAGCCGCACGAGACGGCGGGACCGCTGCCGCGGCCGGCGGCCGGGGAGGCCGTGCTGGCCGGACACCGGCTCCTGCTCGACCAGGGCGTCCTCCAGGAGGGCGACGAGGCGCTCGCCGGCACCCGGCATGCCGCCCACGCCCGCCTGTCCGCCGCGACCGCCGCCGAGGCCGGCATCGGAAACGGCGACCTGCTCGCCGTCACCTCCAGCGCCGGCACCGTCGAACTCCCGCTCAGGATCACCGAGATGCCCGACCGCGTGGTCTGGCTCCCGCTGAACTCCGTGGGCGGCGGTGTCGCCTCCGACACCGGGGCGCTGCCCGGATCCCTCGTCCGCATCGGCCCGGCGGCCACCGCCGGTGAGGCCCCCAAGGAGGTGGAGGCATGACCCCGTACCTCGCTGCTGAAGACCTCTCCATGTTCGGCCGCGACCCCTGGTGGCTGGTCGTCATCAAGGCGGTCTTCTGCTTCGCCTTCCTGATGGTGACCGTGCTGGTCTCCATCGTCATGGAGCGCAAGGTCATCGCCTGGATGCAGCTGCGCATCGGCCCCAACCGGCACGGCCCCTGGGGCATGCTCCAGTCGCTCGCCGACGGCGTGAAGCTGATGCTCAAGGAAGACCTCATCGTCAAACGCGCCGACAAGGCCGTGTACGTCCTGGCGCCGATCGTCGCGGCCATCCCGGCGTTCATGGCCATCGCGGTCATCCCGTTCGGCCCGGCCGACAACGAGGTCTCGATCTTCGGCCACCGCACCACGATGCAGCTCACGGACCTGCCGATCGCGATGCTCTACATCCTCGCGGTCGCCTCCGTCGGCATCTACGGCATCGTGCTCGCCGGCTGGAGCTCCGGATCCACCTACCCGCTCCTCGGCGGCCTGCGCTCCTGCGCACAGATGATCTCCTACGAGATCGCCATGGGCGCCGCGTTCGCGTCGGTGTTCCTGTACTCGGGCTCCATGTCGACGTCCACGATCGTCGCCCAGCAGCACGACCGCTGGTACATCGTGCTGCTGCCGGTCTCGTTCATCCTCTACGTCGTCACCATGGTCGGCGAGACGAACCGAGCCCCCTTCGACATGCCGGAGTCGGAGGGCGACCTGGTCGGCGGCTTCAACACCGAGTACTCCTCGATCAAGTTCGCGATGTTCATGCTCGCCGAGTACGTCAACATGGTGACGGTCGCCGCCGTGTCGACGACGCTGTTCCTCGGCGGCTGGCGCGCCCCCTGGCCGATCAGCACCGTCTGGGCGGCCGCCAACCACGGCTGGTGGCCGATGCTCTGGTTCGTCGCCAAGGTCGTGGTGCTGCTCTTCGTCTTCGTCTGGCTGCGCGCCAGCCTCCCGCGCGTGCGCTACGACCAGCTGATGAAGCTGGGCTGGAAGGTCCTCATCCCGGTCTCGGTCGTCTGGCTGATGCTCGTCGCCACCGTACGGACCCTGCGCAACGAGAACTACGACTTCGCCGACATCGCCCTTTACGTCGGCGGCGGGGTCCTCGCCCTGCTGCTCCTGTCCTTCGTCGTCGACATGTTCCGCGACAAGGGCGGCAAGGAGGCAGCCGCGCAGTCGGCCGCCGAGCCGGTCGCGTTCGACCCGATGGCAGGCGGGTTCCCCGTGCCGCCGCTGCCCGGACAGGAGCTGCCGCCGGTGCCCCGGCGCGGCCCGCGCCGGGAGCGGGAGCTGATTGTCAGTGGTGGACCGGACACTGTCAGTGACGGATCTACGGATGGAAAGGAGGCGTCCGATGGCTGAGCAGCCCAAGGAGACCGAGCCCGGTTTCCTGAACCCCGTGGCCGGCTTCGGCGTGACCTTCAAGGCCATGTTCAAGAAGCGGCTGACCGAGCAGTACCCGGAGCAGAAGAAGACCACGGCTCCGCGGTTCCACGGACGGCACCAGCTCAACCGCCATCCGGACGGTCTGGAGAAGTGCGTCGGCTGCGAACTGTGCGCCTGGGCCTGCCCCGCCGACGCCATCTACGTGGAGGGCGCGGACAACACCGACGAGGAGCGTTACTCGCCGGGCGAGCGCTACGGCCGCGTCTACCAGATCAACTACGCCCGCTGCATCCTGTGCGGCCTGTGCATCGAGGCGTGTCCCACGCGCGCGCTCACGATGACCAACGAGTTCGAGCTCGCCGACACCAGCCGCGCCAACCTGATCTACACCAAGGAGCAGCTGCTGGCCGGCCTCGAAGAGGGCATGGTCGACTCCCCGCACGCGATCTTCCCGGGCACCGACGAACAGGACTACTACCGGGGCCTGGTGACCGAGGCGGCGCCCGGGACCGTGCAGCAGGTGGCGGTCTCCAAGGGCGAGAAGCCCGAGGAAGAGGGGGCGGACGCATGAGCCCGCAGCTCGCCGCCTACGCCACCTCCACCGGCGAGGCCTTCCAGTTCTGGATCCTCGGTACCGTCGCGGTGCTCGGCGCGCTTGGCACCGTCCTGATGAAGAGGGCCGTGCACAGCGCTCTCTGCCTCGCCGGCACCATGATCATCCTGGCGGTGTTCTACCTCGCCAACGGGGCCTACTTCCTCGGCATCGTGCAGATCGTCGTCTACACCGGCGCGATCATGATGCTGTTCCTCTTCGTGGTGATGCTGGTCGGCGTGACCGCCGCCGACTCCCTGACCGAGACCATCAAGGGCCAGCGCTGGCTGGCCCTTCTGTGTGGGCTCGGCTTCGGCGTCCTGCTCTTCGCGGGCATCGCCAACGCCTCCCTCAAGAACTTCGCGGGCACCGGCCAGGCCAACGCCAACGGCAATGTCGAGGGCCTCGCCGCCCTGATCTTCACCAAGTACGTGTTCGCCTTCGAAATCACCGGCGCCCTGCTCATCACCGCGGCCGTCGGCGCCATGGTGCTCACCCACCGCGAGCGCACCGAGCGCGCCAAGACCCAGCGCGAACAGTCCGAACAGCGCGTCCGTGAGGGCAAGCACCTGCCGCCGCTGCCCGCCCCCGGTGTCTACGCCCGGCACAACGCCGTCGACATCGCCGGCCTGCTGCCCGACGGCACGCCGTCCGAGCTCACGGTCAACAAGACGCTGCGCGACCGCGGTCAGATCCGTGACGTGTCCGCGGAGGCCCTGAACGACCTGCGGGCCCTGGAACAGCGGGCCGAGGAACGGCTGGAGCGGACCCCGATCGAGCCGGAGAACCTCAAGCGGCCAAAGGAGGCGTCCAAGTGAACCCGGTCTACTACCTCTATCTCGCCGCCCTGTTGTTCACGATCGGCGCCACCGGTGTGCTGATCAGACGAAATGCGATCGTCGTCTTCATGTGCGTCGAGCTGATGCTCAACGCCTGCAACCTCGCCTTCGTCGTCTTCTCCCGCATGCACGGCAATCTCGACGGGCAGATCATCGCCTTCTTCACGATGGTCGTCGCCGCCGCGGAGGTCGTGGTCGGGCTCGCGATCATCGTGTCGCTGTTCCGTACCCGCCACTCGGCCTCGGTCGACGACGCCAGCCTGATGAAGCTGTAAGGGGTCGCTGAACCGTATGAACGCAGAGAATCTGATCGCGCTGCTGATCGCGGCGCCCCTGCTCGGAGCGGCCGTCCTCCTGGTCGGCGGCCGCCGTCTGGACGGCGTGGGCCACTGGATCGGCACGCTCCTGTCGACGACCTCCTTCGTGTTCGGGGTGATCCTCTTCGCCGACCTGCTGGGCAAGGACGCCGAACACCGCACCCTGATGCAGCACCTGTTCACCTGGGTACCGGTGGCCGGCTTCCAGGCGGACGTCACCTTCCGCCTCGACCAGCTGTCGATGACGTTCGTCCTGTTGATCACCGGCGTCGGCTCGCTCATCCACCTGTACTCGATCGGGTACATGGAGCACGACGAGCGCCGCCGCCGATTCTTCGGCTACCTGAACCTGTTCCTCGCGGCGATGCTGCTGCTCGTCCTCGCCGACAACTACCTGCTGCTGTACGTCGGCTGGGAGGGCGTCGGTCTCGCCTCGTACCTGCTGATCGGCTTCTGGCAGCACAAGCCCAGTGCGGCCACGGCCGCGAAGAAGGCCTTCCTGGTCAACCGGGTCGGCGACATGGGCCTCTCGATCGCGATCATGCTGATGTTCACGACGTTCGGCACGTTCGCCTTCGGCCCGGTCCTCGACCACGCCACCGGCGCCTCCCAGGGCAAGCTCACCGCCATCGGTCTGATGCTGCTGCTCGCCGCCTGCGGCAAGTCCGCC
The DNA here is from genome assembly GCF_055567595.1 of Streptomyces sp. NPDC026515. NCBI lineage: Bacteria > Bacillati > Actinomycetota > Actinomycetes > Kitasatosporales > Streptomycetaceae > Streptomyces > Streptomyces sp. NPDC026515. The sequence continues at coordinate 162,389 of NZ_JBVHQD010000018.1, forward strand.
CAGGTCCCGCTGCAGTCCTGGCTCGGCGACGCCATGGAGGGCCCGACCCCGGTCTCCGCCCTCATCCACGCGGCGACCATGGTGACCGCCGGCGTCTATCTCATCGTCCGCTCCGGAGCGATCTTCAACGCGGCGCCCGACGCACAACTGGTCGTCACCGTCGTCGGTGCCGTCACGCTCCTGTTCGGTGCGATCGTCGGTTGCGCGAAGGACGACATCAAGAAGGCCCTCGCCGGTTCGACCATGTCGCAGATCGGCTACATGGTGCTCGCCGCCGGCCTCGGCCCGATCGGCTACGTCTTCGCGATCATGCACCTGGTGACGCACGGCTTCTTCAAGGCCGGTCTGTTCCTCGGCGCCGGCTCCGTCATGCACGGCATGAACGACGAGGTCGACATGCGCAAGTACGGCGGCCTGCGCACGTACATGCCGGTCACCTTCATCACCTTCGGCCTCGGCTACCTCGCGATCATCGGCTTCCCGGGCCTGTCCGGCTTCTTCTCCAAGGACAAGATCATCGAGGCGGCGTTCGCCAAGGGCGGCACCGAGGGCTGGATCCTCGGCGCCTGCGCCCTGCTCGGCGCGGCCATCACCGCGTTCTACATGACCCGCGTGATGCTGATGACGTTCTTCGGCGAGAAGCGCTGGCAGCCCGACGAGCATGGCCACGAGCCGCATCCGCACGAGTCCCCGAAGGTCATGACCGTCCCGATGATCGTGCTGGCGATCGGCTCGGTCTTCGGCGGCGCCTTCTTCAGCATCGGCGACCGCTTCCTGCACTGGCTGGAGCCGGTCACCGGCCACAGTGAGGGCGACTCGCCGCTGAGCGCGGCCACTGTCACCGGCGCCACCATGGTGTGCCTGGTCATCGGCGTCGGCATCGCCTGGCTCCAGTACGGCCGCCGTGCCGTCCCGGCCATCGCCCCGCGCGGTTCGCTGCTCACCCGCGCGGCCCGCCGCGACCTCCTCCAGGACGACTTCAACCACGTCGTCCTGGTCCGCGGCGGCGAACACCTCACCCGCTCCCTCGTATACGTCGACCACACCCTGGTCGACGGCGTCGTCAACGGCACGGCGGCGGGCTTCGGCGGACTGTCCGGCCGGCTGCGCAGGCTCCAGAACGGCTACGCGCGCTCGTACGCGGTCTCGATGTTCGGCGGCGCCGCCCTCCTGGTCGCCGCGACCCTGCTGATGAGGGCGGTCTGATACCGATGTCCTTTCCTCTGCTGACAGCGACGGCGGTGCTCCCGGCCGTCGGCGCGGTCGCCACGGCCGCCGTACCGGCCGCACGGCGAACCGCCGCCAAATGGCTCGCCCTGCTGGTCTCGCTCGCCACCCTGGTGCTCGCGATCGTCGTCCTGGTCCGCTTCGACCCGGACGGCTCCCGCTACCAGCTCACCGAGTCCCACGCCTGGATCTCGGACTTCGGGGTCCGCTACGAACTGGGCGTCGACGGCATCGCGGTCGCCCTGCTCGCCCTGACCGCCCTGCTGATCCCGTTCATCATCCTGGCCGGCTGGCACGACGCCGACCCGCTGGAGACCGGCAGCAAGCGGTGGCGGCCCACCCAGGGCTTCTTCGCCCTGATCCTGGCCGTCGAGGCGATGGTGATCATCTCCTTCGAGGCCACCGACGTCTTCCTCTTCTACATCTTCTTCGAAGCCATGCTGATCCCGATGTACTTCCTCATCGGCGGCTTCGGGGACCGTGCCCACGCGGGCTCCGACGAGAACGCGGCGGCCCAACGCTCGTACGCGGCCGTGAAGTTCCTCCTCTACAACCTGGTCGGCGGCCTGATCATGCTGGCCGCGGTGATCGGCCTCTACGTGGTCGCCGGGAGCTTCTCCCTCGCCGAGATCGCGCAGGCCCGCGCGAACGGGTCGCTGCACATGGCGACCAGCACCGAACGCTGGCTGTTCCTCGGCTTCTTCTTCGCCTTCGCGGTGAAGGCGCCGCTGTGGCCGCTGCACACCTGGCTGCCCAACGCCATGCAGGAGTCCACCGCCCCCGTCGCCGTGCTCATCACGGCGGTGGTCGACAAGGTGGGCACGTTCGCGATGCTCCGCTTCTGCCTGCAGCTGTTCCCGGAGGCCTCGAAGTGGGCGACACCCGCCATCCTCGTGCTCGCCGTGATCAGCATCATCTACGGCGCGCTGCTCGCCGTCGGCCAGCGGGACATCAAGCGTCTGGTCGCCTACGCGTCCATCTCGCACTTCGGCTTCATCATCCTGGGCATCTTCGCGATGACCAGCCAGGGCCAGTCCGGCGCCACCCTCTACATGGTCAACCACGGCATCTCCACCGCCGCGCTGATGCTGGTCGCCGGCTTCCTGATCTCCCGGCGCGGCTCGCGGCTCATCGCCGACTACGGCGGCGTGCAGAAGGTCGCCCCGGTGCTGGCCGGCACCTTCCTGATCGGCGGCCTGGCGACCCTGTCGCTGCCGGGTCTGGCCCCCTTCGTGAGCGAGTTCCTCGTGCTGGTCGGCACGTTCACGCGCTACCCGGCCATCGGCATCATCGCCACCTTCGGCATCGTCCTCGCCGCGCTCTACACCCTCGTCCTCTACCAGCGGACGATGACGGGCCCGGTGAAACCGGAGGTCTCCGCGATGCCCGACCTACGCGCGCGTGAGCTCGTGGTCGTCACCCCGCTGATCGTTCTGCTGATCTTCCTGGGCGTCTACCCGAAGCCCGTCACGGACATCGTCAACCCGGCGGTCAAGCAGACCATGTCGGACGTACACAAGACCGACCCGAAGCCCGCAGTGGAGGCGGCCAAGTGAGCGCAGCAGCCGTCCACAGCCTGTGGACAACCGCGGCGGAGCCGATCGCGAAGATCGACGCGCCGAAGATCGAATACGGACAATTGTCCCCCACCCTGATCGTGCTCGGCGCGGCGATCGTCGGGGTGCTCGTCGAGGCGTTCGTCCCGCGCAAGTTCCGCTACTACGCGCAGGTCTTCGTCTCCGCCGTGGCGCTGTGCGCGGCCTTCGCGGCGGTCGTCGCACTGGCCGCGGACGGCTACGGCACCACCAAGGCGCACATCGCCGCGATGGGCGCCATCGCCGTCGACGGACCGTCCCTGTTCCTGCAGGGCACGATCCTGCTGGCCGGCCTGCTCGGCCTGTTCACCTTCGCCGAACGCCGCCTCGACCCGGCCGCCCACGGCAACCGCGTCGACTCCTTCGCCGCACAGGCCGCCTCCGTGCCCGGCAGCGACAGCGAGCAGGCCGCGGTGAAGGCGGGCTTCACCACCACCGAGGTCTTCCCGCTGCTCCTCTTCGCGGTCGCCGGCATGCTGGTGTTCCCCTCGGCCAACGACCTGCTGACGCTCTTCGTGGCCCTGGAGGTCTTCTCCCTCCCGCTGTACCTGATGTGCGCCCTGGCCCGCCGCAAGCGCCTGATGTCCCAGGAAGCCGCGGTCAAGTACTTCCTGCTCGGCGCCTTCGCCTCCGCGTTCACCCTGTTCGGCATCGCGCTGCTGTACGGGTACGCCGGGTCGGTCTCCTACGCCACCGTCTCCCAGGTCGTCGACGGCACCGTCACCAACGTCGACCCCGCCCTCGCCGACACCATGGGCAACGACGCACTGCTCCTGATCGGCACCGCCATGGTCGTCATGGGCCTGCTCTTCAAGGTCGGCGCGGTCCCCTTCCACATGTGGACCCCCGACGTCTACCAGGGCGCGCCCACCCCGGTGACCGGCTTCATGGCGGCGGCGACCAAGGTGGCCGCGTTCGGCGCGCTGCTGCGCCTGCTGTACGTCGTCCTGCCCGGCCTGCGCTGGGACTGGCGGCCGGTCATGTGGGGCGTCGCGATCATCACCATGCTGGGCGGCGCGATCGTCGCGATCACCCAGACCGACATCAAGCGACTGCTCGCGTACTCGTCGATCGCGCACGCCGGATTCATCCTGGCGGGTGTCATCGCGACCTCGAAGGACGGCGTGTCGTCCGTCCTGTTCTACCTGGCCGGCTACTCCTTCGTGACCATTGGCGCCTTCGCCGTGGTCACCCTGGTGCGCGACGCCGGCGGCGAGGCCACGCACCTGTCCAAGTGGGCCGGTCTCGGCCGCCGCTCGCCGCTGGTCGCGGCCGTCTTCGCGGTGTTCCTGCTGGCCTTCGCCGGTATCCCGCTGACCTCCGGCTTCGCCGGGAAGTTCGCCGTGTTCAAGGCGGCGGCGGAGGGCGGGGCCGGCCCGCTGGTCGTCGTCGGTGTGATCTCGTCGGCGATCGCCGCGTTCTTCTACATCCGCGTGATCGTGCTGATGTTCTTCAGCGAGCCCAGGCCCGACGGGCCCACGGTCGCCGTCCCGTCACCGCTGACCATGGCGGCGATCGGCGTCGGCGTCGCGGTCACGCTGGTGCTCGGCGTGGCCCCGCAGTACTTCCTGGACCTGGCCAACCAGGCGGGAGTCTTCGTTCGCTGACCGTTGCGGTACGGCCGTGGGCCCCGGTTCCTTCCGAGGAACCGGGGCCCACGCGCGCGTGGGCTTCGGCCGCGGGGCTCACAGGACGCCGGCACGTCACGCGCCGGTCGGAGCCGCCCCTACGGGCACGTGACCGTCGGGTTCCACGGTGCGAACAGACCGCTCGGATTGTCCTTCCAGATCCAGGCGTGCAGCGTGTACACGGAGCCCACGCCCTCCAGGGTCGCCGGCCCCTGGAACGTCTGCCCGAACAGCGTCGGCGCGGTCCCTGGGGCGTCCGCCCGAACGATCCACTCCACCCCCACCAGGGCGCGGGCGCCGTCGCTGTCGGTCTCGTAGAGAAGACCCGCGGGCTCGGCCGGGTCGAGGCTGCCGACGTGGGCGGGGTTCACGTAGTGGTAGCCCGCGCCTCCCTTGCCGGTCGCGGTGTCCTGCGCACACCGGCCGACGGGCTTGTAACCGTCCGTGACCGCGAACGGCTCGTACTGGTAGTCCGCGGTGGCCGTGTACGTGGGAGTCAGATCCGTCCACACGAACGGGTCGGCCTCGGGAACGGGAGCCGCGTCGGCGGGAACCGCGGCCAGAGCGAACGGCACGGCCAGCGCCAGAACGGCGCCGGCGGTGCGGGACCTGAGAGACATCCTGATGCTCCTTGGGGCGGAAGAGGCACGCGAGTGCGGCGCCTCCATACAGCGCGGGCCTCCCCGGTCCCGCCCGTGCAGCATGGCCCGCGCCGGTTCCGGGGCGCCACGCGAGGACGGCCAAAGGGCTGAGGGCACTCTCGGACAAGGAAGCGGCGAGCCTGTGGACAACTCAGGCGCTGTCGGTCCGTGCCCCTATCGTGGAGGCAGTGGTCGAGGGACGACGTACGGGGGGCACGACGATGGGCGGGACGGGCGGAACCAACGAGATGCCAGGGACGACCGAGCCGCCGGGGACGCGGCAGACGCCCGGACCGGCGGACAGCGAGGCACTGGCCACGCTGCACAGGGTTTTCGGGTACGACGCCTTCCGGGGCGAGCAGGAATCGATCATCGAGCATGTGGTGGCCGGCGGAGACGCCGTCGTCCTCATGCCCACCGGCGGCGGAAAGTCGCTGTGCTACCAGATCCCCGCCCTGGTCAGACCCGGTACCGGCATCGTGGTCTCACCGCTCATCGCGCTCATGCAGGACCAGGTGGACGCCCTGCGCGCCCTCGGCGTGAACGCCGGCTTCGTCAACTCCACCCAGGACTTCGACGAGCGACGCGTGGTCGAGGCCCAGTTCCTCGCCGGCGAGCTCGACCTGCTCTACCTGGCACCCGAGCGGCTGCGCCTGGACTCCACACTGGACCTGCTCGCCCGCGGCAAGATCGCCGTCTTCGCCATCGACGAGGCGCACTGCGTCTCCCAGTGGGGCCACGACTTCCGTCCCGACTACCTCGCCCTCTCCCTCCTCGGCGAGCGCTGGCCGGACGTCCCCCGCATCGCGCTCACGGCCACCGCCACCCACGCGACCCACGAGGAGATCACCCAGCGGCTGCACATGCCGGCCGCCCGGCACTTCGTGGCCAGCTTCGACCGGCCGAACATCCAGTACCGGATCGTCCCCAAGGCAGACCCCAAGAAGCAGCTGCTCACCTACCTCCGTCAGGAACACGAAGGCGACGCGGGCATCGTCTACTGCCTCTCGCGCAAGTCGGTCGAAGCCACGGCCGAATTCCTCACCCGCAACGGCATCGAGGCCGTCCCGTACCACGCCGGCCTCGACGCGGGCACCCGCGCGGCCCACCAGTCCCGCTTCCTGCGTGAGGACGGCCTGGTCGTCGTCGCCACCATCGCCTTCGGCATGGGCATCGACAAACCCGACGTCCGGTTCGTCGCCCACCTCGACCTGCCCAAGTCCGTCGAGGGCTACTACCAGGAGACCGGCCGCGCCGGCCGTGACGGCCTGCCCTCCACCGCCTGGATGGCCTACGGCCTCAACGACGTCATACAGCAGCGCAAACTCATCCAGTCCGGCGAGGGCGACGAGGCGTTCCGGCGCCGCGCCCAGGCCCATCTCGACTCGATGCTCGCGCTGTGCGAGACCGCCCAGTGCCGCCGCGGGCAGCTGCTCAAGTACTTCGGCCAGGATCCGCCTCCGGAGGGCTGCGGCAACTGCGACACCTGCCTCACCCCGCCAGAGACCTGGGACGGCACCGTCGCCGCCCAAAAGGCCCTCTCCACGGTGGTACGGCTCCAGCGCGAACGCGGGCAGAAGTTCGGCGCCGTCCAGATCGTCGACATCCTGCTCGGCAAGCGCACCGCCAAGGTCATCCAGTTCGACCACGATCAGCTGTCCGTCTTCGGTATCGGCACCGACCTCGACGAGGGTGAATGGCGGGGCGTCGTCCGGCAGCTGCTCGCCCAGGGGCTGCTGGCCGTCGAGGGCGAGTACGGCACGCTGGTGCTCACCGAGGCCAGCGGGACGGTACTGCGGCGCGAACGGGAGGTTCCGCTCCGCAAGGAGCCGAAGAAACCCGTGGTCTCCCGGTCCTCCGGGACGTCCGGATCCGCCGGGTCCTCCGGCAAGGGCAGGGCGAAGGCGGCGGTGGCGGAGCTGTCCGAGGAACTGCTCCCCGCGTTCGAGGCACTCCGTGCCTGGCGCGCCGAACAGGCCCGTGAACAGGGCGTACCCGCGTACGTGATCTTCCATGACGCCACGCTCCGGGAGATCGTCGGCCGATGGCCCGAGTCGGTCGCCGAGCTGGCCACCGTCGGCGGCGTCGGCGAGAAGAAGCTCATGACCTACGGGGAGGGCGTGCTCGGAGTGCTCGCCTCCCTGAAGACGCCGTCCTCCTCGGCCTCGCCGTCCTCCTCGGCCCCCGCGGCTGCCGGGACCGGGGACGAGGACCACTGGCCCGAGATGGACGCGGAGCCGGAACCGGAGGACTGGATATAGCCCGACCCGGCCCCGGCGCGGGGGCCCCGCTCAGAGCCCCCGCACCGCATACGCCCTGACGTCCGCGTCCGCGCGGGCCTCCTCGGCACCGGCGTGCCGGGTCAGGACGAGGACGGCCGCCTCGCGGACGTCGGCGTTCGGATCGCCGAGCGACTTGGTGAGAGCGGGCACCGCCAACGGCGGCGCCGGCCGCGGCCGGCGCCCTGGCGGCTCCGGCACGCACCTGCCAGGCCGGGTCGGCACCCACGCCTGGCAGAACGCCTCCACCGCCTCGCCCGCCGCTACGAGCCCCGCACCCCCGTCATCGACGCCTTCTTCGACCTCGCCGACACGATCATCACCGTGCGCAGTCTGATCCGGCAGGCATGGGCCACACACCGTCGGGACACCCGTCTCCGACGCCGCCCGACTGATCACCAATCACCAGGGCACGGGCGTTCCGTCCCAGGAGAAGAAGCCACCGGTGGGGCCGTCGTCCGGCAGCAGGGCCAGGCGGAGGGCACCCTGCGCTGCCTCGGCCGGGTCGCCGCCGGCAGCGGCGGCCCGGGGGTTGAGTTCGGTGGCCCGCAGGCCGGGGGCGAGCGCGTTGACCTTGAAGCCGTCCTCGGCCAGCGTCTGGGCGTAGAAGACGGTGAGGGCATTGAGGGCGGCCTTGGACGACCGGTAGGCGGCAGCGCCACCGCTTCCCGGGGTGAACTGGGGGTTGGGGTTTGTGCTCCAGGTCAGCGACGCGGTGCCACTGGAGATGTTGACGATGCGCGGGTGCGAGGACCGGCCCAGGGCGGGCAGGAAGGCATTGGTCACCGACACCACCCCGAACACGTTGGTCTCGTACGTGCGCCGGTGTTCCTCGACGAGGGTGTCGGCCGGCGCGGCGAGTGACGGTGAGATGCCGGCGTTGTTGACCAGGACGTCCAAGCGGTCCACCTGAGCCGCGGCCTGTGCGACACCGTCGGGATCCGTCACATCGAGGACCAGCAGCCGGGCCCCGGCACCGATCTCCTCAACGGCCCGCTGCCCGCGCCCGGCATCACGGGAGCCCACGTACACGGTGAGGCCCTCGGCGGCGAGCAGCCGGGCGATATGCTTGCCGATGCCCTTGTTGGCACCGGTGACCAGAGCTGTGCGTTCGTTCATGGCAACCACACTTCTATGGTCGTGGGAGCCCTGCCAGGGACAGCCTGTACCAGGCAGTGACGAGGAGGCGACATGGCGCGGCAGGAGCTGGCCCACTACCTGCGGGACCGCCGGGCGGCCCTGCGTCCTCACGAGATCGGCCTGGCGGCGACAGGCACCGACCGCCGCACACCGGGTCTGCGCCGCGAAGAGGTGGCGGAGCTCGCCCACATGTCGGTCGACTACTACACGCGGCTGGAGCAGGCCCGGGGACCACGGCCATCGCCCCGGATCCTGGACGCGCTGGCTCGCGCGCTGCGGCTCGCTCCGGCCGAGCGCAGCCACCTGTTCCGCCTGGCGGGTTCGAGCGCGCCGCCCGGCATCAGCGCCGTGCGGCGGGTGCGCCCGCACGTGGCCCGGATGCTGGAGCGGCTGCCGGAGACCGGTGCCATCGTCACTGATGCGGCGTACGACGTTGTCACCTGGAACCCCCTGGCCCGGGCACTGCTCGGCGCCGACCTTGGAGGCGGGACGACGAACCTGGCCCGACGCCGCTTCCTGGGCCAGGGGCGGATGTACGAGAGCTCCAGCGCCGAGGAATTCGGGCACATCGTGGTGGCGCGGCTGCGCCGGGCCGCGGACCGCTACCCGCATGACCCGCAGCTGGCCGCGCTGCTGGCCGAACTGCACGCCGGCAGTGAGGAGTTCCGGCAGATCTGGGAGGCGCGTCCGGTCCACGCTCCCGGGCATCGCACCAAGACCCTGGACCATCCGGAGGCCGGTGCGCTGCGGTTGAACTGCGACGTCCTGCTCGTGCCCGAGGATGACCAGGAGGTTGTCCTGATGACGGCCGACCCCGGATCACCCGCCGTCCGGGCCCTGCGCAGGCTGGCCACGCAGGCGACCTGAAACGCGACCTGAAACGAAGGAAGCGCACAGGTCTCGCCAACGGTCGCAGAGCGTCGCAACTCACCATTCACTCGAGCCTGTGCCCACCTTGATGCCGAGGTTTTCCACGCCGCCTGTCCGCGCGGGCTCTAAGCCCGGACTGTCGTGCGAGCCTGCTCGATCCACCCCGTCACGGCTTTCGCGCCGCAGCTCTCGGCGACGGCCTGCGCCTCGTCCAGGTGGTGGAGCGCCACCGACCTGTTACCGGTCTCGGCCGCGAGATAGGCCAGTGCCACCAGGCCGGCCGCTTCGCCGGGCCTGAAGCCGATCGCCCGGCGCAGCGTCACCGACTCGGTCAACCGTTGACGCGCCCGGTCGACGTCGCCCGCGTCCTTGTCGGCGAAGCCGAGGTGGCGGATCGCGTAGGACATCGTCTTTTGGTCGCCGACGGATTGCGCCAGCGCGTACGACTGCTCGAAGTACGGCCTGCCGGTGACGCCGTCGCCCTTCACCACCTGGTGCCAGCAGCCGATCCAGAACAACGCGTCCGCCTCACCCGACGCGTCCCCCAGCCGCCGGTACAGCTCGGCCGCCCGCTCGAACAGCGCCAGTTCCCGGCCGTTCTCCTCACGGTCGTTCAGGAAGCGCACGTGCAGAAGCTTGCCGCGCGCCATGGACAGCGGCGCCTCGACAGCGTCCAGCACGTCGTCGCACCGGTCCAACGCGGACGCGTCGCCGGCGAACATCGCCGCTTCGAAAAGCTCCCCAGCATGCGCGACCCAGTCCGGCCGCTGCACGTCCTGCGCGTCCTGCATGTCATGCCCCTCCCCGTCGGACTACGGCAGTGCCGAGGCTATCCCCGGGCCGACGGAAACAGCCGAGGGATTTCCCGAGCGGCTCAGGCTCCAGCCCGTCCAGGGCCCGATCGGAATCCGTCCGTTGCGCCGCGCGGGCATCGCCCATCGCCGGACCTCCAGCCGGGGCAGAGCCCTATCCGAGCGCCGTCAGCCCCGGAGCGAACGTGATCAGCAGCGGCAGCAGGGGCACGAGTGCGGCCACCGTCGTCGTCAGGGCCCGCTGACGGCGCAGCAGGCGTGGTGGCGGTTCCAGGAGCCGGTCGACCCGCTCGCCGAGCAGCCGGCGGCTGGACGCGCAGGACAGGACTCCACGGTGCTGGTTCAGCTCGATCAGGGCCAGGGCCGTGGTGAGGTGACCGCAGCGGCGGGACGCCGCGTCGTCGGCGGCCAGCTCGACGAGCCGGTGGGTCTGGTCGCAGAAGTGCGAGAACAGCGGCACGCGCGGGAAGCCCGTGGCCAGTGCGCTGGACAGGTGGAGCAGCCAGTCGTGATGGGCGCGCGCGTGACCCCGCTCATGCGTGAGGACGGCGTCGAGCTGGTGGTCGGTGAGGCGGTGCAGTGCGCCGGTCGTCACGACCAACTGGGCGGGATGCCCGGGCATCCACCAGGCGTCGGGGTATTCGTCCTCCAGCACCAGCATCGGGCCGCGTGCCGCGGGCAGCCCCGCCGGCAGTTCCGGTGCCCGTTCGCGCAGGTGCGCGCGGGTCTGGCCGCGCCGCCGCCGGGCCTCGACCAGCTCACGGGTGAGCATCGCCGTCGTCCACGCGGCCCCGCACGCGAGCAGGACCGTGAGGGCGACCGCCCACAAGGGTGCGACAGAGAGGTCGTACGCCGCGGTGACCGCCGGTGGCGCCGGAGCGAACACCCGGTCGCGCACCGTGTGGAAGACGGCCGCCGCACCCAGGACGAGCGCGGTCAGGCAGCACATCAGCACGGTGGCGACCAGGCACTGCCACACCCACAGCGCGACCACCGGTTCCCGTTCGGGCCACAGGGCCCGCACCAGCGTGCGCGGCGCGGGTACCGCGGCCGTCAGGGCGACGACGCTCAGCAGGAGCAGGCAGAAGGTCATGCCGAGGCTCCGTTTCCCGATCGGAGGGGCGTGCGGTGGCGGGTGGTGCGGGGGTGATGCGCCGTTGCGCGACGGAGTGCGTACGCCGGCGCGTCACGTGACAGGTGCGCCGTCGCCTCGCATGCTGCGCGTGCGGGCGCATCGCATGGTGCGTGTCCCGCCAGTATGACGGGACGGAACGCCCCGAGTCAGGTTCCGACGAGGATCCGGGTGTTCTCCGCACCGAAGCCCGGCGGACGGAGCACCTACGCGCGCGAGCGTCTCCCGGCCCGGCCTCCCCGCCCGCCGCCCCTCACCCGGCGACGATCCGCCCGCTGACGTCCCCGAGTCCCACCCGGCTCCCGCCCGGCCCCGGCGCCCACGCGGACAGCGTCACCTCGTCGCCGTCCTCCAGGTAGGTCCGCTTGCCGTCCGGGAGGTCGAGCGGGTCCCGCCCGTTCCAGGTGAGCTCCAGCAGCGATCCGCGCTCCGCGGGTTCCGTACCGCTCACCGTGCCGGAGCCGTACAGGTCGCCGGTGCGCAGTGAGGCGCCGTTGACGGTCAGGTGGGCGAGTTGCTGGGCGGCCGTCCAGTACATGGTGGAGAACGGCGGCTCGGACACCACATGACCGTTGATCGCGATCGAGATCCGCAGATCGTAGCCCGCGGGTTCCTCAGCGGCGTCGTCGAGGTACGGCAGCAGCGGGTGCGTCCGCCGGGGCGGGGCCACCCGTGCCTCCTCCAGGGCGTCCAGCGGGGTGATCCAGGCCGAGACCGAGGTGGCGAAGGACTTGCCGAGGAACGGGCCGAGCGGCACGTACTCCCACGCCTGGATGTCGCGCGCCGACCAGTCGTTCAGGAGCGTGAGCCCGAACACGTGCTCCCGGAAGTCGCTCAGCGCCACCGGCCGGCCCTGCTGCGACGGCGTCCCCACGACGAAGCCGACCTCGGCTTCGATGTCCAGCCGGGCCGACGGGCCGAACACCGGCGCCTCCGAGGGGTCCGTGGACGTCTTGCGCTGGCCCGACGGCCGTACGACGTCCGTTCCCGACACCACGACGGTGCCCGCGCGGCCGTGGTAACCGATCGGAAGATGCTTCCAGTTGGGGGTGAGCGGTTCGACGGCGTCGGGGCGGAAGATGCGGCCGGCGTTCCGGGCGTGGTTCTCCGAGGCGTAGAAGTCGACGTAGTCGGCTACCTCGAAGGGCAGGTGCATGGCCACCGCTGACAGCGGGTGGAAGAGGGGTTCGAGCACCTCGCGGTGCGCGGGCACGGTCACCCACGCGGTCAGGGCGCGCCGTACGTCCGACCACGCGGTGCGGCCCGCGGCCAGCAGCGGGTTGAGGGTCGGGCGGGCGAGCATCGTGGCGTAGGGGGAGCCGAGGGCGAGAGCCGCGGCACCGGCGTCGAGTACGTGGTCGCCGAGGCGGACGCCAACCCTGCGTTCCGTGCTCTCGGGGGTCGAGAACACGCCATACGGAAGATTGTGCGGGCCGAAGGGGTCACCCTCGGGGACCTCGAAAGGGGGCAAGGGGGGCATGGGGTGACTGCCTCGCTCTCATCCGTGCCGCGCCGGGCCGACTGTGCGGTGACGTCGCTCTGGCGTTGGGCGGCATTCCATGTGGTCGCGCCACACGTTACGGGTGAGTTGGCCGTCGCGGCAGTGTCTAAAGAGTTCGCAATGTCCGAATAGACATTGTCGGAGGGCGCAATTCCGGCTCAGCGTCCTTCGGGGGAGACGGACGGGGGTGGATCCGGTCCGTACAGGGGGGACCCGTGGGGGGACCCGTGGCCAGGAATGCCGTCGGCACGCCGCTCGACGCGGATCGCGACGTGCCGGGCCTGATCGTCAAGTTCGGCGACTGTCCGCCGCATCCCGGCGGGGTCGGCGCGATTCGCAGTCCGGGACGCCTCGGCGTTCCCATGTACGCGATCACCGAGGACTGCCTGCACACCGGCGGCCACCGCCCGTTACCTCATACGGGCGTTCGTATGGCCGACGACGGGAGCCGAGGAACAGGGCCATCTGGTCGAGGGACTGCTGCGCATAGGCCGCCGTCCTGATCGCCGAGCACCAGGACGCGCTCGGCGGCAGGTTTCTCTTCCCGCGTGTCGAGTCCGCACTGCCGCGCCGGCTCGCCGGCAGGCAGGGGCTGCACGAACTGTGCGAGGAACACGGCATCCCCAGTCCTGCGGCCGCCCTCCCGCAGTCGTACGACGACATCGTCGTCTTCGCCGAGACGGCCCGCTTCCCGATCGTCGCCAAGAACCGTGAGGCGTTCGTCCGCCGCAGTCGGCCCGCCGTCAACGGCACGACGAAGATTGCCACTCGCGAGGGACTGCTCACTCTCGCGCGTGCATGGGGCACCCATCCGGGTGTCATCCTCCAGGAGTACCTTCCGGGGGAGGACGCCGAGGACTGGATCGTGCACGCCTGCTTCGACGCCGACCCGAACCCGCGTGCCCTGTTCACCGGCGTCAAGGTGCGCTCGTGGCCGCCGCACGCGGGCACGACGGCCAACGCGTACGTCGTCGACACCCCGGAGCTCGCCGATCTTGTCACGCGCTTCATCAAACAGGTCGGCTTCAGCGGCGTCATCGATCTCGACCTGCGCTTCGACCGCCATGACGGGCGGTACAGGCTGCTCGACTTCAACCCCCGCATGGGCGCCCAGTTCCGGCTCTTCGAAAGCGAGTCGGGGGTGGACGTGGTCCGCGCCGTGCGCCTGGATCTGACCGGGCGCCGGGTTCCGGACGGGGAGCAGCGCGCCGGCCACCGGTACGTCGTGGAGAACACCGACCTCCCTGCCCTCCTCGCCTGCCGCCGCAGCGGCTATACGACGCCGCACGCGCCGGAGCGCCCCAGCGGGACCGGGCCGGCCTGGCTCGCGGGTCACGACCCGCTGCCGTTCGTCACGATGCTCGCCCGTTTCGTGCGTCCGGCGCGAAGCACCTCTACGGGCTGTGGCGCGCCCACCGCCGCGGCTCCAGCACGTCCACGAAGTAGGCACCACGTCCGCGCCCCCGCGTCGCGGCCGGCCACGGCGCCCCGACTCCCAGGCGCCGGATACGCCTCGTCCGTGCTCGGCCCGTACGTCACCTGCCGGCCGCGGTCGCCTCGTACGGTCCGGTGACGCGGTTCGTATGCGGTACGGAACGGGTCTCCTCACGCCTGACCAGGCGCCTGGCGGCCGCCCACGCCTGACACGCACAGGGGAGCGGCCACCACCGGACTCGGGCCACCGCCTGGCCAGGACGGCTCGGAACCGGCCACCACCCGCCCCGGGGCCGGGCCGCCACCCCGCCCCGGGGCCACCCGTGACCACCCGTGCTCGGCAGCCCGCTGCCCGGCCGGGAACTCCTCGGTCAGCGACGGCGGACTGGCCGCCTTGGTGGCCTCGGCCTCCCAGCGGGGGCAGTACATGTCGAAGACCACGACCGGCAGCGGCCGCCCGAGGATCTTCTCGATGCGGCCCCCGGCGCGCAGGTCCTGCGCCGGCCGTACGCACGCGTCGGTGAAGTGCAGCCCCAACAGCTCCTGCCCGGCGTCCAGTTCGGGGGCGTCGCCGTCCTCGTCGGACCAGAGTCCGAGCCGCCTGGTCTCCTCGGTGTACAGCGCACCGCCGACCGGGTCCCCGGGACAGTCGCCCAGCCGCTCCAAGCCGTCGAGGAGCCGGCAGGCGCAGTTCCAGCGTGCCTCGCCGGGGTCCGCCGCGTCCCGGTCACCGCCTCCAGCCGATGCGCCCGGAAGTCCTCCGGTCCGTCCGTCACCACGCCGCTCCTGCCCGATCGGTACCGCCGACCCACCGCGAACGTAACGCGCGCCACCGGCAACGCCCCATCGCCGATACGGCGGCCGCCATTTGAGGCCGAAACGCACAGTGAGTCTCAGGGACGTGCTGTCCGTATTCTCTGATCATGGTCGCACCCACCCCGTACTCACTGATCGCCACCGACCTGGACGGCACACTGCTGCGTGCCGACGACACCCTCTCGGAACGGTCGCTCGCCGCGCTCGCGCGGGCGGGCCGGGTCGGCGCCCGGCATCTCGTGGTGACCGGCCGCCCCGCGCCGAGAGTGCGCCCCCTCCTGGACGACCTCGGTTGCGCGGGACTCGCGGTCTGCGGCCAGGGCGCCCAGCTCTACGACGCCGGCGCGGACCGGCTGCTGTGGTCGGTCACCCTGGACCGGGAGCTGGCCGAGACCGCCCTGGGCAAGATCGAGGCCGAGGTCGGGCAGGTGTACGCGGCGGTCGACCAGGACGGCGTGGACGGGCTCACGCTCATCGAGCCGGGCTATCTGATGCCCCACCCCACGCTGCCCGCGCTGCGCGTGGGACGGCGGGACGACCTGTGGTGCGCGCCCATCAGCAAGGTGCTGCTGCGCCACCACACCCTGTCGGACGATGAACTGGCGGCCACCGCGCGCGCGGTGGTGGGATCGCTCGCGACGGTCACCATGTCGGGGCCGGGAACGGTCGAGCTCCAGCCGTGCGGGGTGACCAAGGCGACCGGGCTGGCACTGGCCGCCGACCATCTGGGGCTGAGCCCCGAACGGGCCATCGCCTTCGGGGACATGCCCAACGACATCCCCATGTTCGACTGGGCGTCCTACGGGGTGGCCATGGCCAACGCCCACGCCGAACTCAAGGCGGTGGCCGACGAGATCACCCTGTCGAACGAGGACGACGGCATCGCCGTCGTCCTCGAAAGGCTCTTCACCTGACGGCGCCGGTCAGTACGCGCCGTGCACGTTGTCGATCGAGCCGTACCGCGCGGCGGCGTAGTTGCAGGCGGCGGTGATGTTCGCGACCGGGTCGTAGACGTCGAACGACGTGCCGTCCACGTGGTAGGTCTTGAACGTCGGGTCGATCACCTGGAGCAGGCCCTTGGAGGGGATGCCGGCGGCCGCGTTGGAGTCCCAGAGGTTGATGGCCCGCGGGTTGCCGGAGGACTCACGCATCACGTTGCGGTAGATGCCGTTGTAGCTGCCCGGAATGTTCTTTTCGGCCATGATCGCGAGCGACTCGCGGATCCAGCCGTCGAGGTTGTTCGGGTACCCGGCGAGCGTCGTGGACGCCGTCGAGGTGGTGGAAGTGGCGGCGGAGGCGGCGGTCGCACCGATGAGCGGGAGGGCGAGAACGGCGGCGCCGGTACCGGCGACGGCGAGCGTGCGGACGACGCGGTTACGGCGGGGACGGCGGTGCTGAGGGGCAGCAGACATGTCGTGGTTCCTCTCCGTCGCCTGCGGGGTGAGCTGTCGGGTTCGGGCTCGGGGAGTTCCCGGTCGCACCGCCCTGAGGCGAGGCGACTTCACCCCTAGCCGTTCCGGTACGACGTCCGTCGGTGACGTCGGTCGCCCGGTCCGGCGACTTACCTGGTTCCCCCGCTCCTGCCGTGCGAATGGACTCGTTGATGGTCGCGACGGGCGGCGGCAGGATTTGGCGTCCGCCCGGTGAGCCGGAACGTATGCGAGAGCACATGTCCGGAACAAGTACCTGATTCCCCCAACACGCCGATTGACCTTGATCTGAGTCGTATGGGGTACTTGATCCTTTGCGGTTGCCAAGCCTCAACTCGCCGACAAGGAAAGGAGAGAGAGGGTCGCCTTACCGCCTCGGTGGCACTCAGGGCCACGTGACCCACTTCACGAAGTGGCAATTACGGCGAATCGAACAAATGGGGATTGATTGAATCCGCCTTTCCGGGTATCGAGGGAATAGCCCCGCTCCGCCATTTGTATGGATTGCCTCGATTGGGGCGAATGGAGTGGTGCACATCACAAGCAATTTCATGGATTGTCCGAATTGCCTTGTTAAGCGGAATTTCGCTTCGAGGTGAGCGGACCGACGGACCTGGGCGGGTGGATGCCGAGGTGCCGGGAGTTCCCGTGTGGCGGTACGTGATTCCGGTCACGCCGAGGGCGGGGCGCAGGCGTCACGACTCGGCGGCGGCAGAGCGATCGTCCATGCGCGGGTGTCCTCCGTGGGAGCGGAACCTCCGCCCCCTCGCGCGTCGTTGTCCTGGCGGCCGTCCGGGGAGTGGGGGTCACGGCGAGCGCCATGAGCGGCCCGGGCGCGCGGGTCCTCGTCCCGAGGGGGACGCGTCCCGAGGAGTGCCGACCGCGGGAGCCCCCGACCGTGTTCACGCCTCGTCCGTGCCGAGGCCGCGCCGTCGGCTGCTCGCGGGTCGTGAGTCCGCCCGCACCGCGTCGGCAGGGACCGGGCCTCACGCGCGCCCGCGCGCATGTCTGATCTCGTGGAGGAGGGGGCATACGGGGGTGGATCGGAACGCGGTGGACCGCGGAAGGGGTGCCTCCGGGCAGGTGACGTCGGCAGGAGGTGGCGTGACCGCCCACGGGCGGAGGTCTGCGGGACGATCCGCGGCCGGACCCGGTGTCGGTGCTGGTCCGGGACCGGGTTCAGGACCCGGTCCCGGGACACGGCTCGCCCCCTGGTTCGGGACAAGCACCAGCACATCCTGTTAAGTCATTGCATGTCAGGTCGTATCAGCTGATCAAGAACATACCGGTCGTGATCCGATAGTGCCCGGGGTGTAACGGTGGGCGCCCTCGGTGATCGAAACCTGACCGGATACGCTGACTTGAGTGATGGCAGCGACCTATCGACAAACCATGTAACCGCCAGTGGACACCAGCAGACAGGAGACCCCTCGTGACCGTCGGGCCGTTCGGGCTGAGCGTGCGGGACCAGGCTCTGGAAGCCGATGTCCAGGCCGGATTGACGGCTGTCGAGGAGGGCTTGCTAGAAGCCACCAAAAGTGAGGTCCCGTTCATCACGGAAGCCGCGCAGCACCTCGTGCGGGCCGGCGGGAAGCGGTTCCGGCCCCTGCTGGTGATGCTGGCCGCGCAGTTCGGTGACCCGTACGCGCCGGGCGTCGTGCCGTCGGCGGTGGTCGTCGAGCTGACCCATCTCGCCACGCTCTACCACGACGACGTCATGGACGAGGCGGCCGTGCGGCGTGGTGTCGACAGTGCCAACACCCGCTGGGGCAACTCGGTCGCCGTCCTCACCGGTGACTTCCTCTTCGCGCGCGCCTCGCAGATCCTCGCCGACCTCGGACCCGAGGCGGTGCGGGTCCAGGCCCTCGCGTTCGAGCGGTTGGTGACGGGTCAGATCCTGGAGACGGCGGGTCCTTCGGACGGGCGTGACCCCGTCGACCACTACCTCGACGTGCTCGGCGGCAAGACCGGCTCGCTGGTGGCGGTCTCCTGTCGTTTCGGCGCGATGATGTCCGGTGCCGACGAGACGGTCGTGGACGTCCTCACCCAGTACGGCGAACGCCTCGGTGTCGCCTTCCAGCTCGCCGACGACGTCCTGGACATCGCCTCCGACTCCCACGAGTCCGGCAAGACCCCGGGGACCGACCTCCGCGAGGGTGTCCCCACGCTTCCGGTGCTGCGGCTGCGGGAGCGGGCGGCGCGGCTCGGGCTGCCCGACGACGTCGCGCTGTGCGAGCTGCTGGACTCCGACCTCACGGACGACGCGCGGCACGCGGAGGCCCTGGCGGCCCTGCGGGCGCACCCGGCGCTGGAGCAGGCGCGCCGGGACACCGTCCGGTACGCGGAGGAGGCCAGGGCCGCCCTGGCGCCGCTGGTGGAGTGCGACGCGAAGGTGGCGCTGCTGGAGCTGTGTGACGCGGTGGTGCACCGGGCGGGGTGATCCCCGGTTCTGTGGCGCAGGTCACATTGCTGGACTGAGCCCGGTCTGAGATCCGTTCCGTACCTCTCCCCAGAAGCCGACGCAGGGGGCGTCGGCTGACATAGGGGGAGGAAACGGAATCATGGTCATCAACGCAACGCGTCGCAGGACGCTCGTCGCCGCCGCCGTCGCGGTGTCCGCACTCGGCGGTGCCGCCGTCCCGGCGTACGCCGCCACCAGCCACAGTTCCGCCCGTCACAGCTCCACCGGCTCCGTCGTCCTCGTCGCCAGCCTGCGCGGTGGCAACGAGGTGCCCGTCGCCGGTGGGGCCGCCGTCGGGGACAAGGACGGCGTCGCGCTGGAGTTCATCCAGGTCAAGGGGGACAAGGTGACCGTCGCCGTGACCTGGCGCGGTACCGGCAGGCCGACCGACCTGCACATCCACCAGGGCGCCAGGGGCACCAACGGCGGTGTGAGGATCGGCTTCGGGAGGTTGCTGAAGAAGGCCAAGGGTCACACCGTCACCGGCAGCGTCAAGGTCGCCGACAAGGCCCTGCTGAAGCGGCTCACCACCGATCCCGGGGGCTTCTACGCCAACCTGCACACCGCCGACTTCCCTGGCGGGGCGGTCCGCGGCCAACTGCACGCGGTCACCACCGTCACCGACCTCAAGGGCGGCGGCCTGCAGGCCTCCGTCGTCACCGGCAAGCAGATCTACGAGTGCAAGGCGGCCGAGGGCGGCGGCCACGCCTTCGCCCAGCGGGACGTCAGTGCCAGGCTCGGCGGCGGAATCCGGCACTCCTTCGTCGCCCCCGGCTCCGGCACCCCGCAGTGGGTCGCGCCCGACGGCAGCGCGGTCACCGGGACGGTCCTGACCAGGACGCCGAACGGCGACGGCAACGTGCCCGAGCTGGACCTCAAGGCCGCGCAGTCGGGCAAGAAGCACGGGCTGCTCGCCCGCACCGGCGAGGTCCTGCGCCTGAACACCGTCGGCGGCGTCGCTCCGGCCGGCTCCTGCACTCCGGGTGCCGTCGTGGGGGTCCCCTACCGGGCCGACTACGTGTTCGTGCGACAGCACTGACCGAACGCAACGCGTGACAGAAAGCGACCGCAGGCGCCTCCGCCGTGCGACCCCTACGGGTCGGGGCAGGCGCCTGCGCCCTTGTGTCATACCGCAGTCGTACGCGGAGTTGGCTCCCGGGTCTGACGCTTGAGAGGCCCGGATTTGGTGAGATGGAAACCACGGAAATCACCACCACTCACCGTTTCGGGTGAGAATGGCGGCTCAGGGTGGGACACGTGCGAGCACAGCCGCCGCCGACGACGGAGGTAAGGCACACATGGCACCGAACGAAACCGAGGACAGCACGGGGGCCGCGCAGGCCGACGACGAGCTGCGCGCCGAGCGACGGCGCAAGGCCGCGCGATACATCGTCCCGGTCGCGGTCGTGGGAGTGGCCGCTGCCACGATCGGTCTGGTCCCGGCGCTCGCCGACTCCGGCGACCCCGACCTGCCGAAGATCACCGCGCAGGAACTCATCAACAAGATCGCCAAGTCGGACGTGCAGCAGTTGTCCGGCACCGTGAAGATCAGCACCGACCTCGGCCTGCCCGACCTCGGCGGTCTGGAGAGCGGCCTGCTGTCCGGCGCGGCCCAGGGCGGCGGCGACGGTTCGTCCGCCGACCCGTCGGCCAAGCTCACCGAGCTGGCGTCCGGCACGCACACGCTGCGCGTGGCCGCCGACGGCCCCGAGAAGCAGAAGGTGTCGCTGCTGGAGAGCGGCGCCGAGTACAGCCTCATCCACAACGGCACGGACGTGTGGGGCTACGACAGCAAGTCCAACGAGGTCTACCACTCCACCGCCGCCGACTCCGGCAAGGCCGACCGGCACGAAACCCCGGCCACGCCCAAGGACTTCGCCGACGAGGTCCTCAAGTCGGTCGACGACACCACCTCGGTGAAGGTCGACGGTACCGCCCAGGTCGCCGGTCGTGACGCCTACCGGCTGGTCATCAAGCCGAAGCAGTCCGGTACGACGGTCGGCGCGATCAGCATCGCGGTGGACGCCAGGACCGGTACCCCGCTGAAGTTCACCCTCACGCCGTCGAGCGGCGGGGCGGCCGTGGTCGACGCCGGCTACACCCAGGTCAGCTTCTCCGAACCGGCCGCCTCGACCTTCGATTTCACCCCGCCCAAGGGCGCCAAGGTGACCGAGGCCGAGAAGGGCGACAAGGGCGGCGGGATCACCAGGGCGCCCGGCCGGAGCGCTCCGCAGGAGCTCGGCAAGAACGGCTTCGACGTCCTCGGCGAGGGCTGGAACGCCATAGCCGTCATCGACTCCGGCGACAAGGGCGGACTGCCCAGCGGCTCCGCTTCCGGCGGCGGTGACCTGGGCGGCTTCCTCGGCTCGCTCGGCGACCCGGTCTCCGGCAAGTTCGGCAAGGGCACGGTCTTCTCCACCCGGCTGATCAACGCCCTGATCACGGACGACGGCAAGGTGTACGTCGGCGCGGTGGACAAGGCGGCCCTGGTGAAGGCGGCGAACGCGGGGTAACAGGGACGGGACGGGTCCCCCCACCGCGCCCACTGCCCCCCTGCCTGTGCCGCACGACGAATCGAGGGAGCCGATGGACCGACCGTCCGCCACCGAGCGGGAGCCGGAGGACCAGGGGCAGGACGGCCCGGGGCGAGGCGACCCTGCTCCCGCGGGCGTCATCGACACCCGCGGCCTCACCAAGCGCTACCGCGGCGGACAGCTCGCCGTGGACGGTCTCGACCTGACCGTCCCGGCGGGCAGTGTCTTCGGCTTCCTCGGTCCGAACGGCTCCGGCAAGACCACCACCATCCGCATGCTGATGGGCCTGATCACACCCACCTCGGGCACGGCCCGGGTCCTGGGCCGCCCGATGCCGCGCGCCTCCCGCGTCGTACTGCCGCAGGTCGGGGCCCTCATCGAGGGTCCGGCGCTGTACGGCTTCCTCTCCGGCCGCGACAACCTGCTGCGGTACGACGCCGCCGACCCGACCGCCGACCCGCGCACCCGGCGTACCCGCGTCCAGACCGCGCTGGACCGGGTGGGCCTGACGGCGGCGGCCGCGAAGAAGGCGAAGGCCTACTCCCTGGGCATGAAGCAGCGGCTGGGACTGGCCGCCGCGCTCCTCCAGCCCCGTAAGCTGCTGGTCCTGGACGAGCCGACCAACGGCCTCGACCCGCAGGGCATGCGGGAGATCCGTTCCCTGGTGCGGGAGCTCGCCGGGGACGGCACGACCGTCTTCCTCTCCTCCCACCTCCTCGACGAGATCGAGCAGGTCTGCACGCACGCGGCCGTGATGGCGCAGGGCAGGCTGATCACCCAGGGCGCGGTGGCCGATCTGGCGGCCGGGGCGCGCGGCCGGCTCGTGGTGACCACCCCGGACGCCGGCGAGGCGGCCCGGGTGCTGAAGGAACAGGGCGTCGTGGACGTCGTCACCACCGAGGACCGGGTCACCGGCGAGCCGCCCGAGCGGGACCTTGCCGAGATCAACGCCGCGCTCGTCGCGGCGGACGTGCGCGTACGCGGTTTCACACTCGAACGGGCCTCACTGGAGGACGCGTTCGTGGCGCTGACCGGGGAGGGCTTCGATGTCGCGGGCTGACGGGGCGGTCGTGGACGGACCGGCCGCACGGCCGAATCCGCTGTGGACCCTCGGTCTGCTCCGCAGCGAGCTGGCCGTGACCCTGCGACGCTGGCGCACCCTCGCACTGCTCGGCGTACTGGCGGCCGTACCGGTCCTGATCGGGATCGCCGTCAAGATCGAGACGCAGGGCGACGGCCGGACGAGTGGCGGCGGGGGCGGGGGCGGCGGCCCGGCCTTCATCGCGCAGATCACCAACAACGGACTGTTCCTGGTGTTCACGGCACTGGCCGCGACCCTCCCGTTCTTCCTGCCGATGGCCGTCGGGGTGGTGGCCGGGGACGCGGTCGCCGGCGAGGCCAACGCGGGCACCCTGCGCTATCTGCTGGTCGCGCCGGCCGGCCGCACCCGTCTGCTGCTCACCAAGTACGCGACGACGATGGCCTTCTGCCTGCTGGCGACCCTGGTGGTGGCCGCCTCCGCCCTCGCCGTCGGCGCGCTCCTCTTTCCGCTCGGCGCTCTGACCACCATCTCCGGCACCCAGATCTCGTTCGCCGAAGGGCTCGGCCGGGCCCTGCTGATCGCCCTGGTGGTGGCCGCGTCCCTGACCGGCATAGCGGCGCTGGGCCTGTTCGTCTCCACGCTGACCAGCAGCGGCATCGCGGCGATGGCGACCACCGTCGGCCTGCTGATCACCGTTCAGATCCTCGACCAGATCCCCCAGCTGCACGCGCTCCAGCCGTACTTCTTCTCGCACTACTGGCTGTCCTTCGCCGACCTGGTGCGCGACCCCGTCTACTGGGACGACCTGATCAGGAACCTGGAGCTGCAGGCCCTGTACGTGGCCGTGTTCGGGTCGGCGGCCTGGGCACGGTTCACCACGAAGGACATCACGGCGTAACGGCGGCGGAGGCCTCGGCCACCGCGAAGCGGGCCAGGGGCGCCTCCCCGGCGAAGAACTCCTCGGCCCGCGCCAGCGCCTCGGTGTCCTTGAGGACATCGCCTCGCGCGCTGCCGTTGCCGAGCAGCACCCCGCCGAAACGCATGCCCAGGTAGGCGGCCGAATTGCCGAGCATCCCGGCGTACGGGTCCGCGACGGAGGGTTCGTCGTCCGCCAGCGCCGCCACCCCCCACAGGGTGCGGCCCGCCAGGGTCGCCTTGAAGTCGAGGCCTGGGGTGCGCAGCCAGCCCGACCAGTAGTCCAGGTAGCGCTTGGTGAGGCCGGACACCGAGTACCAGTACACCGGCGAGGCGATCACGATGTCGGTCGCGGCCAGCGTGGCGTCGAGCAGCAGACCGGTGGTGGTGTCGGCGGGCGCCCGTACGTGGTCGGCGTCGCGTCGCAGATCCACGAAGTCCGGCAGCGGATGGTCGGCCAGGCTGATCCACTGCTGCTCGACGTCCTCGGGCAGCTGTTCGGCGGCCCGGCGGGCCAGGAGTTCGGTGTTGCCGTCGGGACGGGAGCTGCCCAGCACGAACAGGAAGCGGCGAGTCACGAGATCCCCCAGGTGAGCGGCGTACGAGGAATGAAGGTGTCTGCATCTTATGCGCGTGCATGTAAATTCACCAGGGGGCCTGCTGCACCGGGCACCGGGGCGCCGCGGCGCCGGGACACCGGTGGACCCCTTCCTGATGCGAGGCTGTGACGTCGCGGTGACGCGTGGGCCGAGGGGACCGGCCAGACTTGACCGTACGCACGGGTACGACCGGACGGTGACGCCGGGGGAATGAGGGCCGATGTCCGGACTCAGCCGCGAGTCGAAGCGGGAAGCTCAGCAGACCGACCGGTCGGCGGAACCGGTCGAGGTCCGCGTGACGGGCGGCGCCGCGACCGTGGACGGCGTACCGCTGTTCCCGGCGCCCGGCGAAGAGCCCCAGCAGGCGGTCCTCAACCACCTCCAGCGCCTCGCCCACGCCACCGGCCGTCCTGCCCTGGCCACCGTCCACGACAGCCGCATAGGCTACGTCGTTCGCCTCCAGGTGAACCTGGACGGCTCCAGCAGCTTCACCGGCGATCCGGTGCGCATGGCCGTGCCCGGTACGCCGAACGCGCCCGTCCCCGCACAGCCCGCGCAGCAGCCCCGCCGGGACGGGCCGGCGCATCCCCTGCACGCCGTCGACGCACCGCGGACTGCGGAGGCGCAGGTCACCCGGGCGCAGGTCGCGCGGGCGCGGGCCACGGAGGCGCAGGTCGCGCAGATGCCGTCCGGGCGTGCGGCTGCCACGGACGTGGGCCCCGCCCGACAGCTGCGGTCGGTCCCGGCTCCGCCGGTGGCAGCGCCGCCCGCGCCGGGCACGGTCCAGCCGCCGACCGGAGTGTTCGGGCCGCCGCCCGTCATGGACGCAGGGCCGGCCCCTGCCGCCGTGACCGCTCCCGCACCCGCCCTCGTATCCGCTCCGGCCGTCACCGGGCCTCGGTGGGCGTCCCCGGCCACCCCTCGCGACGAGCCCCTCCCGGAGCGCCTTGCCGAAGCCCGCCCCGAACCGCTCGTCGAACCGGCGGCCGCCCGCGTCTTCGACCCCGATCCCAGGCACACCCCCGCCCGCGGCTTCGACGCCGTCGCCGAGGAGGTGCTCGGGGACGAGCCGGTGACCGTGACCGCGGAGGGAGCCGCGCTGCTCACCGAGCCGGTGTCGCGGATCAACGAGGCCGTCCGCGCGGGCCGTATCGAAGCGGCGGCCGAACTCGCGGAGCGCACCGTCGCCGAGGCCTCCGCGACCCTCGGCGACGCTCACAGCGAGGTCCTGCACCTGCGCGAGCTGACCGCCTACATCGCCTACCTGGCGGGCGACCCGCTGCGCGCCTTCCACCTCTCCCTCGACCTCGCACGGCAGCACCGGCAGGCCCGGGACGGCGAGGGGGCGTACGGGAACGTGCGCAGCGCGGCCACCGCCTGGCGCGCGGTACGGGACCCGGAGCACGGGCTGCGCCTCGGCCGCGACCTGATCGACCTGTGGGCGCAGCTCACCACCGAGGACGGCCCGGCCGCCGACGACCCGGAGGAACTGGAGTCCGCCCGCGCCCGGATGGCCCGCCTCACCGAACGAGCCCGCCGCGCGGCCGGGAACGCCTGAGCGCCGGCCGGTCACTGCACGCAGAACTCGTTGCCCTCCGGGTCGGCCATCACCGTCCACTCCCCGGCCGGCTCGGACACATGGCGCAGCACCGTCGCGCCCAGTGCCTCGAGCCGCGCCACTTCCTGCGCCCGCTCGCCCGCCTCGCCGTGCAGGTCGATGTGGAGCCGGTTCTTGCCGGACTTCCCTTCCGGCACCCGCTGGAACAGCAGCCGCCGTCCCAGCCCCGTCCCGCGCTCCTGGTCGAACGGATCGTCCGGATGCCGTACGCCCACCAGGTCGCGGAAGGCGGCACGGCCGTGGTACTCCACGGTCGCCGCGCCGGGCAACGCGCCCTGTTCCAGCAGGCGTTCGACGAGCGCGCTGTTGTCCTCGGCCAGATAGTGCAGCGCGGCGGCCCAGAAGTCGGCCTGTGCGTGCGGGTCGCGGGCGTCGACGACGAGCTTCCAGTGCAGGGGTGCGGGCGTCTGCGTCATGGCGCCCACTTATAGCCGACGGCCCTGCGCCTCACACCTGACTTGTCGGAGTCTCCGCGACCGCCGGCACCGGCCGTGGTACGGACGCCGCCGCGAGCGCACGCGCGGACCGGTGGGCGGTGCGCAGCGCGTCCCAGGTGAGCAGGGCGAGCGCGACCCACACCAGGGCGAAACCGGCCCAGCGTTCGGCGGGCATCGCCTCGTGGAAGTAGAGGATGCCGAGCAGGAACTGGAAGACCGGCGCCAGGTACTGCAGCAGACCGAGCGTGGAGAGCGGGACGCGGATCGCGGCGGCGCCGAAGCAGACCAGCGGGAGCGCGGTGACGATGCCGGTGGAGGCCAGCAGGGCGGCGTGTCCGGGACCGTCGTTGACGAAGCTGGACTCGCCGTGCGCGGCCAGCCACAGCAGATAGCCGAGCGCGGGCAGGAACTGGATCGCCGTCTCGGCCGCGAGTGACTCGACGCCGCCGAGGTCGACCTTCTTCTTGACGAGTCCGTAGGTCGCGAAGGAGAAGGCCAGGACGAGCGAGATCCACGGCGGCTGCCCGTAGCCCACGGTCAGGACGACCACGGCGGCGAGACCGACACCGACCGCCGTCCACTGCGCGGGCCGCAGCCGCTCCTTCAGCAGCAGCACGCCCATCGCGATGGTCACCAGCGGGTTGATGAAGTACCCGAGCGAGGCCTCGACGACGTGCCCGGCGTTCACGGCCCAGATGTAGACGCCCCAGTTGACGGTGATCACGGCGGCGGCGACCGTCACCAGCGCCAGCCGGCGCGGCTGCCGCAGCAGTTCGCCGGCCCATGCCCAACGCCGTACCAAGGCCAGCGAGACGGCGACGAAGACCAGGGACCACGCCATCCGGTGAGCCAGGATCTCCAGGGATCCGGCGGGCTTGAGCAGCGGCCAGAAGAGCGGGACCAGGCCCCACATCCCGTAGGCGGCGAAGCCGTTCACCAGCCCTGCACGCCGCTCACCCCTCGATATCTCGGCCACCGGCCCTCCTTACGCCCTCACGCCCCGCTCCAGCACACCGGGACGAAGGTAGCGCCGAGCACCCCCGTCTGTCATGGCCGTATCGGCATACGGTCATGACAGACGGGGGTGCGGGCGTCATGGGGACCACGGGCCCCGCAGGTCTTCCGGGGCCTGCCGGGACCGGGGCCTACTTCAGCGCGTCCGCGACGGCCTCGGAGATCGGGGTGGTGGGGCGGCCGGCCAGGCGGGAGAGGTCGCCGGAGTCGACGACCAGTTCACCCTTGGCGATCGACGCGTCGACGTCGGCCAGGACGGCGGCGAACATCTCCGGCACCCCCGCGCCCGTCAGGATGGACTGGAGCGTCTCGCCGGGCACGGGGTTGTAGGCGATCTCCCTGCCGGACTGCCGTGCGATCTCCGCCGCGTACTCCGCGAAGCTCCAGGCGACGTCGCCGCCCAGCTCGTACGTCTGGTTCTCGTGGCCCTCACCGGTCAGCACGGCGACGGCCGCGGCCGCGTAGTCCGCGCGGGAGGCCGAGGAGACCCGGCCGTCGCCGGCGGCCGCGACGACGGCGTTGTGCTCCAGCACCGGCCCGAGGTTCTCGGTGTAGTTCTCGTGGTACCAGCCGTTGCGCAGCAGGGTGTAGGGCAGGCCGGAGGCGAACAGCAGCTCCTCGGTGGCGCGGTGGTCGTCCACCAGTGAGGCCGTCAGGCTGCCCGGGGCGCTGGTGTACGCGAGGAGTGCCACGCCGGCCGCCCTGGCGGCGTCGATGACGACCTTGTGCTGCTGCGGGCGGCCCTTGTCGAACTCGTTGCCCGAGATCAGCAGCACCTTGTCGCCGGCGGCGAAGAGGACGTCGAACGTCTCGGGGGAGTTGTAGTCGGCGACGGCGAGGGTGACGCCCCGGGCGGCGAGGTCGGCGGCCTTGGCCTCGTCGCGCACGACGGCGGTGATCTGCTCGGCCGGCACCTTCTCCAGCAGCTGGGTCACGACGTGACGGCCGAGGTGTCCGGTGGCTCCGGTGACAACGATGCTCATGGTCTGCGATCTCCTTGTGGGGTTCCGATGTCACTAACCCTAGGAGGTGCGCTAACCGCTGGAAAGTACCCACTTTGAAGTAAGGTACGGGCATGACCGTAAGTACCTCGGAGGCCGAGCACCGCAGGGACGCCCCCGCGACGGGGGCCGGCAAGTACGTCGGTGAGGAGATGTGCCCCCACCGTCTGGTGCTGGAGCACGTCACCAGCCGCTGGGGGGTCCTGGTCCTGATCGAGCTCCTCGACCGCCCCCACCGCTTCAGCGAACTGCGCCGAGCCATCGGCCGGGTCAGCGAGAAGATGCTCACCCAGACCCTCCAGACCCTGGAACGGGACGGCCTCGTCCACCGGGACGCCAAGCCCGTCATCCCGCCCCGGGTCGACTACTCCCTCACCGGCCTGGGCCGCGAGGCCGCCCTGCAGGTACGCGACCTGGCGCTGTGGACCGAGCGCCGGATGGCGGACGTGACCCGCGCCCGGGCGGCGTACGACGAGGCGAAACGCGCGTGAAGGCCACGTGCCCCTGAACGTGACGCGTGCCTGAACGCGCCGCGGGGCCGGACATGGTGTCCGGCCCCACTCGCACCTGCCGTCCTGCGGTCGCGCCGTCCGCACCGTTCGTGCCGACCGGGCGTCAGCCCACCACCGTCCAGGTGTCGCCGCCGGCCAGCAGCGCCGCGAGGTCGCCCTTGCCGTGCTGCTCCACCGCCGTGTCCAGCTGCTCGGACATCTGGACGTCGTAGACCGGTCGTTCCACCGAACGGAACACGCCGATGGGCGTGTGGTCCAGGGTGTCCGGGTCGGCCAGCCGGGAGAGGGCGAAGGCCGTGGTGGGGGAGGGGGAGCGGGCGTCGTGGACGAGGATCTCGGACTCGTTGTCCGGGGTCACGTCGACCACCGTCAGGTCGCCGGTCAGCCGGTCGCGGACGACTCCGCGAGCGAGGTCCGTGCCGAACCGGATGGGCTGTCCCTGCTCCAGGCGGATCACCGCCTCCTCCGCGGACTGCTTGTCCTTGAGGGTGTCGAAGGCGCCGTCGTTGAAGATGTTGCAGTTCTGGTAGATCTCGATCAGGGCCGTGCCGGGGTGGGCGGCGGCCTGGCGCAGCACGTCGGTGAGGTGCTTGCGGTCGGAGTCGATGGTGCGGGCCACGAAGGAGGCCTCGGCGCCGATCGCGAGGGACACCGGGTTGAACGGGGCGTCCAGGGACCCCATCGGTGTCGACTTCGTGATTTTCCCGACCTCGGAGGTCGGTGAGTACTGGCCCTTCGTCAACCCGTAGATGCGGTTGTTGAAGAGGAGGATCTTCAGGTTGACGTTGCGGCGCAGGGCGTGGATGAGGTGGTTGCCGCCGATGGAGAGCGCGTCGCCGTCGCCGGTGACGACCCAGACGCTCAGGTCACGGCGGGAGGCGGCGAGTCCGGTGGCGATCGCGGGGGCCCGGCCGTGGATGGAGTGCATCCCGTAGGTGTTCATGTAGTACGGGAAGCGGGAGGAGCAGCCGATGCCGGAGACGAAGACGATGTTCTCCTTCGCCAGCCCGAGTTCCGGCATGAAGCCCTGCACGGCCGCCAGGATCGCGTAGTCACCGCAGCCCGGGCACCAGCGCACCTCCTGGTCGGACTTGAAGTCCTTCATGGACTGTTTGGCCTCGGCCTTGGGGACGAGCTGGAGCAGTCCGTCGGCGGTGTCAGTCATGGATGGCCTCCTTGAGCGCCTCGGCGAGCTGCTCGGCCTTGAACGGCATGCCGTTGACCTGGTTGTACGAATGCGCGTCCACCAGGTACTTCGCCCGGATGAGGGTGGCGAGCTGCCCGAGGTTCATCTCGGGGATCACCACCTTGTCGTACCGCCCCAGGACCGCGCCCAGGTTGCGCGGGAAGGGGTTGAGGTGGCGCAGGTGCGCCTGGGCGATCGCCTCGCCGGCCCGGCGCAGCCGCCGGACCGCGGCCGTGATCGGCCCGTAGGTCGAGCCCCAGCCCAGCACCAGGGTGCCCGCGCCGTCCGGGTCGTCGACCTCGAGGTCCGGGACGTCGATGCCGTCGATCTTGGCCTGCCGGGTGCGGACCATGAAGTCGTGGTTGGCGGGGTCGTAGGAGATGTTGCCCGTGCCGTCCTGCTTCTCGATCCCGCCGATACGGTGTTCGAGACCGGGTGTGCCCGGGATAGCCCACGGGCGGGCGAGGGTCTTCGGGTCGCGTTTGTACGGCCAGAAGACCTCGGTGCCGTCGTCGAGGGTGTGGTTGGGGCCCTGGGCGAACTGGACACGCAGGTCGGGGAGTTCCGTCAGCTCCGGGATGCGCCAGGGCTCGCTGCCGTTGGCCAGGTAGCCGTCGGACAGCAGCATGACCGGGGTTCTGTACGTCAGCGCGATCCTGGCCGCTTCCAGCGCGGCGTCGAAGCAGTCGGCGGGGGTGCGGGGGGCGATCACCGGGACCGGCGCCTCGCCGTTGCGGCCGTACATCGCCTGGAGCAGGTCCGCCTGCTCGGTCTTGGTCGGCAGGCCGGTGGACGGCCCACCGCGCTGGATGTCCACCACCAGCAGCGGCAGCTCCAGCGACACCGCGAGTCCGACCGTCTCCGCCTTCAGCGCGACGCCCGGGCCCGAGGTGGTCGTCACGGCGAGCGAGCCACCGAAGGCCGCGCCGAGTGCCGCGCCGATCCCGGCGATCTCGTCCTCGGCCTGGAAGGTCCGCACACCGAAGTTCTTGTGCTTCGACAGCTCGTGCAGGATGTCGGAGGCCGGGGTGATCGGATACGAGCCGAGGAAGAGCGGCAGGTCGGCCTGGCGGGAGGCGGTCACCAGGCCGTAGGCCAGGGCCAGGTTCCCGGAGATGTTGCGGTAGGTGCCCACCGGGAACGCGGTGGTCGCCGGGGCGATCTCGTAGGAGACCGCGAAGTCCTCGGTCGTCTCGCCGAAGTTCCAGCCTGCCCGGAAGGCCGCCAGGTTGGCGTTCATGACCTCGGGTTTGCGCGCGAACTTCTGCTTGAGGAACCGCTCCGTGCCCTCGGTGGGCCGGTGGTACATCCATGACAAGAGGCCGAGCGCGAACATGTTCTTGCTGCGCTCGGCCTCTTTGCGGGTGAGGTCGAATTCTTTGAGTGCTTCCACCGTCAGGGTGGTCAGCGGCACCGGATGGAGGCTGTAGCCGTCCAGTGAGCCGTCCTCCAGCGGGGAGTCGGCGTATCCGATCTTCTGCATCGCCCGTTTGGTGAACTCGTCCGTGTTGACGATGATCTCCGCGCCGCGCGGCAGGTCCCCGATGTTGGCCTTCAGGGCGGCCGGGTTCATCGCGACCAGCACGTTCGGCGCGTCCCCGGGGGTGAGGATGTCGTGGTCGGCGAAGTGCAACTGGAATGAGGAGACCCCGGGCAGGGTGCCTGCCGGGGCACGGATCTCGGCGGGGAAGTTCGGGAGGGTCGAGAGATCGTTGCCGAAGGACGCGGTTTCCGATGTGAACCGGTCACCGGTGAGCTGCATACCGTCACCCGAGTCCCCCGCGAACCGGATGATCACCCGGTCGAGGCGCCGGACGGCCTTCACGCCGCCCGGCCTGCGCTGTTCTCCCACGACGGTTCCGTCGGCCTGTTCCGTTGTCCTGCTGACCTGGCTGGTCACTGAACTGGACCTCCTTCGAGGCGGCTGTCCGGGGGCGGCCGTCCCACTGACCATCCCGAAATCAACCCTACGTCGGTTAGGGTCGCCTTCCCGTCCCGGCTCACATGATGGACGGCTTCATGAGACGACCTGTCGCCCTGACTTGTCATGATTTTCTCTCCCCCCGGCCGCCTTCCGGCTCCGACACGATGCCGGTCCCGTCAGGAGTTCAGATAGGTCAGGACGGCCAGAACGCGCCGGTGGTCCCCGTCGCTCTGGGAGAGCCCCAGTTTGAGGAAGATGTTGCTGACGTGCTTCTCGACGGCTCCGTCGCTCACGACCAGCTGCCGGGCGATCGCCGAGTTCGTCCGGCCCTCGGCCATCAGGCCCAGCACCTCCCGCTCGCGCGGGGTCAGGCCGGCCAGCACGTCCTGCTTGCGGCTGCGCCCGAGCAGCTGCGCGACCACCTCGGGGTCGAGCGCCGTACCGCCCCCGGCGACCCGCACGACCGCGTCCACGAACTCCCTGACCTCGGCCACCCGGTCCTTCAGCAGGTAGCCCACGCCCCGGCTGGAACCGGCCAGCAGTTCGGTGGCGTAGCGCTCCTCCACGTACTGCGACAGCACCAGCACCCCGAGCTCCGGGTGCGCCTTCCGTAGCCGTACGGCGGCGCGCACACCCTCGTCGGTGTGCGTCGGCGGCATCCGTACGTCCGCCACCACCACGTCCGGCATCGCGCCCTGCGCGTGGAGATCGGCGATGGTCTTCACCAGCGCGTCCGCGTCGCCGACGCCCGCGACGACATCGTGCCCGCGGTCGGTCAACAGCCGGGTCAGCCCCTCTCTGAGCAGCACGGAATCCTCGGCGATGACCACCCGCACCCTGTCCTCCACGATCTTCCGGCCCCCCACACCCCGTCCGGCGTACATGCTGCCCTGTCCGAAAGACCAGCATTCCAGCATTCGGGGCGCGGTGCGGTGCGGTCATGGCAGGAGACGAGCCAATTCGGCGGCCCGGCGCACGGGGGACACCCCCTGTCCAGCCCTTCCGGGGTCCGGCCGGAGACCGGCCGGGCCGGAGCGGGGGCGCCGGGTGAGGTCCCGGGAGCGTGGCCTCACGGACATGGGCCGAACGGGTCCCCGCCCCCGCCGATGTCCCCGGGGGTCTCTGGCGGCTCCCTGGTGCTCCCCGGTGAAGGGACGAGCGAGGGTGGCGGGGGCGGAAACGGTGACCTCAGCCTCGCCAGGGCAGCTCCGCCGTCACCCGCGTCGGCCCGCCCACGGGCGAATCCACGACCAGGATCCCGTCGACCGCGTCCAGCCGCTCGGCCAGGCCCGCCAGCCCCGACCCCTTCGCCGTGTCCGCGCCGCCCACCCCGTCGTCCACGACCTGCAACATCAACCGGTCCTCACTCCGCCACACATCCACCGCCGCGGTGGCGGCCCGCGCGTGCTTGCTGATGTTCTGCAGCAGCTCGGACACGGTGAAGTACGCGATCCCCTCGATCGCCGCCGCCGGCCGCTCCGCCAGGTCGACCTCCACCCGCACCGGCACCGTGCACCGTGAGGCAACCGCCGACAGCGCCGCGTCCAGCCCCCGGTCGGTGAGCACCGCGGGATGGATCCCCCGGGCCAGGTCCCGCAGCTCCTGCAGCGCGGTCTTCACCTCGCCGTGCGCCTCGTCCACCATCCGCGCGGCGACCTGCGGGTCCTCCTGCAGCTTCTCCTTCGCCAGCCCCAGATCCATGGCCAGCGCCACCAGCCGGGCCTGCGCCCCGTCGTGCAGATCCCGCTCGATGCGCCGCAGGTCGGCCGCGGCCGTGTCGACGACCACCCCCCGGTCGGACTCCAGCTCCACCACCCGCGACGCCAGCTTCGAGGGTCCGAGCAGCCCGTGCACCATCAGCCGGTCCACCAGGGTCAGCGCCCGTACGATCCACGGCGTGGCCAGCGTGAAGAGCAGCCCCACCAGCGCGGTCACGGTGATCTCGAACGGGTTGTCGAGGTAGACGCTGTGATGGGCGTCGCCGTACAGCTGAAGACCGCCCTGACCGGCGTACACCGGGAAGACCCAGAACCACAGCGGGTACGTCAGCAGAGCCCAGCCGTACGCCCAGAAGTTGAGCGCGACGACGAAGGAGAACACCGACCAGGGGAACTGCAGGACCGCGTACAGCAGATGACGCCAGGACGTGCCGCTCTTCAGTACCGCGCCGATCCACGCCATCACCCCGGGCTTGCGCATCCGCAACGGTTCCGGGTCGGCCACCTCCAGCCGCAGCAGCCCGCGCGCCCGCGCCCGTTCCAGCGCCCCGAAGCCCCGGCAGCCGGCCAGGGCCGCGGCCAGCAAGGGGATCCCGATGAAGGTCACCAGCAGACCGACACCGAGGGACAGCATCGTCACGGTCCACACGAACAGCACGACGCCGATCGGCAGGCCCAGCAGCACATAGGCGAACTCACGCCAGCTGCGTGCCTCGAACGGCGCCCGCAGCACCGCCGGCATCCGATGCCGGCGCTCGCCGTAGGGGTCGTAGCCGGACTCGTGGTCCTGCCCGTACCCGTACCCGTATCCCTGCCCGTGCCGGTACTCCGTGGCCATCGGTGCCGTCCCGTCCGTCCTGTGCTGTCTGTTCCAGCTGTTCCAGCTCGTCCCGTCAGGCCTGTCCCTGCCGTACCTCCACCCTGCTGCGACCGCGGGTCCCCGCACCATGGAGACCGTCTCCGTCTTGGACGGGGGGTTTTCCCTACCCCCGGTCGCGCCAGGGCAGCTCCGCGGTGACCGTCGTGGGACCACCGGCCGGCGAGTCGACGACGAACAGGCCGTCCACCGCCCCCAGCCGGTCCGCGAGCCCGCGCATCCCGGTGCCGCCGTCCAGGCTCGCGCCGCCCTGGCCGTCGTCCCTCACCTGGATCAGCAGCCGGTCGTCGCTGCGCCACACGTCGACCGAGGCAGCGCGTGCCCGACTGTGCTTGCTGACGTTCTGCAGCAGCTCGGAGACGGTGAAATAGGCGATGCCCTCGATCGCGGGCGCCGGTCTGGACGGCAGATCGGCGGTCACCTGCACCGGAACCGTGCAGCGCGAGGCGACCGAGGAGAGCGCCGCGTCCAGCCCCCGGTCGGTCAGCACCGCCGGGTGGATGCCCCGGGCGAGGTCCCTGAGCTCCTGCAGGGCCAGTTTCACCTCGCCGTGCGCCTCCTCGACCATCGCCGCAGCCCCGTCGGGATCCTCCAGGAGCTTCTCCTTGGCCAGCCCGAGCCCCATGGCGAGGTTGACGAGGCGGGCCTGGGCGCCGTCGTGCAGGTCCCGCTCGATGCGCCGCAGGTCGGCGGCGGCCGTGTCCACCACGACCCCCCGGTCCGACTCCAGTTCGGCGATCCGGCGCTCCAGCTCGTCGGACGGCGACAGCAGACCGCGCACCATCGCCCGGTCCGCGTTCGCCAGCCCCCGCGCGATGAACGGCAGCACCGGCCACAGCACGAACAACGACGTCAGCACCGTGCAGAAGGTGAGGATGCCCCAGGGCAGCCGGATGAAGTCGTACAGCAGGGTCCGCCAGCCCACCGGATCCTTCAGCGCCATCCACAGCCGCTGAGTGCCGCCGCCCCGCTTGGCCCACGGCAGCGGAGTCGGCTCCTCCACCCGCACCCCGAGCAGCGCACGCGCGCGTGCCCGCTCCAGTTTCCCCAGCTGCCGGGCGCCCAGCAGCGTGGCGGCGAGCATCGGGATGCCGACCACCGTGATCGTCAGTACGCCGCTCACCCACACCGTCGCGAACACGTAGACGAAGCCGAACACCGACACCGGCAGGTTCAGCAGGAGGTGCGCGATCTCCTTCCAGGTGTGACCGTCGTAGGCGAAGCGGACGGGCGGCAGCTGGTCGCGGTCTTCGCCGCTGTCGGCCAGGCTGCCGCGGGAACGGGTAACAGGTGCGGTCATATGCGCCAGCGTGCCGTGTGCCGGGACGCAATGCCATGGAGTTCGCCGCCCGGGCCACCCTGGGGAAAACCCCACCCGTCGCTCCCGGTGACACCTCTCACCGCGTGACGGGCTGCTTACCGTGTCTTTATCAGGGCCTAGACTCCCGTGCGTACAGATCGTCGAATCAAGAGTTGACTTAGGTCACGACGCGGGGCCGGGATCGGCCCGTGGTCTGTCGAGGGAGCGAGGGGACCGACGATGTGGGAGACGGTGAACGGGGAGCCGACCGTGGTCGTCGCCGCGGACTACTTCGCGTCCTACTCGGTCGTGGGACTGCTGACCCTGCTCGGCGTGCTCTTCGTCGCCGTCGCCTTCGGCGCCGGCCGACTGCTGCGCCCCGTCGTTCCCACGCCGGAGAAACTCCTGACCTACGAGTGCGGTGTCGACCCCGTCGGCGAGGGCTGGGCGCACACCCAGGTCCGCTACTACGTCTACGCCTTCCTCTACGTCGTCTTCGCCGTCGACTCGATCTTCCTGTTCCCCTGGGCGACGGTCTTCGCCGCCCCCGGCTACGGCGCCACCACGCTCGTGGAGATGTTCATCTTCCTCGGCTTCCTGGCCGTCGGCCTGCTGTACGCCTACAAGAAGGGCGTCCTGACATGGACGTGACGCCGGACGTGACGCCGCCGGAGCCCGTGCTGCTCCCGGAACCCAAACGGCTGGGCGCGCTCGCCCGCCTCGCCCCCGAGCCGATGAAGGTCGTCCTCAACTGGGGCCGCCGGTACTCGCTCTGGGTCTTCAACTTCGGACTCGCCTGCTGTGCGATCGAGTTCATCGCCGCGTCGATGGCCCGCCACGACTTCATCCGCCTCGGAGTGATCCCCTTCGCCCCGGGCCCCCGCCAGGCCGACCTGATGGTGGTCTCGGGCACGGTCACCGACAAGATGGCCCCGGCCGTCAAGCGCCTGTACGAGCAGATGCCCGAGCCCAAGTACGTCATCTCCTTCGGCGCGTGCAGCAACTGCGGCGGCCCCTACTGGGACTCCTACTCCGTCACCAAGGGCGTCGACCAGATCATCCCCGTCGACGTGTACGTCCCGGGCTGCCCGCCGCGCCCCGAGGCCCTCCTCCAGGGCATCCTCAAACTCCAGGAGAAGATCGCGGCGGAGTCCCTGGGCGAGCGGTACGCCACCCCCCGCCCGTCCGCCGCCGCCCTCCAGAGCGACCTGGTGCGGCCACCGGCCCCCGGCGCCGAAGGGGACCCGCGATGACGGCCCCCACCGGCTGGCTCCCCGCACCCGTGGACGAGCTCTTCGGCCCGGACGCCACGGCCGAGGAGTCCTACGAGGTCCTCACGGTCGACGTCCCTCCCTCCTCCTGGCTCGCCGCCCTGGAGACGGCCCGTACGACCCTGCGCTGCACCTTCTTCGACTGGATGAGCGCGGTCGACGAACCGGGCACCGGCTTCCGCGTCTCCGCCCACGTGGTCGCCCTCGCCCCGGTCCGCCGCCTGCTCCTGCGGACCACCGTGCCGCACTCCGCCGCCGAACTCCCTTCCGCCGTCGGCGTCTACGCGGGCGCTCGCTGGCACGAACGCGAGACCCACGAGATGTTCGGCGTCCGCTTCTCCGGCCATCCCGGCCTGGACCACCTCCTCCTCCCGGAGACCTTCGAGGGCCACCCCCTGCGCAAGGACTTCGTCCTGGCGGCCCGTGTCGCCAAGGCCTGGCCCGGCGCCAAGGAACCCGGCGAGTCCGACCACGGCGGCCCCAGGCGCCGCCAGATCCTCCCCCCGGGCGTTCCCGACCCCAACGAATGGGGCCCCCTGAAGGGCCAGCTCCCCCCTGTCCCCGCACGTCCGGCCCGGGCCGGCGCGCCCCGCGCCACCGGCGAACGCCCGGTACGCGCAGCCGGCGAGCGTCCGGCGCGCCGCTCCCGTACGACGGCGGAGGGCTCGGCCGGCCAGACGACCGACGCGACGGACGTGTCCGCGCCGGCGCCGGCGTCTGCGCCCGCGACGGAAGCGGCTTCCACGCAGACACCGCCGCCAGCCACACCGCGCCGGGGACGCGGCGCGACCGAGGGGTCTGCTTCTCAGCGGGACGTGTCCGGTGAGCAGACGCCGGTGACTCCGCGGCGGGGGCGGAGCGTGAGCGAGGGTTCCGCCTCACAGCGGGCGGCATCCGCAGCGGCCGGGACCGCTCCTGCGGAGGAGCCGACGGGCTCCGCTCCCCGGGGGCCGCGCCGGGCCCGTACCGCCTCGGGTGGCTCCGCGTCGCAGCGCACGCAGCACACGGCACCGGCGGCAGAACCGGCCGCCCCGGCCCGCCCCTCTGGCCCGCGCAGCCCGGACGCCCCGTGGCACCACGCCCGCCCGGCCTTCGACGAAGCCGAAGCTGGAGGCGGAGGCGGAGAGCGGCGGGACGCATCCCCTGAGTCGACCGACTCGACCGAGTCCACCGAGTCCACCGAGCCGGTCTCGCCGGCCGAGGCACCCGAGGACGGGCAGGCTCCCGAGGATTCAGACGACGCCGAGTCCGAGACCGCACCCCCCGATTCCGCCGTCGCCTCAGGCCCCGACGCTCCTCCCAGCCCCGAAGCCCAGGACCTGGCTCCGGACCCGGACTCGAACCCGGACCCGGACAGCGCCACCACCGAACAACGACCCGCTCCCCACGAAGACCGCCCAGGAGGCCCGTAGTGAACGACGCCCTGGACGTCGTGCTGCGACTCCTCGTCGTGTTCGTCGTCTTCCTCACCTTCCCCCTGATCGTCGGTCAGACCGAGCACAAGGTGATGGCCCATATGCAGGGCCGCCTCGGCCCGATGTACGCCGGTGGCTTCCACGGCTGGGCCCAGCTGATCGCCGACGGCGTGAAGTTCGTGCAGAAGGAGGACGTGGTCCCCGCGGGTGCGGACCGCCGCATCTTCCAGCTGGCACCCGCGGTGGCTCTCCTCCCGTATCTGCTCGTGCTGCTCGCCATCCCGATCGGCCCAGGCGAGGGTGCCGTCGGCCAGGTGCTGGACGCGGGCGTGTTCTTCGTGCTGGCCGTGATGGGCATCGGTGTCCTCGGCTCGCTCATGGCCGGCTGGGCCAGCGCCAACAAGTTCTCCCTCCTCGGCGGTCTGCGCACCGCCGCCCAGCTCCTCGCCTACGAACTCCCCATGCTGCTCGCCGCCGCCTCCGTGGCGATGGCGGCCGGTACCGTCTCCCTGCCGGGCATCGTCGGTGCCTTCCACTGGTGGTGGCTGCCCTGGCAGATCACCGGAGGCCTGGTCTTCTTCATCGCCGGCCTCGCGGAACTCCAGCGGCCCCCCTTCGACATGCCCGTCGCCGACACGGAGATCATCTTCGGTGCGTACACCGAGTACACCGGCCTGCGTTTCGCCCTGTTCCTGCTCGCCGAGTACGCCGGGATCGTCGTCCTCTGCGGTCTGACCACCGTCCTCTTCCTCGGCGGCTGGCACGGCCCGTGGGGAGCCGACGGCCTCGGCTGGCTGTGGACCCTCCTGAAGACGGCGCTCCTCGCCTTCGTAGTGATCTGGCTCCGCGTGACCTACCCCCGGCTGCGCGAGGACCAGCTGCAGAAGTTCTCCTGGACCCTTCTCGTCCCCCTCTCCCTCGCCCAGATCGCCCTCACCGGCATCGTCAAGGTGGTGATCTCCTAACCGTGGCCCCCATCCCCGGCAGCGGCCTCGCCAAGGGCCTGGCCGTCACCCTGCGCACGATGACCCGGAAGACGGTCACCGAGCAGTACCCGGACGCCCTGCCCGACCTCCCGCCCCGCACCCGTGGTGTGATCGGCCTGTTCGAGGAGAACTGCACGGTCTGCATGCTCTGCGCCCGTGAGTGCCCCGACTGGTGCATCTACATCGACTCCCACAAGGAGACCGTCCCGCCCGCGGCGCCGGGCGGCCGCGAACGCAGCCGCAACGTTCTGGACCGCTTCGCCATCGACTTCTCCCTGTGCATGTACTGCGGTATCTGCATCGAGGTCTGTCCTTTCGACGCCCTGTTCTGGTCCCCGGAGTTCGAGTACGCCGAGACCAACATCCACGAGCTCACCCACGAGCGGGACAAGCTCCGCGAGTGGATGTGGACGGTGCCGGCACCGCCCGCCCTCGACCCCGGCGCGGAGGAACCGAAGGAGATCGCCGCCGCCCGGAAGTCCGCGGAGAAGCTCGCGGCCGCGCAGGCCGAGCAGCGGGAGGGCGAGTCGTGAGCCCCCTCGCCCAGGCGCCGCACGGGTTCCTGTCCCCGACCGGGGTGGAGATCGCGTTCCTCCTCGTCGGCCTGGTCACCTTCGGCGCCGCCCTGGTCACGGTCACCACCCGCCAGCTGGTGCACGCCGCCCTGTGGCTGGTGGTCACGCTCGGCGGTCTCGCCGTCGCATACCTGCTGCTCACCGCGGAGTTCATCGCCTGGGTGCAGGTCCTCATCTATGTGGGTTCCGTAGTCGTCCTCCTCCTCTTCGGTCTGATGCTCACCAGGGCCCCGATCGGTCGCTCCCCGGACGCCGACTCCGAGAACCGCTGGGCCGCGCTGGCCGTCGCGGTGACCGCCGCGGCCGCCCTGGTCTGGGTGGTCGTGGACGCCTTCCGCACCACCTGGGTCGACCTGGATGGCCCCGCCGCCGGTTCGACCAAGGTCACCGGCGAGAGCCTCTTCCAGAACTGGGTCCTGCCCTTCGAGGTTCTCTCCGTCCTTCTCCTCGCGGCCCTGGTCGGTGCGATCGTCCTGTCCCGGAAGACGAAGGCGGACCCGGCCCCGCCCCCTGTGAACGGCCGGACCGTCACACAGAGTTCCCCATCCGTCACGGGTTCCGGGATTCACCCGATCGGGCCAGAGCCCGAGCAGGGCTCCGAGCAAGGGGCCGAGCAGGAAGGCGCCCGCTGATGCACCTCGCCTATCCCGCCGTCCTGTCCGCCCTCCTCTTCTGTACCGGCCTGTACGGCGTCCTCGCCCGCCGCAACGCGATCCTGGTCCTGATGTCGGTCGAGCTGATGCTCAACGCCGTCAACCTCAACCTCGTCGCTTTCGACGTGTGGCTGAGCAAGGCCGCCCGGGACACCCTGCACTCCGGACAGGCACTGACCCTGTTCACCATCGCCATCGCCGCCGCCGAGATCGGCATCGGCCTGGCGATCGTCCTCGCCGTCTACCGCAACCGCGGCACCTCCGACATCGACCGGCTCCGCGACACCGCCGAGGGCCACGAGCACGGCACGCCCACGGACGGGACGGCCGACGAGAAGGCTGAGGCCACCGCGTGACCACGACCAACCTCGCCGTCCTCGTCCCCCTCCTGCCCTTCCTGGCCGCCGCGGCCGGCCTGCTCGTGGGACGCACGGCCCCCGGCTTCGTCCGCCCGCTCGCGGTCCTGCCGGCCCTCGCCGCACTCGCGCTGGCCATCACGGTCGCCGTGGACCAGGGCGGCGGCCGGGCCGTCGAGGCCCACACCCAGCTCACCCCGACCGGTTCGGTCCCGATCGAACTCGCCCTGTACATCGACGGCTTCGCCGCTCTGGTCGCCGTCCTGGTCGCCCTCGTCGCCACCTGCGTGCAGATCTACTCGACCGGCTA
This sequence comes from Streptomyces sp. NPDC026515, assembly GCF_055567595.1. NCBI lineage: Bacteria > Bacillati > Actinomycetota > Actinomycetes > Kitasatosporales > Streptomycetaceae > Streptomyces > Streptomyces sp. NPDC026515. The sequence continues at coordinate 203,598 of NZ_JBVHQD010000018.1, forward strand.
TCTGCGCGACGACCCGCGCTACCCCTCGTACGCCGCCCTCGTCTCCCTCTTCACCTCGGCGATGCTGCTGGTCGTCTACTCAGGCGACCTGATCGTGCTGCTGGTCGGCTGGGAAGTCATGGGCATCTGTTCCTACTTCCTGGTCGGCCATTACTGGGAGACCCCCGAGGCCCGCGCCGCCTCCATCAAGGCCTTCCTGGTCACCAAGCTCGGCGACGTGCCGTTCCTGATCGGCCTGTTCGCGCTCGCCACCGACGCCGGCTCCTTCCGCATCACCACGATCCTCGGCACCGTCGCGAACGGCGGACTGCACCACCCGACCCTGGTCGCCCTGCTGCTCCTGTGCGGAGTGGCGGGCAAGTCGGCGCAGTTCCCGCTGCACACCTGGCTTCCCGACGCCATGGCGGGCCCGACCCCCGTCTCCGCACTGATCCACGCCGCGACGATGGTCGCCGCCGGTGTCTACTTCGTCGCTCGTCTCCTTCCGGTCTTCGAGACCAGCGCGGCCGTGATGGTCGTCCTCGCCGTCATGGGAGCCGTCACCATGGTCGGGTCGGCTCTCGCCGCGCTCGCCCAGGACGACATCAAACGCGTCCTCGCCTACTCGACGATCGGTCAGCTCGGCTACATGACCGGCGCCCTCGCCGTCGGCGACCGCGGCGCCGCCGTCTTCCACCTCCTGTCCCACGGCGCCTTCAAGGCGCTGCTGTTCCTCGCGGCAGGCGTGGTCATCCACGCCGCCGGCACCAACTCACTGGCCGTCATGTCCCGCACCGCAGGACTGCGCGACCGTGTCCCGGACGCCTACTGGACGATGACAGTGGCGCTCCTCGCGCTGGCCGCGATCCCGCCCTTCAGCGGCTTCTTCTCCAAGGAGTCCGTCCTGGGCGCCGCCGAGCACGCGACCACCGGCCACACCGCGCACACTCCCGGCAGCGCCGGCTGGATCGTCCTCGTCGCCGGCCTGGTCACCGCCCTGCTGACCGCCGCGTACGCGACCAGGCTGTGGCTGCTCGCCTTCCGCGGCCGGGGCAGCGAGGCCCCCGACCACGGCCGGCAGCCGCTGACCATGACCGTGGTGCTGTGGGTCCTGGCCGTCCCGTCCCTCGCCTTCGGCGGGTTCGCCTACCGGTCGCTGCCCGGCTGGTTCGACGGCCGTGACCTCACCCCGGCCCTCACCACCTCGGTCCTCGGCACCGGCCTCGCGCTGATCGGCGGACTCATGACCTACGGCGCCTGGCAGCGCACCAGGGCACTGGCGGCCCGAGCCCCGATCGGCGCCGTCGCCGCGCACCCCGAGGGCGACGCGGCACTGGTCGAGGCCGAGGCCATCGCCACCCACGAGCCCGCGTTCGGCGACGTGGCCTACGCACCCGACCCGGCGGACCCCGCCCGGCTGCTGCTCGGCCCGCTGCGCCGGCACGCCGCCGAAGGCTTCCACCTGGACACCGTGTACGACGTCCTGTTCGTCCGCCCGGTCCTGGCGGCGGCGAGCCTCGTCCAGTTCCTCGACCGCGAGGTCGTGGACACCTACGTCCGCGGCGCGGCCGCCGCACCCCGCCTGCTCGGCGCCGCCGTACGCCGCGCCCAGACCGGCAACGTCCAGACCTATGTGAGCGCGCTGCTCGCCGGCACCGTCGTCCTGGCGGTCGCCGTCCTCCTCGTCGCCACCGGAGCGTGAGCAGGCGTGATCGATATCAACGAGTCCGTGATGCAGTTCCTTCTGGCACTGATCGTCGTCGGCCCGCTCCTCGGCGCCGTCGCCGCCCTGCTCCCCGCCCCGCCCGGGCTGAAGGGGAAGTCACCCGGGCAGGCCGTGCTCCGCCACGGCATGACCGTGACCGGCGCGATCCTCATCGCCACGATCGTCCTCGCACTCGGCTTCGACCAGGACCATCCGTCGAGGATGCAGGCCACGACCGACATCAGCTGGATCCCCGCACTCGACGTGCGCATCCACCTCGGCATCGACGGCATCTCCCTGCCCCTCGTGGTCCTGACCGCGCTGCTGACCTTCCTCTGCGCGCTCTACTCGTACTTCAACATGCCTGCGGGCCCGTCCCCGAAGGCCTTCGTCGCACTGCTCCTCGTCCTGGAGTCCGGCACCCTCGCCAGCTTCGCCGTCCTCGACCTGCTGCTGTTCTTCCTGGCGTTCGAGATGGTGCTCATCCCGATGTACTTCCTCATCGCCCGGTGGGGCGGCGCGGGGCGGACCCGGGCCGCCTGGAAGTTCATCCTCTTCACCCTGCTCGGATCCGTGGTCATGCTGCTCGGCCTGCTCCTGATCGGAATCAAGGCGGGCACTTTCGACATGGTGGCACTCGCCACTGACAACGGCCGGTCACTGACCACATCCGTGCAGGTCATCGCCGCTCTGGCGATCGGCATCGGGCTCGCGGTCAAGACCCCGATGTGGCCCCTGCACAGCTGGCTGCCGGACGCCCACACCGCCGCGCCGACCGTCGGCTCGGTCCTGCTGGCCGGAGTCCTGCTGAAGATGGGCACGTACGGGTTCGTCCGGATCCTGCTGCCGGTCGCACCGGACGGATTCCGCACCTTCGCCCCGTACCTCGCGGCCTTCGCCGTGGTCGGGATCATCTACGGCTCCCTGGCCTGCCTGAACCTGGCCAAACGGGGTGCGAAGGGCGACCTCAAACGCCTGATCGCCTACTCCTCCGTCGGCCACATGGGCTTCGTCCTGCTCGGCATCGCCACCATGACCCCCACCGGCGTCAACGGCGCCCTGTTCGCCAACATCGCCCACGGCCTCATCACCGGCCTGCTGTTCTTCCTGGTCGGCGGCCTGAAGGACCGCACCGGCACGACCGACCTCGACACCCTTGCCGAGGAAACGGGCGCCGCCCTGTACGGCAAGGCACCGCGTCTCGGCGGCCTCATCGCCTTCGCCGCCGTCGCCTCACTCGGACTGCCGGGCCTCGCCGGGTTCTGGGGCGAGATGCTCGCCCTGTTCGGCGCGTTCAAGCCCGCCCCCGGCCTCAACCGCCCCGCCTTCCTCACCTTCATGGCGATCGCCGCCTTCGGCACCCTGCTGACCGCCGCGTACATGCTGGCCGTGGTCCGCCGCGTCTGCATGGGCGCCGTACCGCAGGACAGGCCGGAACTCGCCGACGTCCGCAGCTACGAGTTCGCGGCCTGGACCCCGCTCGTCGCCCTCACCGTCGTCGCCGGACTGTGGCCGAAGGCCCTGCTCGGACTCACCGACCCGGCCGTGCAGCAGCTCCTCGCAGGAGGCCCCCGATGAGCGCCCTGGCCCAGCCCATGGCCACGAACCTCGTCCAGTCCGTCGACTGGCTCGCCGTCGCCCCGCCCACCCTCACCGCCGTCGTCGCCCTCGCCGTCCTGGTCGCCGACCTGTTCGTGCCCGAGGCCAGGAAGCCGATCCTCGGCTGGGTGGCGGTCGCCGGACTCGCCGCGGCCGCCGTCCTGCTGCTGCCACTCCTGGACCACGACCGCAGCACCTTCTGCCTGACGGGCGCCACGCGCGCGTGCAGCTACACGGCCGACCGGTTCACCCTGATCGTGCAGTTCCTGGTGCTCGGCGGCGCCCTGCTCACCGCCCTGCTGTCCGTCACCACCCTCAAGGACGGCAACCGCCGCTATCCCCAGGGCGAGTTCTGGTTCCTGCTGCTCTCCTCGGCCGCCGGCGCGGCCCTGCTGCCCGCCTCCCGCGACCTCGCCACCCTGATCGTCGCCCTGGAGGTCGCCTCCCTGCCCGCCTTCGCCCTCGTCGGCATCCGGCACGGGGACGCGAAGTCCTCCGAAGCCGCCCTGAAGTTCTTCCTGTCCTCGGTGACCGCGACCGCCGTCAGCCTCCTGGGCGTCAGCTTCGTGTACGTCACCACCGGCAGCCTCTACCTCACCCAGATCGCCGACCGCGTCCAGCACGTCGACGGCCAGTTGCACACGCTCGCCCAGACGGGTGTCGTCCTCACCCTGGTCGGTTTCGCCTTCAAGACGGCCGCAGTCCCTTTCCACTTCTGGGTCCCCGACACCTATGTCGGCGCCCCCCTCCCGATCGCCGCCTACCTGTCGGTCGTCGGCAAGGCCGTCGGCTTCTCCGGCCTGATCCTGGTCACCGTCGTCGCCTTCCCGTCGTACGCCGACGTCTGGGGCCCGGCACTCGCCGCCCTGGCCGCCCTCACCATGACCGTCGGCAACGTGGCGGCCCTGCGCCAGCAGGCCACGCGCGCGTACAGCGCGGTACGACTGCTCGCCTGGTCCTCGGTGGGCCAGGCCGGCTACCTGCTCGTGCCGATCGCCGCCGCCGGATACGCCAAGGACCCCCAGAAGGCCGTCGGCTCCACCGTCGCCTACGCCCTCATGTACGCGGCCGTGAATCTCGGCGCCTTCGCGGTGGCCGCCCTGGTCGGCCGGACGAAGGCACTCAACCGGCTCTCCGACTACCGCGGCCTGTACGGCAAGAACCCGCTGACCGCGCTGCTCCTGGCGTTCTTCCTGCTGTGCCTGGCCGGACTGCCGCCGGGCATCGTCGGACTCTTCGCCAAGGTCACCGTCTTCTCGGCGGCCGTCGACGCCGGCCTCGGCTGGCTGGCCGTCGTCATGGCCGTCAACGTCGTGATCGCCCTCTACTACTACCTGCAGTGGACGGGCCTGCTGTTCCGTGCTCCGGAAGGCGAGACGGCCAAGCACCGCCTGCCTGCCCCGCTCACCGCCGCACTCGCCCTCACCGGCGCCCTCGGTGTCGCCCTCTCCGGCGCACCCCAGCTGGTGCTCCGCTTCGCCGCCACCGGACTGTTCTGACGCCCTCACGCGCGCGTGCGGGCCCACGTGTGCCGGGACGCGGCGCTCACCCGAACGGCTCGCGCGGCGCACAGCGGACACAAGGGAACTAGCGGCCGTCGCCTGGCGTTGACCAGTGCGTAAGGGTCCACTGGACGTGACACCACGACACCGGTGGCATCGCAGATCGGAAGGCAGCACCGCAGGCAAAGGGTTCCCCTGCCGCACGACTTGGAGGGCGTACCGTGCACCGCCGGCACAACGGACTCAGGACGGCAGTTCTCCTCGGGGGACTGTCGGCACTCATCATCGTCATCGGCAGCTTCTTCGGCCGGACGGGTCTGATCGTCGCGGTCCTCGTCGCCCTCGGCACGAACGCGTACGCGTACTGGAACAGCGACAAACTGGCGCTACGCGCGATGCGCGCCCGCCCCGTGAGCGAATTCGAGGCCCCGGCCCTCTACCGGATGGTCCGCGACCTCTCGACCCAGGCCCGCCAGCCCATGCCCCGCCTGTACATCTCCCCGACGGAGGCGCCGAACGCCTTCGCCACGGGCCGCAACCCCCGCAACGCCGCCGTGTGCTGCACGGAGGGCGTCATGCGGATCCTGGACGAGCGCGAACTGCGGGGCGTGATCGGCCACGAGCTCAGCCACGTCTACAACCGCGACATCCTCATCTCGTCGGTCGCCGGCGCCCTCGCCTCGGTGATCATGTTCCTGGTCAACTTCGCCTGGCTGATCCCGGTCGGCCGGTCGGACGACGACGACGGCCCCGGCTTCCTCGGCCTGCTGCTCATCATGATCCTGGGCCCGCTCGCCGCCACCCTCATCCAGCTCGCCATCAGCCGCTCCCGGGAGTACGAGGCGGACGCCTCCGGTGCCCAGCTCACCGGCGACCCTCTCGCCCTCGCCAGCGCCCTGCGGAAGCTGGAGGCCGGCACCAAGCAACTCCCGCTGCCGCCCGAGCCCCGGATCGAGACCGCGAGCCACATGATGATCGCGAACCCCTTCCGTCCGGGCCAGGGACTGTCCAAGATGTTCTCGACGCATCCGCCCATGGCGGAGCGGATCGCCCGACTGGAGAAGATGGCAGGTCGCCCGCAGTGAAGACCATCCTGAACGTCATTTGGCTCGCCTGAGCGGCTTCTGGCTGTTCCTCGGCTACCTGCTGGCGGGCGTGATCCTCTGCATCACGATCATCGGCATCCCGTTCGGGATCGTCCCTCAGGGTGCAGCATCGCGCTCGGGTCGACTCGCCCTTCGATGACCATTGGCGGCAGGAGCTGAAGTTCGGGGAGAGGGACCTTTTCCAGGTCCGACAGTGCGGCGTTCACACGGGTCCACGTGTCATCTGATGTCCAGGCATTGAAGTGCTTCGAGGCCTGGATGGTGGCGCCAGTATCCTTGATCACTTCTGGCCACGATTTACCGGTCCGCGCCTTGTAGAAGATGGCGTCCAACGATCGGCGCACGGTACCCCTGCGCCCTTTGGGCAGTAGGGGAGCGACCCTGGCCCATTCCGCGTCGGAGAGGCTGGCGGCGGGGACGCCGAGGCCATTGGCGGCGTACCAGGCCCGCACGGTGCAGGGGACACCACCGCGTCGATCGTCCGGGACGGGACCGGTGATCGTGACCTTCAGCTCCAGCATGGACAGGATGGCCGCTTGCTGCTCCGGGGCCATGTCCGGGAACGACTTCTTCGCCATGGCAGCCAGGGCGATCAGATCACGTGCACGCTGGTCCGACTCCTCCATCTCAGTCAGCCATTCGGCCGCTTCATCACGCAGATTCTGAAGCTGCTGGAGTTCCTCGTTTAGCACGACTGCGGCCGCCTCGATGGCGTCTGCTGACTTGCTCTGTTTGGCGGTGGCAACGATGACGGCGGCAATCGACGCGTTCATGCCCTCGATCTGTCGGTCGAGGTCGGCGATCCGGTCGACCAGAGCGGCAGTGTCCCCCTCCGTCATCCCGATCCACTCGGCAGCCAACAGCTGAAGTTTTTCGCTGTCGCTCGCGATTTCAGTGACGCGGGTCCAGACGTGTGCCTCAAGAGCATCTGCGTCGATGCGAGAACAGCCGCAGGACTTCTGACTGAGATCCTTGGGCGCGTTTCCGGCGCATCGGTAGAACCGGGCGCACTCACGGTCCGATGCGAAGCTGATTCCTGAGTACGTCCGCTGGCAGAGGCTGACGACTCGGCCGCTCAACGGGTAGAAGGATCGCTGCCCGCTGCTGCGCTTTGCGGTCTCGGCAACCTTTCGCCGTAGCTCAGCGCTCTGTTCCTCGGTCAGGATCCGAGGAAGCTCGATCCTGACCGAGTCGCCCCAGAGAGGCCTGCCATCCTCGTCGGTCTTGGCATGCTTCCCGCGAAAGACGAGCACGGCATCGAGCACCGGTACGGACATCACTCGATCGCGGAGGTTGTCGCGCGTCCATGACTTGCCCGAGCGGGTCGTGATGCCCTCGGAGTTGAGACGGATCGTGGCCTTACGGAGGTTGAGGCCCTCGCCAACGACCAGGTTGTACACGTGCCTGATGACCTTCGCTTCATCCTCATGGACCACCAGGTAGGAGCCAGGAGTTCCCTTGTTGGCGATGCGGTAGCCGAAGGGAGGAGGCCCGCCGATGTGAGCAGCCGGCGTGAGTTCTGCCTTCTCCTGCAACCCGCCCTGGGTGCGGTCTCGGATCGTCTCCCACTCGGTCTCTGCGTAGTCGGCATCGCGGCGCATCTTCTTGCGCCCCTCGGTGGTCGTGTTGTCGTAGTCGTCGGCCACGACGGCGACGTAGACGCCGATGTCTTCGAGGGCCCACACCCAGCGCCAGAATGCGCGGCCCTTGCGACCGATCACACGGCCGTCCGGCACCACAACGATGTCGAAGGGGCGCGGAGTCTGCTGAGCGGCATCCATGAGGCGCTTGAGGTCACCTCGGTCAGCTGCTTCCAGGGACCCTGAGACTCCCTCGTCCTTGTAAGTCCCGCTGTGTGCCCACTGCTTGAGTGCGATGTGCCTTGTTGTCTTGCGGCTTTGCCTGGCTACCCCGTAGCCCTTCTTCTGCTCCTCGGTCGAGACACGGAGGTAGTCGACCGCGCGCAGCGCGCGTGTGCCAACCACCCCAGCAAGGGTCCCGATGGGTGCGGACAGGGCTGTGCTTTTATTGGACACGTCGACTCCCAATCAGTCGGCCAGCCCCGGGGCGGTGCCAGCCGCTGCCGGGGCGCTTGTCTTAACTTCCAGCCTACTGCGATGCGTTGACGCTTCATCAGGTATTCGGTCATTTCGGAGGCGCGAGATTTGGCGTCCGAAGAGGATCCGCAGCAGCAGTGCCCGCTCGGCCGCAGACAGAGTCTTGTTGGGCGTCCAGATCACCGTTGTCCGGGGCATCAGGTCCACCCCCGATCAGGCGCGGCCTCCCGGCCCCATTCGCGGTTGGTGGCGAGATCCTCGGCGACTCCGGTCGCGATAAGGGCAGCGCCGGGGGAGTGGCCCGAGCCCACGTAACGCCATTGCCGTTCGATGATCACGTCCGGCACCTCCGCGTGGCCCACGTGGTGGGCGCGTTCGGCCCGCAAGGCCGCGTACGTGGTCGAGTAGGCGCGGGATTTGGTGAGGATGTGGCCCCGGTAGCCGAGGGTGTGTGTCCAGGAGCGGAGGCGCAGAGGCTCGTACTCGGGCAGGCCGCCGAGGTGCCAGCAGGCGCGCATGAGGGCGCGGACGTGTTCGCTGACGGGTGCTGACTCGATGTCTCCCTGATCGGTGACAGGGCGGTCGGTGCCGGCGCCTGTCTCGCTGGCCCCCTTGGTGACGTATTTGGCGACGTACGCGGCGACTGCGTCATCGTCGGTGCCGTCGCCGTTCGTGCGCAATGGCCGGGCGTCGACCTGGACACCCCAGCGAAGAGTCAGTTCCCCGGTGGCCGGGCTGTAGGGGGTGTGGACCAGGACCCGCCGGGCGGAGGCGCGCACCGCGTCGATGAGCCGTTCCGTTGTGCCCCAGGCCGGGGGTTGGTCTTCCGGGCCGTTGGGCCCGTCGAGGCGTACGACGGCGTGAACGTGGACGGCCGCGCGCTTCTGATATTCGGCGACGCGGGTGAAGGAGAGTCGGGCGTGCTGGGCGAAGCGCGATTGCACGAGGCCGGCTGAGGTGGCGAGGCGTCGGCGGACGTCGATGACGAACCGGTCCCACAGCTTGGAGGCGTGTGCATGCCACAGCACGTGGGCGGTGTAGTCGTAGCAGTCGGGACAGAGCGGTTGACCGGCGACGCCAGCACCCGGGGCGTGGACAGCGCCGCAACCGAGGGACCGCCCGTGCTCGCAGGTTCCGCCGTCGCGGCGAGGACGGCACGCTTCCGCGGCGCGGTGGACCGGGCCGAAGGACGGGGCGGTCAGGGTGACGAAGAGCCGGGGCCGATGGCGGACTGTCTCGGGGATGTTCTTGCCGCCAAGGAGGCCGGCGCGGACGAGGTGGTAGGTGTCTCCGGCGTGGACCCGGGAGCAGGCGGGGCAGATGGTCGCCCGGCGGTTGCGGCAGCGGACGAGGAGACGTTCACCGGGTTCGTTGCGGGTGTAGCTAAAGCTGTCGGGCTTCCCCATCCAACCCGACCCGGACAGAGACGGGGTCTGGCACCTGACGTACCCAACGTTGGAGGAGCCAGCAGTGCGCTGCGTCGACTACGCACTCCAGCCGCCACGGATGCGCACCTACTGGTTGTCGCGCTCGGAGGAGATCCCACTTCCCGACCCCGCGTATCCAATCGGGGAGTGATCGTTCCGGCGGGCAATCCGTACGGCGGCAGACCTCTCTCACCCCGCTACACCAGGTGAGTGTTGTCGTCTAGTGCTGTGACCAAATAGGTCCACCGGGTTGGGGGCGTAAAAATCCACAACGCGCCCCCTCGGAAATCCAGTGGTCCCGATGGCTTGGGGCGAGAAGAATCCCTGGTCATGACCCTGCTAACCCACTGGCCGCTTGCGGGCCTGCGGTTGACCACGCCGCGCCTGGAGCTGCGATTGCCGAACCTGGATGATCTCGTCGCGTTGGCTTCGTTGGCCGCCGATGGTGTGCATGACCCGGCGGTGCAGCCGTTCACCGTGGCATGGACCGATGTCGAGCCCGAACAGCGTGCTCAGAGTGTCCTGCAGTACCACTGGCGTTGCTGGGGCGAGTGGCAGCCGGAGAACTGGGAGCTGAACCTGGTGGTCGTGCGCGATGGGATCGTCGTAGGTACCCAGGGCATCGGTGCCCGGGACTTTTCGGTCCGCCGTGAAGTAGGCACTGGTTCCTGGCTAGGCAGGGCCCACCACCGCCAGGGCCTGGGGACTGAGATGCGCGCGGCTGTCCTCCACCTGGCCTTCGCTGGACTCGGTGCACAGCACGCTGTTTCTGGGGCATATGCAGATAACGCAGCCTCGCTGTCGGTTTCACGCAAGCTTGGCTATCGCGAGGACGGCATTGAGCGTCATGCCGTACGCGCCAAGCCCGCCGTGCTGCGCAGGCTCCGCCTCACTGCTGAACAGTGGCAACAACACCAACTGGTCCCCGTGAAGATGGAAGGGTTGCCGGAGTGCCTGCCATGGTTCGGGCTGGCGTGACCGTGTAGCGGCGCGGAGATCATCCCGGATGGTCTGTCGAACGACGAGTCCAGATTGGGGCGGCGTTGCAAGCCGCATTGTGGGTCAGGCCGCAGTGGCAAGCGGTCGCCCGCCCCACCGGATGCCCTTCTCGCTGCGGATCCGAGCACGTTCACGGCGTTGAGCGGCGAGGACGTCGGGATGGCGGGCGTTGGCGTTGCGCCACCTCAGGTAGGCGTGCAGGGCTCGCGTCTGGGCGGTGTGGTTGCGGTGGTTGGAGTTGGCGACGGTGAACTGTCGCAACGGTCCAAAGTGAGCCTCGATCGGGTTCGCCCAGGACGCGTAGGTCGGGGTGAAGCACAGGTTGACCTTGTTCTTCTTCACCCAGCGACGGATATCGGCGCCTTTGTGGGCGGACAGGTTGTCCAGGATCACGTAGATCGGGGCGCCGTCCGGGCGGGCGGCCCGGATCGACTTCAGCGCGGACAGGGTGTTCGCGGCGCCCTTCCTGCGGCGGTTGACGCCCCAGAGAGTGTCGTCGCCGATCGAGTAGCAGCCGTGGAAGTAGGGCACCCCGTGGGTGCGGTGGTAGGTCGCGGGATGCCGCTCGGGCCGGCCCTGCTCGGCCCAGCACGACCCGGCGGTGGGCCGGATGCCGAGCGGCCCGAACTCGTCGAACGCGAAGACACGGTCCGGGAAACGCTCCAGCACCTCCTCGATGCGGTCCAGCTTGGCGTCACGCTCGGGGTCGGGCGATTCCTTCCATGTCTTGGTCCGCTGGAAGGTGACGCCGCGGCGGGCGAGCAGGCACCGTAACGCCTCGCGGCCGATCCGAATGACACGCCCGTGCACTTTCCGCAGGTAGGCGGCGAGTTTACGCAGGGACCAGTGGGTGAAGGGCTGGCCGAGCTTGGTCCGGGGGGTGCCTCTATGTCTTTCGTCAAGCGAGGCGTGGGGTTCGGGGTTCGTAGAAGGCGCCGTCGCGGAGCATCGCGAAGAGCACGCTGATGCG